>CADCTP010000196.1 GCA_902805565.1 uncultured Mycobacteriales bacterium
GCTGTGCCTGGACCGGTCGCCGGACCTGCTGCCCGCGCTGCTCGGCATCTGGAAGACCGGGGCGGCGCACGTGCCGCTGGACCCGGAGCTGCCCGCGGCCCGGCTGTCCCGGATGGTCAGCGCGGCCGGCTGCCCGCTGGTCGTCACCACGACGGCGCTGCGGGCGGCGCTCGGCGACGGCGGCGGCGCGGCCGTCGTGCTGCTGGACGCCGAGCGGGCGGCCATCGCCGCCGCGGCTCCCCCGCCCCCGGTCCCCGCCGACCCGGCCCGGCTGGCGTACGTCATCTACACCTCCGGCTCCACCGGGACGCCGAAGGGCGTGCTGGTGCAGCACGGCGGGCTGGCGAACTACCTGCTGTGGACGGTCGAGGCGTACGCGTCCCGCGGCACCGGCGGCGCCCCGGTGTTCTCCTCGATCTCCTTCGACCTCGGCATCCCGGACCTGCTCACCCCGCTGCTGGTCGGGCAGCCGGTGCACCTGCTGCCGCAGCCGCTGGCCCTGGACGAGCTGGGGCCGGAGCTCGCCGAGGGCGGGCCGTACAGCTTCGTCAAGATGACGCCGGGCCACCTGGACCTGCTGACCTACCAGCTCACCGCGGGCGAGGTCCGGGACCTGGCCGGCCTGGCGATCGCGGCCGGGGACTCGTTCACCGCCGCGCTGGCGGAGCGGTGGATCGGGCTGGCCGGCCCGGGCGGCACCGCGGTGGCCACCGAGTACGGCCCCACCGAGATCACCATCGGCAACTCCGGCCAGGAGATCGACGCCCCGCCGGCCACCGAGCTGGTCCCGCTCGGCCGGCCGATCCCCAACACCACCATGTACGTCCTCACCGACCGGCTGGAGCCGGTGGCCGTCGGCGTCCCCGGCGAGGTCCACGTCGGCGGCGCCGGGGTGGCGCGCGGCTACCTGGGCCGGCCCGACCTCACCGCCGACCGCTTCCTGCCCGACCCGTACGGGCCCCCGGGGTCCCGCCTCTACCGCACCGGCGACCTGGCGCGCTGGCTGCCGGACGGCTCGCTGGAGTTCCTCGGCCGGCTCGACAACCAGGTGAAGATCCGCGGCTACCGGGTCGAGCTGGGCGAGATCCAGGCCGCGCTGTGCCGGCACCCGGACGTCCGGGACGCCGTCGTGGTGGCCCGGCCGGCGCCGGCGGGCGGCACCCGGCTGGTGGCGTACCCGGTGCTGGCGGCGGGGCGGCCGCTGGACGCCGCGGACCTGACCGCGCACCTGGCCGCGGTGCTGCCCGACCACATGGTCCCGGCGGCGTTCGTCGCGATCGACCGGATCCCGCTCACCGCCAACGGCAAGGTCGACACCCGCGCGCTCCCGGCCCTGCTGTGACCGGCCCCGCTGTGACGCCCCACCGGCCCGCCGGGTCCCCGGCAGGTGCGCATCGAGCCCCCGAGGAAGGAAGACCGTGACCGTCCCCGATACCACCGTGCCCGCGGCCGGCCGGCACACCGAGCACCGGATCGAGCTGACCGAGCAGGAACGGGTCGAGCTCGCCGCGCTGGCCGAGCGGCTGGCGCGGACCCCGCCGGCCCTGCTCGACGACGAGGAGTTCCTGCAGCACGCCCGGCAGCTCAGCTGCCACCTGCCGGTCCGGCTGCGGGCGGCGCTGCGCCGCTACCGGCACGACCCCGGCGGGGACGGCACGCTGTTCGTGGCGAACCTGCCGGTCGACGAGGACGCGCTGGCCCCGACGCCGGGCACCCCGGACTCGGTGGAGCTGGAGGCGTCGGTGGCCTCGGTGCTGCCGGTGCTGCTCGGCCTGCACCTGGGCGAGGTGGTGGCGTACCGGGACGAGAAGCTCGGCGCCCTGGTGCAGAACGTCGTGCCGGTGCCGGGCCTGGAGCGGTCGCAGAGCAACGCGGGCTCCGTGCCGCTGAAGTTCCACGTGGAGAACGCGTTCCACCCGCACCGCCCCGACTACGTCGGCCTGATGTGCCTGCGGAACGATCATGCCCGGCAGGCCGGCACGCTGGTGTCCTCGATCCGGCGGGCGCTGCCGCTGCTGGCCGAGGAGGACGCCAAGGTGCTGTGCGACGCGCGGTTCGTCACCGCGCCGCCGCCGTCGTTCCGGTCCGGCGCGGACACGCTGCCGCACGCCGTGCTGGACGGGACCCTCGAGGACCCGAACATCTGCGTCGACTTCAACGCCACCGTGGCGCTGGACGGCGAGGCCGCGGCGGCGCTGGACCGGCTGCACGCCGCGCTGGAGGAGGTGGCGACCTCGCTGGTGCTGCAGTCCGGCCAGATGACCTTCCTGGACAACCGGATCGCGCTGCACGGCCGGTCGTCCTTCCGCCCCCGGTACGACGGCCGCGACCGCTGGCTGCACCGGGTCTACGTGCACCTGGACAACCGGCGCAACCGGGCCAGCCGGCTCGGCAACGGCTCGGTCCTGGCCTGACCGGCCGCGCCCCGGAACGGAGGAACCCATGGAGCAGTACGTCGCCGTCGTCAACGACGAGGGCCAGCACTCGGTGTGGTGGGCGGACCGGGACCTGCCGGCCGGCTGGCGGGCGGCCGGCCACCGCGGCACCCGGGAGGAGTGCCTGGCCTGGATCGACGAGGTGTGGACCGACCTGCGGCCGCTCGGCCTGCGCGCCGCGCCGGGCGCCTGAGCGCATGACCGGACGGTGGCTGCCCGGACCGGACCCCGGCCCGGACGCCGAGGTGCGGCTGTTCTGCCTGCCGTACGCCGGCGGCGGGGCGGGCGCGTTCCGCGGCTGGGCCCGGCTCGCGCCCCCGCACGTCGCGGTGTGCCCGGTGGAGCTGCCCGGCCGCGGCACCCGGCTGGCCGAGCCCGCGCACCGCCGGCTGTCGCTGCTGGTGCGGGCGCTGGCCGCCGGCCTGGCGCCCGCCCTGGACCGCCCGTACGCGCTGTTCGGGCACAGCCTCGGCGCGCTGCTGGCCTGCGAGCTGACCCGGGTGTTCGCCGCGGACGGCCGGCCGCCGGTGCACCTGTTCGTCTCCGGCGCGGCCGCCCCGGCCGTGCCGCGTACCCGCCCGGCCGTGCACGCGGCGCCGGACGAGGACGTGCTCGCGGAGTTGCGGTCGCTCAACGGCACCCCGCCGGAGCTGCTGGCCGACGAGGAGCTGATGGGCCTGATGCTGCCGACCCTGCGGGCCGACTTCGCGGTGCTGGAGACGTACGAGCACCGGCCGGGGCCGCCGCTGCCGGTGCCGATCACCGCGTTCGGCGGGTCGGCGGACCCGGCCGTGCCGCCGGCGGCGCTGACCGGCTGGCGCCGGGAGTCCGCGGTCGGCGCCCGGGTGCACGTGCTCCCGGGCGACCACTTCTTCCTGCACGACGCCGCGGCCGAGGTGGCGGCGGCGGTCGCCGGCGCCCTCGGCCCGGCCCGGGCGGCGCTGCGATGACCGGCTCCCCGGTCCGCGCCCCCGCGCCGGCGACCGCACCGGACCGACCCGGGCGGCTGGACCGGCTCGGCCGCCGGATGGCGCTGCACCCGTGGCGGGTGATCGCGGTCTGGCTGGTCCTGCTGGCCGGCGCGACGGTGTCGGCCGGCTACTTCACCTCGCACCTGACCGGCAACACCAACGTGGTCACCGGGTCCGGCTCCGCGCGGGCCCAGCAGCTGGTCGAGCAGGCGTTCCCGGACGCCGCCGAGGAGACCGACTTCGCGGTCGTGCACTCCGACCGGCTGACCACCGCCGACCCGGCGTACCGGCAGGTGGTCGCCGACGCGGTCGCCCGGTACGCCGGCCGGCCCGGGGTGACGGCCGTCGCCAGCCCGTACGAGGCCCCGCGGCGGCTGGTCTCCGCCGACGGCCGGACCGCGCTGGTCCCGGTCAGCCTCACCGGCAGCGACAAGGACCGGCAGGCGGCGGCCGGACCGCTGCAGGACGTGGCGGCGGAGCTGGGCACCGACCAGGTCCGGGTGTACTTCACCGGCTCCTCGCCGCTGGCCGCCGCCGCGGTGGAGCAGGGCGCGGAGGACCTCGCGGCCGCGGAGCGCATCGGGCTGCCGGCGGCCGCGATCGTGCTGCTGATCGCGTTCGGCTCGGTGGTGGCGGCCGCGGTCCCGCTGGTGCTCGGGGTGGTCGCGGTGCTGTCCGCGTTCGGGCTGCTCGGGCTGGTGGCCCTGGTGGCGCCGTTCGACGTGTTCGTCCAGACCGCGGTGAGCATGGTCGGCATCGCCCTGGGCATCGACTACTCGCTCTTCCTGATCACCCGGTTCCGGGAGGAGCTGGCCCGCACCGGCGGCGACACCCGGCAGCAGCGGGCCGAGGCGGTCGGCCGGACGGTGGCCACCGCCGGGCACGCGGTGCTGTTCTCCGGGATCACCGTGCTGGTGTCGCTGTCCGGCCTGTGGCTGGTCCGCTCGCCCAAGGTGCACTCGATGGCGCTCGGCATGACCGCCGCGGTGCTGGCCATGATGCTGCTGTCGGTGACCCTGCTGCCCGCGGTGCTCGGCCTGCTCGGCGGCCGGGTCAACCGGCTGGCGCTGCCGTGGGCCCGCCGCTCGCTGCGCCACCCCGACCCGGACCACTCGGCCTGGGCCCGGCTGACCAACCTGGTGATGCGCCGCCCGGTCGCCGTCGCGCTGCTGGCCACCCTGGTGCTCGGCGCGCTCGCCCTGCCCGCGTTCGGCCTGCGGTACGGCGTGGACCTGGGCGCCGGCGCCGTCGCCGAGTCACCCGCCGGCCGGGGCTACACCGTCGTGGCGCAGGGCTTCGCGCCCGGCGTGCTCACCCCGGCCGAGGTCGTGGTGTCCACCGGCGGCCCGGCGCTGACCGACCCGCAGCTCGACGCGGTCGCCCGCTTCGGCGCGGTGGCCACCGCACACCCGGACGTGGCCGAGGTGGTGTCGCTGCCCGCCGAGCTGGACCGGGCCGTCGGCGGCCACACCGCCGCCGCGCTGCAGCGGGCCGGGCCGATCCCCGACCTGGTGAGCGCCGACCGGGCCACCACCGTGGTCACCGTCCGCCCCCGGTACGGCGCCGACACCGACCGGACCGCCGCGCTGGTCCGCGACCTGCGCGCCGAGGCCGCCGGCACGCTGGCCGCCGCC
Organism: uncultured Mycobacteriales bacterium; assembly: GCA_902805565.1. Lineage (GTDB taxonomy): Bacteria > Actinomycetota > Actinomycetes > Mycobacteriales > CADCTP01 > CADCTP01. The sequence goes on from CADCTP010000196.1 coordinate 5,041, forward strand.
GGGCTGACCGCGCACGTCGGCGGCGTGCCGGCGGAGATCGTCGACATCGGCGACGAGAGCTCCCGGGCCCTGCCGCTGGTCATCGCGACCGTGCTGGCCGCGTCCTGGGTGCTGCTGCTCATCGCGTTCCGGTCGCTGGTGCTGCCGGTGAAGGCGATCCTGATGAACCTGCTCACCTCGGGGGCGGCGTTCGGGGCGGCGGTGCTGGTCTTCCAGGACGGCCACGGCGCCGGGCTGCTCGGCGTCGACCGCACCGGCTTCATCCAGGTGATCCTGCCGCTGTTCGCGTTCGCGCTGGTCTTCGGCCTGTCGATGGACTACGAGGTGTTCATGCTGCTGCGGATGCGGGAGGAGTGGGAGCGCACCGGGGACAACCAGGCGGCGGTCCGGCTCGGGATCACCCGCACCGCCCGGGTGATCACCGCGGCCGCGGCGATCATGGTCGTCGTCTTCGCCGCGTTCCTGTTCACCCGGATCCTCGAGATCAAGCAGATGGGCTTCATGCTCGCGCTCGCGGTCCTCATCGACGCGACGATCGTCCGGCTGCTGCTGGTGCCGGCGCTGATGCGCCTGATGGGCTCGTGGAACTGGTGGCTGCCGGCCCCGCTGCGCCGGCTGCTGCCCGCCGGGGTGGCGGAGCCGGCCGGCCGGTGAGGCGCTGACCGGCCGGTTAGGCGCTGACCGGCCGGTGAGGCGCTGACCGGGCCGGCCACCCCCCGCGGGGCGGCCGGCCCGACGCGGTCAGCCGGCCCGGGCCGGCTCCACCAGCTCCACCAGGACGCCGCCGGCGTCGCGGGGGTGCACGAAGTTGATCCGGCTGCCGGCGGTGCCCGGCCGCGCCGTCTCGTACAGCAGCCGCGCGCCCCGCTCCCGCAGCGCGGCGCTCGTCGCGTCCAGGTCGGCCACCGTGTACGCGACCTGCTGGACGCCCGGCCCGGTCCCGGCCAGGAAGCGGGCGATCGGCGAGCCCGGCGACAGCGGGGCCAGCAGCTGCACGCAGCCGTCGGCCGGGTCCGGCCCGACCGACATCATCGCCTCCTGGACGCCCTGCTCGGCGTTCTCCTCGCGGTGCACGCAGCGCATCCCGAACATGTCCTGGTAGTGGGCGATCGCCCGGTCCAGGTCCTCCACCGCCATCCCGACGTGGTCCAGCCGGGTCAGTCCCACCCCGGTGACCTCCGCGCCGGTCACGTCGGTGGCGCCGGGTCCGGCCTGGACCGCGGCCCGCCCGCGGGTCTCCTCCATCGTTCCTCCGATCCGGGCCGGACGGTGGGAGGGCTGCCCCGGCGCCGAGGTCCGGCGGGCTCGGCGGGGGAGTCTGGTGCGGCGGGGGAGTCCGGCGCGGCGGGGGAGTTCGGGGCGGCGCGGCCGAGCCGGTTGTCCGACAGCGTCCGCCCGGTCCACACCGCGGTGATCACCACGGCGGCGGCCACCACGAGCAGCCCGGTGACGGTCGGGTCGTAGTACGAGCCGTACACCGGGAAGGCGAAGACGCTGACGTTGTCCATCGTGTGCAGCAGCACGGCGGCGAAGACGTTCTGGCCGGCGTTGAGGTAGAGCCACACGGTGAGCACCCGCCGCGCCACGGTGCCCACGCACTGCCAGGCGATCCAGCTGGACCCGTGCCCGGCCTGCAGCAGCGGGACCACGTGCCAGCCGGCCCAGACCACACCGAGCAGCAGGCTGGCCCGCAGCGCGGACCGGCCCTCGGCCAGCGGCCCGTACACGTAGCCCATCCAGCCGAGCTCCTCGCCCAGCGCCGCGACCAGGAACACCGCGAACAGCACCGGCAGCGCGGTCCACGGGATGGCCGGCGGCGGGAGGTCCTCCCCGCTCAGCCGCATCACCCCGTACGACAGCGCCATCACCGCCGGCATGAGCAGGAAGGTGACCAGGTGCCACTGCGGCGCGACCCCCCGCGGGTCGACCGCCCGGCGGAAGGCGGCCAGCACGGCGTGCACCCGGCCGTCCCGGTGCAGCAGGATCAGCGCCGCCACCAGCGGGCAGACGGCCATCTGCGCGCTGATCGGGATGTTCACCGGCAGCCCGGTGGACCGCCCCGCGAACGCCGCGCCGAGCAGCCAGAACGGCACCGACAACGCCAGCACCAGGAGGAAGAACTGCGCCGGGACGCTGTCGGTGACCCGCGACCGGAGCCGTCGGACGGCGTGGCCGCCCGGGGGCATGACCGGGCGCACGGCCGCCGACACCGTCCTCTCCCCCGCACGGGTCGACCACCGGGTGCAACAACCCGATTATGTCGATCTCGTCCCGTCCGTGTCGAGGTGGGGGTCGAGGTGCGGGTCGCTGCCGGCCCGGGTGGCTCAGGACGCGAGGTCGTCGTCCTGGAGGTCGTCGCGGGACGGGACGAGGCCGAGCTGGGCGAGGCGGATGCCGGCCTGGAAGCGGGAGCGGGCGTCGACGTCGCGCATGATGTCGGCGACATGGCGGCGGAAGGTGCGTACCGACATGGACAGGCGGCGGGCGGCGGCGTCGTCGGTGCTGCCGACGGCCAGCTGGCGGAGGATCTGGTGGGTGGTGGGGCACTCGCGGCGGGCGGCGATGGTGGCGGTGTGCCGGCTCAGCGGCTCGGCGGTGCGCCAGATGTGGTTGAGCAGGATGGTCAGCAGGTTGACCACCGCGGGGTGCCGGACGACGAGGAGCTTGTAGCCGTTGCCCGGGGTGTAGATCAGGGCGGTGTGGCCGTCGACGACGGCGAGGTTGATGCCGGGATGGTCGGCGACGCGGATCTCGGTGCCGGTGGACCGGGTGACGGACGTCGCGGCCCGCTCGGGTGGGCACAGGATGCGGGTACGGGCGGTGCCGGGAGCGGGATTCCACAGCGGATCGGGCTGGGTCGGGAGGTTGTAAAGGAGATCGTGCCCGGCGTTGTTGACGGCCTCGGCGAGGGTGTAGCGGGCATTGTGCGGATCGGTGATCTCGGTGATGAACCTGCTCTCGTGGTCTTGATAGAGTTTGAGGGCGTCATCGATGAGGTCCCGCGCCTGGTTCAACAATTCGACCGACTCGCCCGGCTGCGGACGCTGCCACGGAAGCTGATTATCGCTCTCAATCTGTGAACGAGCCATGCCGGTCTCCCGCCAGGGTGGTATTTCGTGCAGTCATCGGTCGGACAGATCGGGGGCTTCGGCACCGGTCCGGACTTGTGCGCCAAATCTGAACCCCTACGCGGGGCGGTGGCCGCTGACCCGGCCGGTACATGGACGAATCGGACACCCCGGTTGAGAGCAGATTAGGGACTCCGGTGCCGAACATGAACCCTCGCGCCAAGCCTGAACCCCTATGCAGGGCGGTGACCGGGGATCCTGGCTGCTACGTTCCGCGCCGCCACCCCTGAATTCCGAACCCCTATCCCGACCCCGGGACGGGCAGGTCATCCCGGTCGACCGCACGGTGGCCGACCTCCGCCGCGGACGGTTGATGGCAGGTTCCTGTCACGGGGCGTCCGTCCGGGGCGGGGCAGCGGGTCGCCGCGCCATTCCTGTCGCGACCGCGCCTGCAGGTTGTTGACAGAGCCGTGCAGGTTGTGGACAACGCCAATCATCCCGGGAAGTCCGGCCTGTTCCCGCCGGTACGGTTTTGCGCGAGGCGATTGAGGATCGACGAGGCACCGGAGGTTCCACCCATGAGCGTCAATGCCCCGGCGACGGCCAGTAAGGCGGGGACGCAGGAATGGCTCGGGCTGGCAGTGCTCACCCTGCCGACCCTGGTGCTCTCGCTCGATGCCACGGTCCTCTACCTGGCCCTGCCGAACATCGCCGGTGATCTGAAGCCCACGGGCAACCAGACGCTGTGGATCATCGACATCTTCGGCTTCCTGCTCGCCGGCCTGCTGATCGCGATGGGCACGATCGGCGACCGCATCGGCCGCCGCAGGCTGCTGATGATCGGCGCGGTCGGCTTCGCCGGGGCGTCATTGCTCGCCGCCTACGCCAACAGCGCCGAGATGCTCATCGTGGCCCGCGCGCTGCTCGGCATCACCGGTGCGACGCTGATGCCCTCGACGCTGTCGCTGATCAGGAACATGTTCACCGACGCCAAGCAGCGCGCGCAGGCGATCGCCATCTGGTCCGGGTTCTTCGCCTCGGGTGCCGCCCTCGGCCCGCCGATCGGCGGGCTGATGCTGGAGAACTTCTGGTGGGGCTCGGTGTTCCTGCTGGCCGTCCCGGTGATGGTGGTGCTGCTGATCGCGGCGCCGTTCCTGCTGCCCGAGTACCGCTCGCCGTCGGCGCACCGGCTCGACCTGGTCAGCGTGGTGCTGTCGCTGGTCGCGGTCATCGCGGTCATCTGGGGCATCAAGGAGCTCGCCGAGGACGGCCTGCGGGTGCTGCCGGCGGCCGTGCTCGTCGCCGGCGTGGTCCTCGGCGCGCTGTTCGTCATCCGGCAGACCCGGGTGCCCGACCCGCTGCTCGACGTGACCCTGTTCCGCCACAAGGAGTTCAGCGCGACGCTGGTCACGATGCTCGTCGGCATCGGCGTGCTCGGCGGCGTCTACCTGTTCATCGCCCAGTACCTGCAGCTGGTCAAGGACCAGAGCCCGCTGGAGGCCGGCCTGTGGCTGCTGCCGTCGGCGTTCGTCATGATGGTCACGGCGTCCGTGGCGCCGGTGTTCACCAAGTGGGTCCGCCCCGGCTTCGTGGTCGGCGCCAGCCTGGTGGTGACCGCGATCGGGCACCTCATGCTGCTGGCCGTCGACCCGACCGACTCGGTGTGGGTCCTGGTGGCCGCGCTGGTGGTGCTGTTCGCCGGCATCGGCCCGGTGTTCGCGCTGGGCACCGACCTGGTGGTCGGGACGGCGCCCCCGGAGCGGTCCGGGTCGGCCGCGGCGATGTCGGAGACCGCGTCGGAGTTCGGCCTCGCCCTCGGCATCGCGCTGCTCGGCAGCGTCGGTGTCGCGGTCTACCGCTCCAACATGGACGGGTCGACCACCGACGGGCTCCCGCCGGAGGCGGCGGAAGCGGCGGCCGAGACGCTCCCCGGCGCGCTGGCCGTCGCCGACGAGCTGCCGTCGGAGACGGCGGGCCCGCTGGTCGAGCAGGCGATCGGCTTCTTCATGGACGGCTTCCACGCCACCGCCCTGGTCTGCGGCGTCGTGGTCCTGGTGCTCGCCGTGGTCAGCGCCGTCCTGCTGCGCAACACCCGGACGCACGGCCAGACCGAGGACCAGGAGCAGGCGGAGGGTGCCGCGCAGGCCGCCGGGGACCACGCCCAGGCCGAGGACGGGGCGCAGGCCGCCGACCGGGCGCGCACCGGGGACCGCGCGCAGGCCGAGAGCCACGCGCAGGCGGAGAGCTGAGCCGAGGGCGACCGGCGCCGGTGCGGGCGGAGTTCCCCGCGCGGGCCGGGCCGGCGCCCGGTCGGCGGCCGGGAACCGCCGGCCCCGCGCGATCCGCACGTGTCACAACCTGTCAATCGGAGATGAAATGATGAATTCATCCATCGGTTCGCCGGAATTCGCGGACTCGTTCATGGTCGAGAAGCTGAGCGAGTTCGGCCTCGCGGTGCGGTACGTGCGCGCGCAGGGCAACACGCTGTACTACCTCGCCGACGACGGCACCGAGGTCGGGGTGCTCGACGGCGTCAGCGGCTTCGGCTCGCTGATGTTCGGGCACAACAACCCGGAGATCGTCGAGCACGCCAAGTGGGTGCTGGACCAGCAGACCCCGGTGCACGCGCAGATGGGCGGCTACTCGTTCGCGCTGAACCTCGCGGCCGAGCTGAACGCGATCGTCCGCCGCGAGCTGGGGACCGAGGACAAGTTCTACGCCCAGTTCGGGAACACCGGCGCCGAGGCCGTCGAGATCGCGATCAAGCACGCCGAGCTCGACCGGGTCATCCGCATCGCCGGGCTGAAGGGCGGGATCGAGGCCAACCTCGGCCAGGCGCGGACGGCGGTGGCCGGCGGCGCCACGCTCACCGAGGCCGCCGCGGCGGTCGCGGGCGGCACGGACATCGACCGGCTGGTCGCCGAGGTGTCCCGGCGCAACGCCGAGGTCGAGGCCCGCCCGCCGCTGTTCCTGGCGCTGGAGGGCGGCTTCCACGGCAAGCTGGTCGGCAGCCTCCAGCTGACCTACAACCAGATGCTGCGCGGCCCGTTCAAGGCGCTCGCCGCGCAGGCCCGGTTCGTCCCGCGCGACCAGCCGCACATGATCGCGAAGGTCATGGAGCAGGAGCGGGCCGCCCTGCTCGACGTCGTGGTCGAGGACGGCGTCGTCGACGTCGTCGAGCGCGACTTCCCGGTGTTCACGGCGTTCGTGGTCGAGCCGATCATGGGCGAGGCGGGCATCTTCCCGCTGTCGGCGGAGCTGGCCGGCGCACTGCGCGAGGCGTGCGACGCGTTCGGCGTGCCGCTGATCTCCGACGAGGTCCAGTCGGGCATGGGCCGCGCCGGCACCTTCCTCGCCGGGACCCGGATCGGCCTCCGGCCGGACTACATCGTCCTGGCCAAGGCACTCGGCGGCGGCATCGCCAAGCTCGGTGTGGTGCTGATCAACGAGCGCCTGTACCACAAGGAGTTCGAGTTCATGCACAGCTCGACCTTCGCGAAGGACGGCTTCTCCACCCGGCTCGCCCTGAAGGTCCTGCAGCTGCTCGAGGCCGACGGCGGCAAGGCGTACGAGCTGGCGGCCGAGCGCGGCGCGAAGGCCAAGGCGATGATGGAGGCCATCAAGGCCGACTACCCGGAGATCGTGCGGGAGGTCCGCGGCGAGGGCCTGATGCTCGGGTTCGAGTTCCACGACCAGTCCGGGTCGGAGTTCCCCGCGGTCCGGGAGATGCACCAGGCGGTGCCGCTGCTCATCCTCGGGCACATGCTGAAGAAGCACCGGTTCCGCATCGCCCGGACGGCGAGCGGCCCGTGGACCATGCGCTTCGAACCGTCGATCTTCCTCTCGGACGACGAGATCGCCGTGGTCGACGTGGCGTTCCGGGACGTCTGCGAGATCCTGCGGAGCGGGGACCTCAGCCGGTTCGTCTGACCGGCGGGCCCGGCGCGGAGCCGGGCCCGGCGCGACCCTCGGGACCCCCGGGTGCCGTGGTCCACCCCTGGACCACGGCACCGGGGGTCCCGCTGTCGTGCGCGTCGCCCACGAACGCAAGGACCCCCGGTGCCACCGCCGCCGCCGACGGCGGGGACGGGACACCGGGGGTCCGCGCGGTCAGCAGGGGCGGCTCACGGCTCCACGACCGCGTTGACCCGCACCGCCATGTTCCCGTACGGGTGCCTGTTCTCGTACAGCATCTGGTGCGCCGTGCCGACGTCGCTGAAGTCGCCGGTCCAGGACAGGCACGGGTCCAGGACGCCGTCGGACGCGAGCTGGATCACCTGGCGGCACTGCCGCGGGCTCGCGTAGTGCGACCCCTGCAGCCGCTTCTGCCGCATCCACATGTAGCGCAGGTCGACGTCGGCGTTGTAGCCGCTGGTGCCGCCGCAGATGACCACCATGCCGGCCGTGTCGCACAGGTACATCGAGGTCGGGATGGTGTCCTGCCCGGTGTGCTCCAGCACGACCCGCGGGGACTTGCGCTCGCCGAGCACCTCCCAGAACTTCCGGCCGAAGGCGCGGGCGCCCTGCGTCCACCGGGCCATCGCCTCGGTGTCGCGGGTGTCCGGCAGCCGTCCCCAGTGGTCGAACTCGGTGCGGTTGATGTAGCCCTTGGCGCCGAGGTCCATGCACCGCTTGCCGCGGTCGTCGTCGGACACCACGGCGATCGGGATGCCGCCGCGGTGCCGCGCGATCTGGATGGCCATCGAGCCGAGACCGCCGGCGCCACCCCAGATCAGGACCGGGTCGCCGGGCTCGACCACGTTCGGGTTCCACCCGGTCAGCTGGCGGTAGGCGGTGGGACCGGTGAGCAGGAAGCTGGCCGACTCCTCCCAGGACAGCCCCGCCGGCTTCGGGTGGCACTGCAGGTCCTTCACCAGCGCGAACTGGGCGAAGGAGCCGTAGTTGGTCTCGTACCCCCAGGCCCGGAACGTCGTCGAGGCGGTGGAGTCGAAGCCCATCCGGAGGTCCTCGGCGCTCTCGTCCCACACCCCGGAGGACATCACGACCTCGTCCCCGACGGACACCGACGTGACGCCCTCGCCGACGGCCCAGACGATGCCCGACCCCTCCGAACCGCCGATGTGGAAGTCCTCCGTGGCCCCGGCCTTCTGCCGGGCGGACACGACGTCGACCGGGTAGCCGAGCGAGGCCCACACGTTGTTGTAGTTGATGCCGGCCGCCATCACGTAGACGAGGACCTGGCCGCGGCCCACCGGCGGGGTGTCCACCAGCTCGACCGCGAAGGCCTTCTCCGGCGGGCCGTACCGCTCGGGCCGGATGACGGAGGCGTACATCTGGGCGGGGACCTCTCCGAGCGGCGGCCGCACGCCGAGCTCGACATGGTCTGTGGTCATGCGAATCTCCTCGAGATGGGCTGGTTGCGCGAGTGCCCTCGGCCGTGATCGGAAGGTCCGCGCGAACCACGTCGGTCGGGGACCCGGTCCGGCCGTGCCGGACCCGGCGGGTGGCCCGGTCGCCGGCCCCGTCGACGGGCGGGCGACCGGGCCACCCGCCTAGCTCATGACCAGTACGGGCTTGACGGCCCGACCTTCCAGTGACGCCTTCTCCGCCTCGTTGATCGCGGTGAAGGGGAACCGCTCCAGCATGCGGTCGAACGGGAACCGCCCGTCCCGCCAGAGCTGGATCAGGTGCGGGATGAGCGTCCGGGGGTCGGCGTCGCCCTCGATCACCGACACGAGCTGCTTGCCGCTCAGCGCGTGACCGTCGAGGACGACGTCGCCGGTCTGGATCCCCACCGAGGCACAGACGCCCCGGGCCCGCATGCTCCCGAGGGCGCAGAGGATGACCTCGGGAACCCCCGTGGTGTCGATGCTGTAGTGCGTTCCCTGGTTGGTGAGCTTGCGGATCTGCTCGGCGACGGAGTCGTTGTCGCCACCCAGGATCGTCGCGGTGGCACCCAGCTCGGTCGCCAGCTCCAGCCGCGCCGGGTGGAGGTCGACGGCGATGATCGACTCGGCCCCCGCCGCCTTCGCCGCGAGCAGCGCGGCGAGCCCGACCGAACCGACACCGAAGATCGCCACGGACGTCCCGGGCCGCACGTCCAGGACGTTCAGCACGGTCCCGGCGCCGGTGATGATCCCGCACCCCAGCGGTGCCAGGACGTCCAGCGGCAGGTCGCGGTCGACCACCACGGCGCTGCGCGCGTCGACGACGGTGCGGGTGGCGAACGTCGACTGGCCGAACCAGCGGGCCCCGACCGACTCGTCGCCGGCAGCGGTGGCGCGGGCGCCACCGGTGGCCAGCAGCCCCAGGATGTTGCGCTGGACGAAGGTCTCGCAGTACGCGGGGTGGTTGTCCGCGCACTGCGAGCAGGTGCCGCAGTAGGCGAACGTCAGCACGACGTGATCGCCGACCTCGATCCCGGACACCTCGGAGCCGACCCGCTCCACCACCCCGGCGGCCTCGTGCCCGGTGATCAGCGGCCACACCTGGACGAACTTCGGGGCCCGGGCCACCGCATCGCTGTGGCAGAAACCGGTCGCGGCCACCTGCACGACGATCTGGTCCGCACCCGGTTCGTCGAGAATCACTTCCTCGATGGCGTAAGGCCGGTCGCCGGCCCTCAGTACCGCGGCGGAAGCGCTGATCATCGGCTGATCCTCTTCGTAGTTTATGCGGTGACAGCGATCACAGATGAGCGGCACACTACTTGGCCGGACGCGGGTATTCCGCGAGCTCCCCGATATCTGTCATGAACCTGCGAACGGCTGTCATGAAGCTGCGGGCCCGGTTCCGCCGGGACCGTATTCCGGTGACGATGCGCACCGTTCGATCGGCGGTCACAGCGGGGGTCCCAGGCATTGGCGAGTTCATATAGGTGTTCGGATCAAAGTTCATAGGTGTTCAGAGTGGGCATGGCGTTCGTGCAGGTCACGCCACTCGTCCGCGGGTCGGCCGGGAAGCCTCGGAGCCGGCCGCCCCATGTTGTCCGCTTCCTGCAACATGCTCTTCGCTTGCCGCTCCGCCCGGCCCGCCACTACGGTAAGTCGGGCCGCTTCCTGCCATGTGCGGCACATCGTCGGTCCGGGGTCGTACCGTTTCCCCCCACGGGCTCCGAATTCGCTGACTTCGCGAGCCCTGCGCGCGCGTGTGCATGTTTCCCCACCGCACCGCGGTGCCGGCGGAAGCGTCTTCGGGTTCGTCGAAGCCGTGTTCGGCGAGGTCTGAGGAGAAGATATGACTGTGCTGAGTACCGATCAGCAGGACAAGCTTGTCCGTTACCTCAAGAAGACCGCGGCCGACCTCGTCGACGTCCGGGCCCGCCTGCAGGAGGTGGAGGACCGCGGCACCGAGCCGCTCGCCGTGGTCGGCATGAGCTGCCGCTACCCCGGCGCCGACTCGCCCGACGAGCTGTGGGACCTGATCGCCGACGGCCGGGACGCGATCTCCGGCTTCCCGACCGACCGTGGCTGGGACCTGGAGCGGCTCTACGACCCGGACCCGGACCGGCTCGGCAGCACGTACGCCCGGGGAGGCGGGTTCGTCTCCGGTGCGGCGCTGTTCGACGCCGACTTCTTCGGGATCAGCCCGCGCGAGGCGCTGTCCATGGACCCGCAGCAGCGGTTGCTGCTGGAGCTGGCCTGGGAGGCGTTCGAGGACGCGGGCATCGCCCCGGCGTCGTTGCGCGGCAGCGACACCGGGGTCTACTGCGGCGTCGGCCCGTCGGACTACGCGCCGATCCCGGCCGGCGGGGCACCGCAGATCGAGGGCCTGCGGCTGACCGGCGGCACGACCAGTGTGGTGTCGGGCCGGATCTCCTACACCTTCGGGCTCGAGGGACCGGCGGTCTCGCTGGACACCGCGTGCTCGTCCTCGCTGGTGGCGATGCACATGGCCGCGCAGGCACTGCGCAGCGGGGAGTGCTCCCTGGCGCTGGTCGGCGGCGTGACGGTGCTGGCCGGGCCGACGCTGTTCATCGACTTCAGCCGGCAGCGCGGCCTGTCCCCGGACGGCCGGTGCAGGTCCTACGCGGCGGGTGCCGACGGGACCGGGTTCTCCGACGGCGCGGGCCTGATGGTGCTGGAGCGGCTGTCCGACGCCCGCCGGAACGGGCACCGGGTGCTGGCGGTGATGCGCGGCAGCGCGGTGAACCAGGACGGCGCGAGCAACGGCCTGACGGCCCCGAACGGCCCGTCGCAGGAGCGGGTGATCCGGCAGGCCCTGGCCAACGCCGGGGTGTCGCCGGCGGAGGTGGACGTCGTCGAGGGCCACGGCACGGGGACCGTGCTGGGTGACCCGATCGAGGTGCAGGCCCTGCTGGCCACGTACGGTCAGGACCGCGAGCACGGCCCGCTGTGGCTGGGCTCGGTCAAGTCGAACATCGGGCACAGCTCCGCGGCGGCCGGCATCGCCAGCGTGATCAAGATGGTGTACGCGCTGCGCACCGAGACGCTGCCCGCCACCCTGCACGTGGACGCGCCGTCGCCGCAGGTCGACTGGGAGTCCGGCGCGGTCCGGCTGCTCACCGAGGCGCGCCCGTGGAAGACGAACGGCCACCCGCGCCGGGCCGGGGTGTCCTCCTTCGGGGTCAGCGGCACCAACTGCCACGTCGTCCTGGAGGAGACGCCGTTCGACGGGCTCCCCGGGACGGCCGGGCCGGACGCCGTGGCCGGCCCGCCGGCGGTCCCGGTCCTGCTGTCCGGTCGCGGCGCCGCGGCGCTGCGCGCCCAGGCCGACCGGTTGCGGTCCAGCGTGCTCGAGCGTCCGGACGTCCGGCTGGCCGACCTGGGGTTCTCCTCGGCGACCACCCGCGACCACCTCGACCATCGGGCCGTGGTCGTGGCGGCCGACCGCGACGCCCTGCTGTCCGGGCTGTCCGCGCTGGTCGCCGGCGAGCCGGCGGCGACCGTGGTCGAGGGCCAGGTGCGCACCTCCGGTGCCCGTCCGGTGTTCGTCTTCCCGGGGCAGGGTGCGCAGTGGGCCGGGATGGCGGTCGACCTGCTGGGCTCCTCGCCGGTGTTCGCGGCCCGGATGGCCGAGTGCGCGGCGGCGCTGCGGTCCTTCGTGGACTGGGAGCTGGAGGACGTGCTGCGGGGCGCGGACGGCGCCCCGTCGCTGGAGCGGGTGGACGTGGTGCAGCCCGCGCTGTGGGCGGTGATGGTGTCGCTGGCCGCGCTGTGGCGCTCGTACGGTGTCGAGCCGTCGGCCGTGGTCGGGCACTCGCAGGGGGAGATCGCGGCGGCGTGCGTGGCGGAGGCGCTGTCCCTGCAGGACGGTGCCCGGGTGGTGGCGCTGCGCAGCCGCCTGGTGCGGGACCGGCTCGCCGGGTTCGGCGGGATGATGTCGATCGCGCTGCCGGTGCAGCGGGTGGAGGAGCTCCTGACCCCGTACGGGGGCCGGGTGTCCGTGGCGGCGGTGAACGGTCCGGCGGCGGTGGTGGTGGCCGGCGAGCCCGGTGCCCTGGACGAGCTGCTCGCGGTGTGCACGCGGGACGACGTACGGGCCCGCCGGGTGGCGGTGGACTACGCGTCGCACACGGCTCAGGTGGAGGCGATCGAGGCGGAGCTGTCCGAGGCGCTGGCCCCGGTCTCGCCGAAGCCGGGCCGGGTGCCGTTCTACTCCACGGCGGTCGGCGGGTTCGTCGACACGGCCACCCTCGACGGCGGGTACTGGTACCGGAACCTGCGCGGGCGGGTCGGGTTCGAGCCGGCGCTGCGGGCGCTGCTCGACAAGGGGACCGGCTGCTTCCTCGAGGTGTCCCCGCACCCGGTGCTGACCATGGCGATGGAGGACACCGTCGCCGACCACGGTGCCGCGTCCCGGGTGGGTGTCGTCGGGTCGCTGCGGCGGGGTGAGGGCGGCTTCGAGCGGTTCGCGTCGTCCCTGGCCGAGGCGCACGTCACCGGCGTGACCGTGGACTGGCCGGCGGTCTACGCCGGGAGCGGGGCGCGGACGGTGTCCCTGCCGGCCTACGCCTTCCAGCGCGAGCGGTACTGGCTGCTGCCCGGCGCCGGCTCCGGGGACGTCGGGGCCGCCGGCCTGCACGCGGTGGACCACCCGATCCTGGCGGCCGCCGTCCGGGTCGGTGACCGCGACGAGTGGGTGTACAGCGGCCGGATCTCCCCGGACACGCAGCCGTGGATCCGCGACCACGTGGTCTTCGGCATGTCCATCGCGCCGGGGACCGCGCTGGTGGAGCTGGCCCTGGCCGCCGGCGCCGGGGTCGGCTCCGCGACCCTGGACGAGCTGGTGCTCCAGGCCCCGCTCGTCCTGGACGACGAGGCCGGCTGCCGGGTCCAGGTGACCGTCGGCGCCCCGGAGGACGGCCGCCGCGAGGTCGCGGTGTACTCCACCCCGGACGCCGGGCCGGACGACGACGAGCCCGAGCCGGTCTGCCACGCCCGCGGCTGGCTGGTCCGCGAGCCGGCTCCCGCCGCGGCGGCGCCGATGCAGTGGCCGCCGGCGGGTGCCGAACCGATCGCGGTGGACGGCCTGTACGCCCGGATGGAGCTGGCCGGGCTGGACTACGGGCCGCTGTTCAAGGGCATCCGGGCCGCCTGGCGGGCCGGCGGCGAGCTCTACACCGAGGTCGCCCTTCCCGCCGACACCGACGACGCCGGGTTCGTGCTGCACCCGGCCCTGTTCGACGCCGCGCTGCAGGGCGCGCTGGTGGACAAGGACCCGAACGCGTCGGTGGAGATGCCGTTCACCTGGACGGG
>CADCTP010000197.1 GCA_902805565.1 uncultured Mycobacteriales bacterium
CCGGGTCGACACCCCCGGCCTCCCGGGCCGGCTCGGCCCGCAGCTAGCCGGCGGTCCCGGTCGCGGCTGCCAGCCGGCGGGTGGCCGCGGCGGCCGCGCGCACCCGGGCGTTCGGCACCCCGCGCACGGCGAGCACGTCCGGCCGGTCGGTGGCCAGCCGGTCCCGCAGCGCGGCCGGGGTGAGGCCCTCGGCGGTCCAGTCCAGCCAGCCGACCGGGGGCGCGGCCGGGCCGTCCGCGGTGAGCAGGACGTCGTACCGGAAGCGGGTCAGCTCGTTGTCGACGCCGCCCCGCTTGGGCAGCACCCGGACCCCGGTCAGCCGGGGGAAGCGGGCCCGCAGCGCGGCGAAGAAGCCGGGGTCGATCAGCAGCTCCTCCTCGCCGTCCACCCGCCGCCGGACGGTGTCCCGCAGCTGCTCGACCGGCTGGTCCGCCGCGGCCCGGGACAGCTCGACCGAGGCGTGCAGCGCCGGCAGCAGCGGCAGGCTGCGCACGTCGCCGACCAGCACCGAGCCACCGGGGGCGAGCCGGTCCAGCGCGCCGGCCAGCACCTGGAGCAGGTACTGCTCGTCGGCGAAGTACTGCACCACCGAGTTGAGGACGACCAGGTCGACCTGCCCGTCCGGGAGCCGGTCCAGCCGGTCGGCGGGGCAGTCGAACAGCTCGACGTGGCCGAGACCGCGGGCCGGGTCCGCCACCTCGCGGCGCAGCCGGTCCAGCGCGACCGCGGAGATGTCGGTGCCCCGGTAGCGCTCGCAGTGCGGGGCGAGGGCGAACAGGATCAGCCCGGTGCCGCAGCCGACGTCGAGCACGGAGCGGGGCCGGACCGACAGCGCCAGCTCCGCGGTCCGGTCCACCCAGTCCCGCATCTCCGCCGCCGGGATCGGCTCGCCGGTGTAGCTGCTGGCCCAGCCGCGGATGTCGAAGGTCGGGTCGACCTCGTGGGCCGGGTCGGCCGGGTCGGCCGGTTCCGCGTACGCGGCGTCCCAGACCCGGCGCCACTGGTCCAGCTCCGCCGGCTCGGGTTCGGCCCCGGCGGCCCCCGCGGGCCCGGCGTCCGGGTCCGGGACGACGTACGCGACCAGCCGCTGGTCGCCCGGCACGTCCTCGCGCACCGCGACCACCGCCCGGCCGACCCCGGGCTGCTCGGCCAGCACCGACTCGATCTCGCCCAGCTCGATCCGGAAGCCGCGCAGCTTCACCTGGTCGTCCAGCCGGCCGAGGAACTCCAGCGCGCCGTCGGCGCGGCGGCGGACCAGGTCGCCGGTGCGGTACAGCCGGTCCGGCAGCCCGGAGCCGGCCGCCGGCCGGACGAACCGCTCGGCGGTCAGCTCCGGCCGGCCGAGGTAGCCGCGGGCCAGCCCGGCGCCGCCGATGCACAGCTCACCCGGGACCCCCAGCGGCGCCAGGCCGCCGGCGGGGTCCAGGACGTGCAGTTCGGTGTTGGCGATCGGCTCGCCCAGGGTGACCGGCCCGGGACCGACCCGGGCGACGGAGGACCAGATCGTCGTCTCGGTCGGGCCGTACATGTTCCACAGCTCGGCGCCGGTCCCGAGCAGCCGGCGGGCGACCTCGGCCGGCAGCGGCTCGCCGCCGGCCAGCACCCGCAGCCCGGGCCGGCCCGGCCAGCCGGCGTCCAGCAGCATCCGCCAGGTCGACGGGGTGGCCTGCACGACGGTGGCGCCGGACGCGGCCAGCAGCGCGGCCAGCCGGTCGCCGTCACCGGCGGTGTCCCGGCCGGCCACCACCACCCGGGCGCCCTCCACCAGCGGCAGCAGCAGCTCCAGCATGGCGATGTCGAAGGACAGCGTGGTGACCGCGACGAGGGTGTCGGCCGCGGCCAGCCCGGGCCGCTCCGCCATCGAGCGCAGGAAGTTCGCCAGCGCGCCGTGCGGGACCTGCACGCCCTTCGGCCGGCCGGTCGAGCCGGAGGTGTAGATGACGTACGCCAGGTCCCCGGGCCGGACGTCGGCGTCCGGCCCGGGTCCGCCGGCCGGCTCCGGGCCCGGCTCGTCCAGGCACAGCGTCCGCACCCCGGGGCCGGGGTCGCCCAGCCGGTCGAGCACCGCCCGCCGGCTGAGGAGCACCGGCAGCCCCGAGTCGGCCAGCATGAACGCGATCCGGTCGGCCGGGAAGTCCGGGTCCAGCGGCACGTACGCGCCGCCGGCGCGCAGCACGGCGAGCACCGCGACCACCATCTCCACCGACCGGTCCAGGCAGATGCCGACCAGCACGTCCCGGCCGACGCCGAGCCCGCGCAGCCGGTGCGCCAGCGCGGCCGAGCGCCGGTCCAGCTCGCCGTAGGTCAGCGCCGGGCCGGTCTCGAACCGGACCGCCTCGGCGTCCGGCGCGAGCGCGGCCCGCTCGGCGAACCGGGCCGGCACCAGCAGCGGCTCCGGCCACCGGCGGGCGGTGTCGTTCCACTCCGCCCGCAGCCGGTGCTCCTCGGCCGCGGGCAGCATCGGCACCTCGCCGACCGGCCGGTCCGGGTCGGCGAGGAGCTGCCCGAGGAGCACCTCCAGGTGCCCGGACAGCCGCCGGACGGTGTCCGGGTCGAACAGGTCGGCGTTGTACTCGAACCAGCCGGTGAAGCCGTCCGGCTGGTCGAAGACCTGCAGCTCCAGGTCGAACCGGGCGGTCGAGCCGGGCACGGCGAACGGCTCCAGCCGCAGCCCGGGCACGTCGAACTCCGGCAGCGCGATGTTCTGGAAGACGAACGACACTCCGAAGACCGGCGACCGGGACAGGTCCCGGGCCGGCCGCAGCTCCTCCACCAGCCGCTCGAACGGCAGCTGCTGGTGCGCGTACGCGCCGAGGCAGGCCTGCCGGACCCGGCCGAGCAGCTCGCGGAAACCGGGCCGGCCGGACAGGTCGGTGCGCAGCGCCAGCGTGTTGACGAAGAAGCCGATCAGCCGCTCGATCTCCGGCCGGGTCCGGTTGGCCACCGGCACCCCGACCACCAGGTCGTCCTGCCGGCTGTAGCGGTGCAGCAGCACGGCGAACGCGGCCAGCAGCGTCATGAACGGGGTGGCGCCCTCCCGCCGGCTCAGCTCCCGCACCGCCGCGGACGCCGGCCCGGACAGCGCGAACGGGACGGACCCGCCGCGGGTGGTCTGCACCGGCGGCCGGGGCCGGTCGGTCGGCAGGTCCAGGGTCGGCGGCGCCCCGGCCAGCGTCCGCTTCCAGTACTCCAGGTCCGCGGCGGCCGCGGGGCCCTCGGCCCGGGTGCGCTGCCAGGCCGCGTAGTCGGCGTACTGGACGGGCAGGTCGGGCAGGTCGGGGCCGGTGCCGCTGCCGGTGGCCGTGCCGGTGGCGTACCGGCCGTAGAGGGTGACCAGCTCGCCGACGGCGACGGACATCGACCACAGGTCGGCGACGATGTGGTGCATCGTCAGCAGCAGGACGTGCTCGTCCGGGGCGAGCCGGAGGAAGCGGACCCGCAGCAGCGGCCCGGTCCGCAGGTCGAACGGGCGGGCGAACTCCTCGCGGGCCAGCGCCCGGACGCCCTCCTCGCCGCCCGGCCCGGCCAGCTCCGGGCAGTCCACGACGGTGACGTCCGGCTCGGCGGAGTCGGCCACCACCTGCACCGGCTGCCCGTCCACCTCGGCGAACGTGGTGCGCAGCGCCTCGTGCCGGCGGGTGATCTCCGCGCAGCAGCGCCGCCAGAGGTCCAGGTCCAGCGGGCCGTGCACCCGGGCCGCGCTCGGGATGTTGTACGCGGCGCCGCCCGGCGCGAGCTGCTCCAGGAACCACAGCCGCTGCTGGGAGAACGACGTCGCGAACTGCCGCCGCCGGTTGCGGCCGCGCAGCCGCTCCGCCAGCAGCGCGCGCTTCTCCGCCGGCGACAGGCCGTCCAGGTCGCTGGTGCTCATCCGGTGTCCCCTCGGTCCGTCGGCCCCGCGGCCGACAGCTCCTGCAACATGGCGTCCACCTCGTCGTCGGACAGCCCCTCCAGGCCGGCCGGCTCGTCCGGGTCCCGGCGCAGCACCTCGATGCGGTCGGCGTCGCCGGCCGCGGCGCCGCCGGCCACCACCCGCGCGGTGTTGGCCACGGTCGGCCCGTCGAAGAAGTCCCGCAGGTCCAGCTGGACGGCGAACCGGGCCTGCACCTTCGCGCCGATCTGCACGGCGGCCAGCGAGTGGCCGCCGAGGGCGAAGAAGTCGTCGTCCAGGCCGACCCGGTCCACCCCGAGGACCTCCTGCCAGATGGCGGCGACCGCCCGCTCCTGCTCGGTGACCGGCGCCCGGTACGGCGTGTCCAGGTCCGGCCGGGGGTGGGTCGCGGCCAGCGGGGCGATCCGCTCGACCTCGCGGGCCAGCAGCTCCGGGGTGACCGACCGGGCCAGCCGGCGCAGCGCGCCCAGGTCCCGGCCGCACACCGCGAGCTGCTCGGGCAGCTCGGCGGCGGCCAGGATCCGGTCGAACGCGGCCCCGGCGTCCGCGGCGTCGACCCCCTCGGCCAGCACCCGCAGCGCCCCGGGCAGCACGTCGGCGCCGGCCGCCGGGGCCGCGGCGGCCCGGTCGACCTGCTCCGCCATCGCGGCCGGGTCGTTGATCCGCTTGATGGTGAAGTCGGTGATCTGCACCAGCACCCGGCCGGCCGGGTCGAGCAGCTCGATGTCGCAGCTGAACGTCTCGCCGGAGTCCCCGGAGTCCCGCGGCTCCACCAGGCAGTGCAGCGTGCCGGTGAGCCGGCCGAGCACCCGGACCCTGCCGTAGGTGAACGGCAGGTAGTAGACGTCCCGGGCCCGGATCCGGGCCGCCGCGCCGGCCGCGTCCAGCAGCGCCGGGTGCAGGCCGTACCCGTCCAGGTCGGCCCGGTAGGCCTGGTCCAGCTCCAGGGTGACCAGCATCCGCCGCTCGCCGACCTGGATCCGGCGCAGGCACCGCCACCGCGGGCCGAACGCGAACTGGATGAGCCCGGCCTCCTCGACCTTGTCCAGCCGCAGCCGGCGCTTCAGCTCGTCCTCGGTCTCCAGCACCTCGGTGACCGCGCAGTCCCGCAGCACCCGGTCCAGGTCGCGGACCGCGGGCGGGCCGGGCTCGGGGTCGGCCAGGGTGACCGTGCCGCTGGCGTGCTCCTGCCAGGCCGCGGGTCCGGTGGCGCCGGTCCGGCTGCGGACCGCGAACCGCAGCCCGTCGCCGGCCTCCTCGACCGTCGTGTGCAGCTCCCGGGTCTGCCCGTCCGGCACGATGACCGGCATCGTGAACAGCACCTGGTGCAGCTCGACCACCCGGCCGGCGGCCTGCTCGGCCACCGCGGCCCGGACCAGCTCCAGGTACGTCGTGCCCGGCACCAGCCCGTGTCCCTGGATCCGGTGCTCGTCGACGATCCAGCTGTCCGCCGTGCTCAGCGTGGTGGCGTACGTCCGGCCGGTCGGGGTGGACTCGACCAGCCGGTGCAGCAGCGCCGAGCCGCCGGCCACCGGCCCGGACCGGCCGCCGAGCCGATCGGTCAGCCCGGCGGCCATCCCGACGCCGCGCCAGGTGTCCCACGCCACCGCGGTCACCGCGGCGCCGGTGCGCTGCCGCTTCCACTGCGCCCAGGCGTCCAGGAAGGCGTTGGCGGCGGCGTAGTCGGCCTGGCCGGGACCGCCGAGCCGGCCGGTCAGCGACGAGCAGAGGACCGCGAAGTCCAGCTCCTGCGCCGGGCAGACCTCGTCGAGCACGAGGGTGCCGAGGGTCTTGGCGGCGAGCACCGCGGCGACGTCGTCGGCGGACTTGCCGGCGATCAGGCCGCGGGAGGGCACCCCGGCGGCGTGCACGAGGCCGTGCACCGGGCCGTACCGGGCCCGCAGGCCGTCGACCGCGGCCCGGGTCCCGGCGAGGTCGGTGACGTCCGCGCGCAGCACCTCGACCCGGGCGCCCAGCTCCCGCAGGGCCGCCAGCCGGCGGATCCGCGCGCTGGTCGGGTCCTGCTCGCCGTGCGTGCGCAGCCAGTCGGCCCAGGCCGGCTCCGGCGGGAACCCCGACCGGCCGAGCAGCCCCAGCACCGGGCCGCGGGCGCCGCGGGCGATCCGCCCGGCCAGCTCCAGCCCCACCCCGCCGAGGCCGCCGGTGACCAGGTAAACACCGCCGTCCCGGAGCCGGCCCGGCCGGTCCGCGGCCGGGTCGGCCGGCAGCGTGACCGGCTGCTCCCCGCGGGTCCACCAGTGCCGGCCGCGCAGCGCCCGCTCCGGCTCGCCGCCCGGGCGGACCAGTACGGCGTGCACCGCGTCCAGCGCCCGGTCGGCCGGCCGCTCCGGGTCGACGCCGGTGACGTCCAGGCTGCGGCAGCCGACCCCCGGCACCTCCTGCGGGATCACCAGGCAGCCGCCGAGCAGGGTGGCGTTCTCCGGCTGCAGCGGCTCGTCGCCGGTCACCGCGTGCACCCCGCGGCAGAGCACGTCGACATCCACCCGGGCCCGGGT
>CADCTP010000198.1 GCA_902805565.1 uncultured Mycobacteriales bacterium
ACGTCAGCATCATCGGCTGAGGCGACCGGCGGCATCCGCCCGGCCCCGGCCGGCGCCCAGGACGGGGCGCGGTCGGGGCCGGGCGGGCACCGCGGTGGGCGGCCCCGCCGGCCACCGGAGGGCGGGGCCGACGGTCAGCGGCGACCGGGGTCGTGGCTGTCGTCGGGGACCGCCTCGATCAGCGAGAAGGCGATCGGCGGGGGCAGCAGGGTGAGCCCCTTGACGGTGAACCCGGCGCGGACGCAGAGGCTCTCGAACTCGGCCTGGGTACGGCCCCGGCCGGCGCCGATCAGCCGCATGTGGAGGTCGCTGAGGTACATCGAGTCCGGCAGGGAGCCGTCGACGGTCTCGGGCAGGGCCGGGTCCACGATGAGGAGGCGGCCGTGCGGCGGGACCACCCGCCGGACGTTGCCCAGCACGGTGCCGGCGCGCTCGTCGTCGGCGTAGTGCAGGACGTTCTTGAGCAGGTAGAGGTCGGCGCCCGCGGGTGCTCCGGCGCCGATGTCGCCGGGGATCACGGTGCAGCGGTCGGCGACCCCGGCCGCCGCCAGGGTCTCGGCGGCCCGGGCGACCGCCGGGGCGGCGTCGTAGAGGATGCCGCGCAGGCCGGGGTGCGCGGCCAGGATGGCGGCGAGCACCGTGCCGCTGCCGCCGCCGATGTCCGCCACGGTCCCGAAGGCGGCGAAGTCGTAGCTGCCCGGCAGCGCCGCCGCGGTCTGCGCGGCGCTCTGGCCCAGCGCGGCGGGGAAGAAGGTCGACAGCTCCGGGTCGCCCGCGACGTACTGGAAGAACGTCGTGCCGTGCACGGTGTCGAAGGTGCTCTTCCCGGTGCGCACGGCGGTGTCCAGCTCACGCCAGGTCGCCTGTATCGCCGGGTCGGTGAACACCCGCGCGAAGGAATGCAACGAGTCGGTCCGGTCGGTGCGCAGCAGGGCACCGGTCCCGGTGACCCGGAATTGCCCGGACTTCACCTCGGCCAGTATTCCGAGCGCGGCGAGCGCCCGGCACAACTGGGTCGTCACCGCGGGGTCCGTGCCGATCGCGTCGGCGATCTCGGCGCCGGACCGCTCCTCGTCACCGAACGCGTCGATCAGCTTCAGGCGCGCGGCGGTGGCCACCGTCTGCGTCGCCATGTGCCCGAACACCAATTCGAAGAGCCGTTGCCTGTCCTGTGCTTCAGTCATCGAGATTCCCATCGAGCAGCTCGGAGAGATTGTTCACCGATCGGTGCCGGGTCCGGCACGATGTCCCGGGCCGCCGGAGAGCCATCCCGAGTCCGCCCGCCCCGGCGACCGCGAACGACACCGGTCGTCCGCGGTCGCCGCACCGGGAAGGGCCCGTCAGCGGGCCCTCACTTCCCGTCCGACCCCGCACCCTCGGTCCGCGGCCGCGACCAGTCCCGCAGCACCTGCGGCCACACCCGCCGGATGATCCGGAACTGCAGCGGATAGACCACCAGGTAGCGGAACGGCTTGATGAAGCCCATGTACAGCTTCCCGAACACGCCGTACGGCTTCACCAGGGACGTCATCTGGGAGTAGTACTTGCCGTCCTCGCCCTGCACCCAACCGTGGTGCATCACGATGTGGCCCATGGAGGCCGAGAACTCGGCCGTCCACTCGGTGTCGGTCAGGAACACCGACTTGAACGGGGCCAACTCCATGTCCGGCCCGCGCCGGGCACGCAGGTCCTCCGGGAGGTTGTCGCGCAGCGACTCCACCCGCTTGCCCACCTGCTGCTGGTCGCTGTCCCAGCCGAGCAGCCTGCCCAGCCGCCACCGCAGCGAGAACAACCAGTTGACCACCGGACTAACCTTCAGCACCGCGTTCTCGGACGATGCGGAATAGCGCACCAGCGTCGCGAGGTCGTCGGGGCCGCCGGGCGTGGGCAGCGCCCAGACGTCTTCGACCCGGAAGCCGTCGAGGAGTTCATGGATCCGCCACGGCCGGTTCACGAACTCCGAATTCGGCACACGCAGGTCGAAGAATCCCTTCACGGATTCCCTGACACCGAACGCCATATCAACCATTCCTCTCGGTACGTTTCGCTCAAGTTTAACTCAACGCAGGCGCACCGGAAGCGAGGTGAATCCACGCATGAAACTCATCCGCCAGGCGGGGGTGAACGCCTCATCGGCCAGCCGCAGGTCGCCGAAGCGCTCCAGCAGCTGGGTGAACGCGACGTTCGCCTCCAGCCGGCCCAGCTGCGCACCGAGGCAGAAGTGCACGCCGTGCCCGAAGCTGAGGTGCTTGGGGTCCTCGGCCAGGTGCAGCCGGGGGGTCTCCGGCGTGACGGCGGGGTCGTGGTTGGCGGCGTCGAGCGAGATGCACACCAGCTCGCCGGCGGGGATGGTGACCCCGGCGATGTCGACGTCCTCGCCGGTGAACCGGGTCGTCGCCCAGCCGACCGGCGGGATCTGGCGGAGCACCTCCTCGGTCATGGCGGGGATCCGGTCGGGGTCCGCCCGCAGCGCCTGGAACGCCTCCCGGTCCTGCAGCATCAGGTAGACGGCGTTGCCGATCAGGTGCAGCGCCGTCTCGTGCCCGGCGGCCAGCAGCAGGTACGTCATCGCGATCAGCTCCGGCATGCTGAGCTGGTCGCCGTCCGCGCTGTCGGTGGCCAGACCGGAGAGCAGGTCGTCGCCGGGTTCGGCGCGCTTGGCCGCCAGCAGCCGGCCCAGGTACTCGCTCATCAGCGTGGACACCGCGGCGGTGTCGATGCTGGGGTCGGCGTCCAGCAGCGCCTTGGACCACTTCTGGAAGTCGTCCCGGTCCTCGAACGGCACGCCGAGCAGCTCGCAGATCACCATGATCGGCAGCGGCGCGGCCAGCCCCTCGATGAAGTCGACCTCGTCCTTGCCGTCCATGTCGTCGAGGAGGTTCCGGGTGATCTCCTCGATCCGGGGACGCAGGGCGGCGACCCGCCGGCCGGTGAACTCCCGGGTGACCAGCTTGCGCAGCCGGGTGTGCTCCGGCGGGTCGGCGTTGAGCATGTGCGACGCCAGCGCCTCCGAGGCGCCGACGTTGCTGTTGCCGTCCGGGGACAGGCGGCGCACGATCTCGTACAGCTCGGTGACGTTCTTGCGGATCCGCGGGTCCGCCAGGGCCGTGCGGGCCTCCTCGTAGCCGATGATCAGCCAGTGCACGACGCCGTTGGGCCGGCGGACCCGGACGAGCGGACCGTTCTCCCGCCAGCGGCCGTAGTACTTGTGCGGGTCCGCGAAGAAGTCCGCACCGACGTCCTCGATGCCCGTCTCGATGGTCTGCGTCATCGTCCTCACCCTTCCTGGCAGTGCCTGCGAACCGGGACGTGCTGAGCGGTCAGCGGGTGGTCACGCCTCCGGCAGGGCGGGCGGATCGGCGTACCAGTCCTCGATGGCGACATCGCAGGAGCTGATGATGTAGGCGAGCATCGAGTACGAACCCACCGTCACCAGCACCTCCAGCAGCTGCTGGTCGTCGTAGGCCGCCGACAGCTGCTGCCACGTCCGGTCGGAGACCCGGGCCGCCGGGCCGCGCAGCTCCTCGACCACCCGCAGCAGCGCCGCGTCGTGCTCGGACCAGCCGGGGGCGTCCGGACCGGCCGGGACGCGGGCGATCTCGTCCTCGGTCAGACCCGCCTTGGAGCCGATCGCGACGTGGTGGGCCCACTCGTACCGCGACCGCAGGACGTACCCGATGCGCAGGACGAGCAGCTCGCTGTCGCGCAGCGGCAGCTTCCCCTCGCCCAACGCCGACAGCATCGGGTACATCCCGCGCAGCAGCGCGGGGTGGTTGCCGACGACGCCGAGGATGTTCGGCACCGGGCTGCCGACCAGGTGGGCCAGCGGACCGTCCGGGTCGGTCTGCGCGTCGGCGGGCATCCCGATCAGCGGGCGGACCTGCTCCGCCGGCGCCGGCACCATCCGCGGCCGGGTGTTCTGGGTGACGTTCGCTTCAGTCATGGAGTTTCCCATCGGGTGTCGCGTTCGGGGGGCGCAGGGTCACGTGAGGCGGGCCGGCAGGGAGGTGAACCCGCGCATGAAGCCGAGCCGCCATTCCGGGAAGAAGTCGGGATCGGCCAGCCGCAGGTCGCCGAAGCGCTCCAGCAGCTGGGTGAAGGCGACGTTCGCCTCCAGCCGGCCCAGCGGGGCGCCGAGGCAGAAGTGGATGCCGTGCCCGAAGGCCAGGTGCTTCGGGGTCTCGTCCACCTGGTGGAGCCGGGGCGCCTCGGGGGTGACCGCCGGGTCGTGGTTGGCGGCGTCGAGCGAGATGGCCACGAGCTGTCCGGCCGGGATCCTGACCCCGCCGAAGGTGGCCTCCTCGCTGGTGAACCGCATCGTCGCCCAGCCCACCGGGCCGAACCGACGGAGCACCTCCTCGGTCGCCGCCGGGATCCGGTCGGGGTGCGCCCGCAGCGCCTGGAACGCCTCCCGGTCCCGCAGCATCAGGTAGATGCCGTTGCCGATCAGGTGCAGCGCCGTCTCGTGCCCGGCGACCAGCAGCAGGTACGCCATGGCGACCAGCTCCTTGGTGCTGAGCTCGTCGCTGCCGTCGCCGTTGGCGACCAGGCTGGACAGCAGGTCCTCACCGGGGTTGGCGCGCTTGGCCTCCAGCAGGTCGGCCAGGAAGTCGGTCATCTTCTGCGAGACCGCGACCGTGTCCACGTTCGGGTCGGCGTCCAGCAGGATCTTCGACCACTTCTGGAAGTCGTCCCGGTCCTCGAACGGCACGCCGAGCAGCTCGCAGATCACCATGACCGGCAGCGGCGCGGCCAGCCCCTCGATCAGGTCGACCTCGTCCTTGCCCTCCATCTCGTCGAGGAGGTTCCGGGTGATCTCCTCGATCCGGGGACGCAGGGCGGCGACCCGCCGGCCGGTGAACTCCCGGGTGACCAGCTTGCGCAGCCGGGTGTGCTCGGGCGGGTCGGCGTTGAGCATGTGCGAGGACAGGTCTTCCGACGCGCCGCCACCCTTGCCGTCCGGGGCGACCCGGCGCAGGGTCTCGTACAGCTCGGTGACGTCCTTGCGCATCCGCGGGTCCGCCAGGGCGGCGCGGGCCTCGTCGTAGCCGATGATCAGCCAGTGCGGCAGGCCGTTGGGCCGCAGGACCCGCAGGACGGGACCGTGCTTGCGCCAGCGGCGGTAGTACTTGTGCGGGTCGTCGAAGAAGTCGGGGCCGATCACTTCTTCTCGCACGGCCCGGGTCGCCTGCGCGGTCATGCCGACACCCGGGTCTTCAAGGACTCCTCCAGGTCGACCATCTGGTGCAGCAGCTGGCCCGCACCGGGGGTGCCGTCACCGTTGATCTCGCGGTAGACCGCACCGATGTTGAGGATCACCCGCTCGGCGAACTCGAGGTCGGCGAACTCCGCGAACCCGAACTCCCGGGCCGCCTCCGCCGGGGACTGGCCCCGCTGGTGGGCGGCGGTGGCGTGGTCCCGCACCCGCTCCAGGTAGTCGCGGACCCGGATGACCTCCGGCTTCCCGCCCACCGGGCCGTGGCCGGGGACGATGGTGTCGGCGTCCAGTTCGAGGATCGTGTCGCAGGCCCGGATGCAGTGGTCGATCGGTCCGGAGTGGACGACGCCGTGGCCGCCGAAGACCTGGACGTCGCCGGCGTAGACCACGCCCTGGTCGGGGACGTGGATGATCACGTCGCCGATGGTGTGGGCGGGACCGACCTCGATCACCCGGACGATCCGCCGGCCCACGGTCAGCTCCAGCTCCCCGTCGAAGGTGATCGTCGGGTACGTCGGGGTGATGCCGGCGAAGTCGAACGGCTCCAGGATCGCGCGCAGCCGGGGATCGGTGTCCGGGGACAGGAACGGGACGACGGTCTCCGGGCCGGCGTGGCGCATGGTCTGCGCCGCCGAGGTGGAGGACACGATCAGGGCGTCGGCCACGAGCTGGTTGCCCCACCAGTGGTCACCGTCGTGGTGGGTGTTCACCACCCAGCAGATGTCGACCGCGGGCACCGACTCGGCGATGGCGGACAGCAGCTGCCGGGTCTGGCCGAGGGTGTAGAGGGTGTCCACCAGCAGCGCCTCGTCACCGCTGCAGACCAGGCCCGCGTTGCTGTAGCCGGTGGCGCACGTGCCTTGCAGGTAGGCGTAGGTCTCGTCGGCGAGCCGATGCAGGCCGGGGGTGTGGGGATGGGGCACGAAACTCTCCTTGTCGCTGGATGTCCGCCGGATGCGTGGCCGCTACCGCTGCCGGGGGCGCAGCGTGATCCTCGGGCCGTGCTGGGGCACCACGACCGGACCGCGCGGCACGGGCCGCGCCGGGTCCGGGTCGGCGCGCTCGAAGTCGACGCTGGTCACCAGCTCGCGCAGCATGGTCTTGATCTCGTGGATGGCGATCCGGTCGCCCATGCAGCGGGTGTGCCCGCCGCCGAAGGGGATCCAGGTGTACTGGCCGGGCTGCACGCCGATGAACCGCTCCGGGAGGAACTTCTCCGGCTCGGGGTAGCGCTCCGGGTCGTTGTTCAGCAGCTCCGCGCTCGGCACCAGCAGCTGCCCGGGCTCGTACCGCACCCCGCCGATGACGATGGGCTCGACCACCTGGCGCGCGAGGTTGTTCGGCAGCGGCGGGTTGATCCGCAGCACCTCGTGCACGACCGCGGTGAGGTACTCGTCGGTCGATCCCGCGGCGATCTCGTCCCGCAGCCGGCCCAGCCGCTCCGGGTCCCGGGAGAAGTGCTCGATCGACCAGCAGACCGCGGACACGGTCGTCACCGTGCCGGCGACGAACATGGTCATGATCTCGTCCCGCAGCTCCTTGACCGACAGGGGCGAGCCGTCCTCGTGGGTGATGCCGAACAGGACCGAGAGCATGTCGTCGCCGAGCTCGCCGATCTCCGCGCGCTCGGCGACCGCCTCGGCGATCAGCGCGTCGACCCGGGGCCGGTTCCGCCAGAAGTCCTTGAGCCCGGTGCCGGGCCGCCGCTTCATCAGCCGCTTCTTCGCCGGCGACCACCGGTCGATCATCAGCATCGCGGTCGGGTAGCGGTTGAGCTCCACCAGGTCCAGCAGCGCGTCCAGCAGCCGCGGCCAGCAGGTGGGGACCACCTTGCCGAACACGACCTCGCGGATCACGTTCATCGCCCAGCGGTGCACCAGCGGGTGCATGTCGACGGCCTCGTCGCGCGGCCAGCCGGCGACCGCGTCCACGGTGATCCGCTCCACCGACTCGGTGATGCGGGCGAAGGCCGCACCCTTGAAGCTGCGGGTCAGCGCCTTGCGGCGGGCCAGGTGGTCGCCCTCGTCGAGGAACGCGATCCCGGTGTTGCCGAAGTACTTCTCCAGCGCGCCGTTGGAGTTGCCGCAGTGCAGGCTGGTGCGCGGCGCGGTGAAGATGGCCCGCAGGTCGTCGGGGTCGGTGATCACGAAGAAGTCGACGCCCGGCAGCACGCCCAGCTTGAACCGGCGGCCGTACGCCGCCTTGCACTCGTTCAGGAACTGGGTGCGCTGCGTCACGTACCGGACCAGCTGCTCGCGCTGGCCCAGCGTCGGACCCGGCACCGCCGAGGACGGGATCACCGTCCCCTCCGCCGGCGCGGTGTGGTCCACCGGGCAGCGGACGGCACCGTCGGGGACGGCGGCCTCGGTCACGTCGAGATCGGTCATGACGTCTCCTTGTCGGGCGAACGTGGGTCAGCAGAGGGCCCGCGCCGGATCCACGCTTCGACGGCCACCGCGCACGCCGGGTCGTTGATCATGTCGAAGTGGTCGGCGGCCACGTCGGCCACGTCGCCGCCGAGGTCCCACCGGGGCCAGGAGTGCTCCTCGTCGGCCCGGACGTACAGCCGCGGGATGTCGACGGCGGCGTCGTCGCGCTCCGGCAGCAGCCGCAGGTAGGCACCCATCGCCAGCCAGCCGGCGGCGTCGAAGGCGATGTCGAAGTCGCCGTTGAGCATCTTGGTCATGCTCGACCCGAACGCCCCGCCCCCGTTCTCCACGACGAACTGCGGGGACGGCGAGTCGAGCAGGACCAGCCCGGACACCGCCCGGCCGGCCCGCCCGAGCTCGAGGGCCAGCGAGTGGGCGACGGCGCCGCCGATGGAGTAGCCGACGAGGACCACCTCGGAGTCGCCGACGGCCCGCCGGATGTCCGCCGCGAGCACCTGCATGGCGGCGTCCCAGGCCCCGGGCAGCGCCTCGCCGTCGCGGAAGCCGGGCAGCGCGCAGGCGTACACGTCGTGCCCGGTCAGCCCCTGGGCGAGCGCCAGGAACAGGTGCGGGCCGGAGCCGACGGCGAAGGACGGTACGCAGACGACGGCCACCCGGGAATCCCCCCGGGCGAGCCGCACCACGCGCCCACCGCTGTCCGGCAGCTCCGCCGCCGAGGCGAACGCCGGGCGGAACCGCGAGGCGTCCATCAGCCAGCGCAGCCCGCGGTCCAGCTCGCCGTCGTTGAGGGCGTGCCGGACCAGCGACGTGAACATGCCGCCGCTGTCCGGGGCGAGACCGGCGACCACGGACCCCCCGGCCGCGGGACCGTCCACCGCGGGCTCCGCGGCCCCGGCCGGGTCGGCCGCCGCGACCTCGCCGGCCACGTGCCGGACGAGCCAGCGGGCCAGGCCGACGACGTCGGGATACTCGAAGACCGCGGTCGAGGGCACCGACACGCCGGTCACCCGGTTCAGCCGGTTGCACAGCCGGACCACGCCGACGGAGTTGAAGCCCAGCTCCCAGAACCCCTGGTCGGCCTCGATCGGGTCGCCCGACCCGTACCCGAGCACGGCCGCGACCTGCTTGCGGACGATGTCCTGCACCAGCGGCTCGCGCTCGTCCGCGGGCACGGCGGCCAGCTGCCGCACCAGCGCCCCGCCCTCGTCCTCGGCGTGGTCCTCGGACTGCGCCTCCGGGACCGGCTGCCCGGCCCCGGACCCGTACGTGACCGGTGCGAGCCAGTACCGCTTCCGCTGGAAGGCGTAGGTCGGCAGGGTCACCTGCTGCGCCCCGGTGCCGGCGTAGAAGCCGGCCCAGTCCACGTCGATCCCGACCGTGTACGCCTCGGCCAGCGCCAGGGCGAACCGGTCCAGGCCGCCCTCGCCGCGGCGCAGCGTCCCGACCGTCGCGACCGTCTCGCCCCGCCCCTCGGCGTCGTGGGCCGTCGCGGTCTGCTCGATCGCCGTCGTCAGCATCGGGTGCGGCGACACCTCGACGAAGCGGGTCGCGCCGTCGTCGATGAGGCCGCAGACCGCGGACTCGAAGCCGACCCGGTTGCGGAGGTTCCGGTACCAGTAGGTCCCGTCCAGGCCCGCGGTGTCGACGTACCCGCCGAGCGCCGTGGAGTAGAACGGCACCCGGCCGGTCCGGGGCGCCAGCGAGGCCAGCGCCTCCACCAGCTCGGTCTCGACGACCTCGACCGCGGCCGTGTGCGAGGCGAAGGCCGCGCCGAGCGGGCGGGTGCGGACCCCGTCGCGCTCGTAGTCGGCGCGCACCTCCACCAGGACGTCGGCGTCACCGGTCAGCACCACGGACACCGGGCTGTTCACCACGGCGACCGAGACCCGCCCGGCGTACTTGCGGACCCGCCGGTCGACCTCGTCGTCCGGTGCCCCGATCCACAGCAGGCCGGCGTCGTTGGGCATCCGCTCGTGCGCCAGCCGGTTGCGGACCACGACGATCCGCGCGGCGTCCTCGAGGGACAGCGCCCCGGCGACGTAGGCGGCGGCGACCTCGCCCTGGGAGTGACCGACGACCGCGTCCGGCTCCACGCCGTGGGCCCGCCACAGCGCCGCCAGCGACACCATCATGGAGAAGACCGCCGGCTGCAGCACGTGCACCGGGATCACCCCGTCGACCACCTCCAGCGACGGCGCACCCGGCGCGCCGCGGAGCACGTCCTCCAGGTTCCAGTCCACGTACGGCTCGAACGCCTTCGCGCAGGCGGCGATCTCGGCCGCGAACGGCGGTGCGGTGTCCAGCAGCCGGGCCGCCATCTCGGCCCACTGCGAGCCGTGGCCGGGGAACACGAACACCGTCTTGCCGTCCATCACCTTGCCGTCGACGGCGTGCTCGGCGGCCTCGTCGGCGGCCAGCGCCGCCAGCCCGTCGAGCAGCTCGTCCCGGTCCCGGGCCGCGACCGCCGCCCGCCGGGACAGCGCCGCCCGGGTCGTCGCCGTCGAGAACCCGACGTCGAGCGGGTCGAGCCCGGGCCGGTCGACCAGGTGGGCGTGCAACCGCTCGGCCTGCGCCCGCAGCCCGGCCCGGGTGCGCGCGGAGAGCAGCACCGGCACGCCGGGCGGCCGCTCGCGGGTGGGCGCCGGGACCCGGTCCGGCGCCGGCGGCTCCTCCACGATCACGTGCGCGTTGGTGCCGCTCATCCCGAACGCCGAGACGCCGGCCCGGCGCGGGTGGCCGTTGGTCTTCCAGGGCTGGTTCTCCAGCAGCAGCTCGACCGCGCCGGTGTCCCAGTCGATCTGCGGGGACGGCTCGTCCACGTGCAGGGTGCGCGGCAGCAGCTCGTGCCGCATCGCCTGCACCATCTTGATCACCCCGGCGACGCCGGCGGCGGGGCCGGCGTGGCCGATGTTCGACTTGATCGACCCCAGCCACAGCGGGCCGCGGTCCCGGTCCTGGCCGTAGGTCGCCATCAGCGCGTGCGCCTCGATCGGGTCGCCCAGGCCGGTGCCGGTGCCGTGCGCCTCCACCACGTCCACCTGGTCCGGCCGCAGCCCGGCGGCGGCCAGGGCCGCCCGGATCACCCGCTCCTGGGAGGGACCGTTCGGGGCGGTGAGCCCGTTGGTGGCGCCGTCCTGGTTGACCGCGCTGCCGCGCAGCACGCCGAGCACCGCGTGGCCGTTGCGGCGGGCGTCGGACAGCCGCTCCAGCACGAGCAGGCCCATGCCGTCGGCGAACGACGTGCCGTCCGCGGACGCCGCGAACGCCTTGCACCGGCCGTCCGGCGACAGGCCCTGCAGGCGCGCGGTGTCGGTCAGGGCGACCGGGGTGGACATCACGGTCACCCCGCCGGCCAGCGCGAGCGAGCACTCGCCCGCCCGCAGCGCCTGCATCGCCAGGTGCACCGCCACCAGCGACGCGGAGCAGGCCGTGTCGACGGTGATCGCCGGGCCCTCCAGCCCCAGGGCGTACGCGACCCGTCCGGACAGGACGCTCGACATCACCCCGGTCATGTGGAACTCCTCGTACTCCGGCGGCACCACCACGCCGTAGTCCGTGTTCGTCGCACCGCAGTACACGCCGGTGTCGGTGCCGCGCAGCGAGGTCGGGTCGATGCCCGCGTGCTCGAAGGCCTCCCACGCACCCTCCAGCAGCCAGCGCTGCTGGGGATCCATCGCCCGCGCCTCGTTCGGGCCGATGGCGAAGAAGCCGGCGTCGAAGTCCCCCGCGCCCTCGATGAACCCGCCCATGCGCGCGTAGGTGGTGCCGGGGTGCTCGAAGTCGGGGTCGTACAGCTCGTCGAGGTTCCAGTCCCGGTCGGTGGGGAAGTCCGTGATCCCGTCGGCACCTGCCGCCACGATCTCCCACAGCTGCTCCGGGGAGTTCGCCCCGCCCGGGTACCGGCAGCTCATCCCGACGATCGCCAGCGGCTCGTCGACGGCCTTGCGGCGCGGTCGCGGCGCGGCCGCGGCCGGCTCGGCGACCTCGACGAGCTCGCCGAGGATCCGCTGCGCGATCGCCAGCGGGGTCGGGTGGTCGAAGACCATGGTCGCCGACATCCGCAGGCCGGTGACCCGGTTGAGCCGGTTGCGCAGCTCGACCGCGCCCATGGAGTCGAGCCCGACGTCCTTGAAGGGCCGCTCGGGCTCGATCGCGGTGTGGGTGTCGTGCCCGAGGACCGCGGCCACCTGGGTACGGACCACGTGCAGGACGAGCCGGATCCGGTCCGCCTCGGGGGTCTCGGCGAGCGTGCGGGCCAGCGAGCCGGCGGCCCGGCCGCGCCGGGCCGGCATCCGGACCAGGCCGCGCAGCAGCGGGGGCAGCGTGCCCTGCCGGGCCTGGGCCCGCAGCTCGGCGAGGTCCGGCCGCAGCGGCGCGAGCAGCGCGGGCGTGGCCGCGACCATCCGGTCGGCCAGCTCCCGCACCAGCTCGGGCTCGGCGCTCCACACCAGGGCGGTCGCGGGCACGCCGTCGGCGCGCAGCCGGTGGCCGAGGGCGTCCATCGCCGCGTCGCCGGCGGCGTTGGCGACCCGGCCGCCCGCGCCGGACAGTCCGGCGTCCGAGCAGACCAGCACGAACGCCGCCAGGTCCTGCCCGGCGGTCAGCTCCCGCAGCCGCAGCGCGACGTCGACCTCGACGCCGATCGCCCGGTCGAGCTGCTCGGCGGTGAGCGTGTCGAGGGTGCCGTCGTCCAGCACGCCCGGCGCGTGCACCACCGCGGTCAGCCGGTCCACCGAGGCCAGCACCTCGGCGAGCCGCTCGGCGGTGTCGCCGGCCACGGTACGGGCGCCGCGGTCGGCGACCACCGCGGCCACGGCCTCGTCCGGGCCGCCGACGGTCACCAGCAGCAGCCGGCCGGCGTCGTGCCGCTCGGCCAGCTGCCGGGCGAGCACCGGGCCCGCACCGCCGGGACCGCAGGTGATCAGGATCGTGCCGTCGGGGTCCAGCACCGGACCGGCCCCGGCCGCCGGCGCCGGAGCGAGGCGGGGCGCGAACAGCGCGCCCTCCCGGACGGCCAGCTCGACCTCGTCGAGGTCGCCGAGCAGGGTCCAGTCCGGCCCGTCCCGGTCGTCGAGGTCGAGGAGCACCACGGCGTCCGGGTGTTCGGCCTGGGCGACGCGCACGGCGCCCCAGACCGCGGCCTGCGCGGGATCGGGCACCAGGCCACCGGCCGCGACCGCGCCCCGGGTCACCACCACGAGCCGCGCGTCGGTCGCCAGCGGGCCGGCGACCCAGCGCCGCACGGTGTCGAGCGCCTGCCCGCACGCCGCCCGGGCGTCCGCGCCGGACGCGTCGATCGGCGCGAGGACGAGGGTGGGGGCGGTCGCCCCCGCCGCGACGGCCGAGACCAGGGCGTCGAGGTCGGCGTACGGCTCCCCCGCCGCCGCCAGCCCGCCCAGGACCGCGACCCGCGCGGCCGGCGCCGGCGCGGCGGCCACCGCCGCCCAGGTCAGGGTGTAGAGCGACTCGGTGTCGCGGCGCAGCGCGCTGTCCAGCTGCGGCGCCGCCGGCCGGTTGCCGACCCGGCCGACCGACAGCACCGGCTCGCCGTCGGGGTCCACCGCGTCCACCCGCAGCACCGAGTCGACCGCCGTGACCCGCACCCGCAGGCGCGCGGCCGCCGTCCGTCCGTACGAGACGTTCCCCCAGGACACCGGCAGGCCCAGCGCCGCGTCGGGGCCGACGTCGAGCAGGCCGCCGTGCAGCGCCGCGTCGAACAGGCCGGGGTGCAGTCCGTACCCGGTGCCGTCGGTGTCGTCGGGCAGCGCGACCTCGGTGAAGACCTCGTCGCCGCGCCGCCAGGCCGCCTCGACGCACTGGAACAGCGGGCCGTGGTCGGCCCCGGCCTCGGCGAGCCGGGCGTAGAGGTCGTCGACGGCCACCGGCTCGGCGCCGGCGGGCGGCCACTCCGTGTCGAAGGGCACCGGCGGCACGGGGTCCGCGCTGAGCCGTCCCCTGGCGTGACAGACCGCCTCCGACCCGCCCGCGACGCCGCGCGAGTAGAGGGCGATCTCGCGGCGGCCGCCCGGGTCGGCCGGGCCGACGGTCACCTGGACCTGCCGGGGGTCGTCGTCGAGGATCAGCTGCGCGCTGATCTCCAGCTCCTCCAGCACCGGGCAGCCGATCGCCGACCCGGCCGCCATGGCCAGGTCGACCAGGGCGACGCCGGGGACCACGAGGGCGTCGAGGACGACGTGGTCGGCGATCCACGGCTGGACGTCGGCCGCGATCCGCCCGGTGAACACCCACTCGTCGCGGTCGGCCAGCGGCACCGCGGCGGCGAGGATGGCGTGGTCGAGCCCGAGCTGGCCGGCCGCGACGGCGTCCGCCCCGCCCGTGCCGGGCGCCAGCCAGAACCGCTCCCGCTGGAAGGCGTAGGTCGGCAGGTCCACCCGGGCCGCCCCGGTCCCGGCGTAGTAGGCAGCCCAGTCGACGCCGACGCCGGCGATCCGCGCCTCGCCGAGGAACCGGGCGAACGTCGCGGCCTCGTCCTGCTTCGCGCGCAGCGCCGGGACCAGGACCGCGTCCTCGACCTCGTCGAGGTTCTGCCGCGCCATGGCGGTGAGCACCGCGTCCGGTCCGAGCTCCAGGAACCGCCGGGCGCCGAGCCGGTACAGCGTCCGCACGCCGTCGGCGAAGCGCACCGCCCGCCGTACGTGCGTGACCCAGTACATCGGGTCGGTGACCTCGTCGGTGACCCGCTCGCCGGTCACGTTCGACACGATCGCGATCGTCGGCCGGTGGAACCGCAGCCCCCGGACGACCGTGGCGAACTCCGCCAGCATCGGTTCCATCCGGGGGGAGTGGAACGCGTGCGACACCGTCAACCGGGAGGTCTTCCGGTCGGCGAAGGCCGGCAGCCACTCCTCGATCGCGTCGGCGTCACCGGACACCACCACGGCCCGGGGACCGTTCACCGCCGCGATCTCCAGCCGGCCCGCGTAGCCGGTCAGGGCCGCGGCGACCTCGTCCTCGCCGGCCTGCACCGCGACCATCGCGCCGCCCGCGGGCAGCGCCCCCATCAGCCGGCCGCGCGCCACCACCAGCGCGGCGGCGTCCGGCAGCGACAGCACCCCGGCCACGTGCGCGGCGGCGATCTCGCCGACCGAGTGCCCGATCAGGAAGTCCGGCCGGACGCCGAACGACTCGACCAGCCGGTACAGCGCCACCTCGACCGCGAACAGCGCGACCTGCGTGTACTCGGTGGCGTTGAGCAGCTCCGCCGCGGCGGACCCGGGCTCCGCGTCCAGCACCGCGCGCATCGACCGGCCCACCAGCGGGTCCACCGCCGCGCAGACCTCGTCCAGCGCCGCGCCGAACCGCGGGTACGCCGCCGCCAGGTCCGCGCCCATCCGGGCCCGCTGCGAGCCCTGGCCGGTGAACAGCACCGCCGTCTTCCCGGTGACCGCCCGGCCGTCGGTGCTGCCGGGGTCCCCGGCCGCCAGGGCCGCCAGCCCGGCCAGCAGCTCGTCCCGACCGGACGCCGGGACGACCGCGCGCCGCTCCAGCAGCGCACGCGAGGTCGCCAGCGAGAACGCGACGTCCGCCGCGGTCAGCCCGGGCCGGGCCGCGAGGTGGTCGACCAGCTGCGCGGCCTGCGCCCGCAGTGCCGCCTCGGTGCGCCCGGACACCAGCACCGGGACCACCCCCGCGGGCCGGCGCGCCGGCTCCGGATCCGTGGTCGCGGCGGGTGCGGCGGGCGCCTCCTCCAGGATGACGTGCACGTTGGTGCCGCTCACCCCGAACGACGACACCCCCGCCCGCCGCGGCCTGTCGTCCGACCGCCGCCACGCCCGCGGCTGCGTCAGCAGGGCGATCTGGCCGCGGTCCCACTCGACGTTCGGCGACGGC
This sequence comes from uncultured Mycobacteriales bacterium, assembly GCA_902805565.1. Classification (GTDB taxonomy): domain Bacteria; phylum Actinomycetota; class Actinomycetes; order Mycobacteriales; family CADCTP01; genus CADCTP01. The sequence continues at coordinate 15,460 of CADCTP010000198.1, forward strand.
GTGTCCGCGTACAGGGTGGCGGGCAGCGTCTCGTGCCGCATCGCCAGCACCATCTTGATCAGCCCGGCGATGCCGCCGGCGGCCGAGGTGTGCCCGATGTTCGACTTGACCGACCCCAGCCACAGCGGGCCGTTGGTGCGCTCCTGGCCGTAGGTGGACAGCAGCGCGTGCACCTCGATCGGGTCGCCGAGCACCGTCCCGGTGCCGTGGCCCTCCACCGCGTCCACGTCCGCCGCCGACAGGCCCGAGGCCGCCAGCGCGGCCCGGATCACCTTGGCCTGCGCGGGGCCGCTCGGCGCGGTGAGCCCGTTGCTGGCACCGTCCTGGTTCACCGCGCTGCCGCGCACCACCGCGAGCACGGTGTGCCCGTTCCGCCGCGCCTCGGACAGCCGCTCCAGCACGATGAGACCGCAGCCGTCGGCGAAGGCGGTGCCGTCCGCGTCCGCCGAGTACGCCTTGCACCGGCCGTCGGGCGCCAGCCCGCGCTGCCGGCTGAACTCGACCAGCAGGGTCGGGCTGGACAGCACGGTGACACCGCCGACCAGCGCCATCGAGCACTCACCGGCCCGCAGCGCCTGCGCGGCCTGGTGCAGCGCGACCATCGACGAGGAGCAGGCGGTGTCCACCGTGACCGCCGGGCCCTCCAGCCCCAGCAGGTACGAGATCCGCCCGGCCAGGACGCTGGTCAGGATGCCGAGCCGGTAGCCGCCCAGCTCCGGGGGCATCGTGGCGCCGTACTCGGAGCTGATCGCACCGCAGAAGACACCGGTGTCGCTGCCCCGCAACGTCGTCGGGTCGATGCCGGCGTTCTCGAACGCCTCCCAGGCGCCTTCCAGGATCAGCCGCTGCTGCGGGTCCATCGCCAGCGCCTCGCGCGGGCCGATCCCGAAGAAGTCGGCGTCGAAGTCCGCGACCCCGTCGACGAACCCGCCCATCCGGGTGTACGAGGTGCCGGGATGGGCCGGGTCCGGGTGGTACAGCCGCTCGACGTCCCAGCCGCGGTCGGCCGGCAGCGGCACGATCGCGTCCCGGCCCTGCGACAGCAGCTCCCACAGGCCCTCGGGCGACGTCGCGCCGCCGCCGAACCGGCAGCTCATCCCCACGATCGCCAGCGGCTCGGCCGACTGCGTCCGCAGCCGCGAGTTCTGCTTGCGGAGCCGCTCGTTCTCCTTCAGGGATTGCCGCAGCGCGTCGATCAGATCGTTCTTCTCGGCAGTCACGCCCGTTCCTCTCTGTCCGCGCGGCGGTCGGCCCGGCTGTCCTGGCCGCGATCCCTCACAGGTCCCCCCGGGCGATCCGGATCAGGGCCTCGGCGTCGAGGTCGTCGATCGCACCGTCGTCGTCGTCGGCCTCGGACCGGTCCTCCGGCGCGTCGCCGCGGGCCAGGTCGAGCAGGGTGTCCAGCAGCTTCGCCCGGCGCAGCCGGTCGATCGGGATCGAGGCCAGGACCGCCCGGATCTCGGCGCTGTCGTCGTCGGCCCGGCCGGCGGTTGCGGCCACCGGTTCGACGGAGTCGAGCAGGTACCGGGTCACCGCCGCCGCGGTCGGGTTGTCGAAGACGAGGGTGGTGGGCAGCCGCAGCTGGGTGATCTTGCTGAGCCGGTTCCGCAGCCCGACGCTGGCGAGCGAGTCGAAGCCCATGTCGTTGAACGCCCGGTCGGGGTCGATCGCGGCCGCCGACTCGTGGCCGAGCACGGCCGCCACCTGCGCCTGGACCAGCTCCAGGACCAGCGACCCGCGCTCGTCCTCGGGAACCCCGGCCAGTCGCTGCGCCAGCGAACCGCCGGCCGGCTCGGCCGCCCGCGCCGGCACCTTCACCAGCCCGCGCAGCAGCGGGTGCAGCGATCCGTCCCGGGCCTGGGCCCGGAGGGCGGGCATGTCCAGCTGCACCGGGGCCAGCAGCGCGGCATCGAGGCCGAGGGAGTGGTCGAACAGCTCCAGGCCGCGCTCGACGGCCAGGAGGGCCACCCCGGAGCTCTCGATCCGGGTCACGTTGGTGTCGTCGAGGCGACCCGCCATCCCGACCCCGTCGGCCCACACCCCCCAGGCCAGCGACGTGGCGGGCACCCCGGCGGCCCGCAGCCGCTGGGCCATCGCGTCCAGACCGCCGTTCGCGGCGGCGTAGCAGGCCTGCCCCTGGTTGCCGAACAGCGAGGCGCCCGAGGAGAACAGCACGAACGCCGACAGGTCCGCCTCGGCGGTCAGCTCGTGCAGCTGCCACGCCGCGTCGACCTTCGGCCGCATGACCCGGGCGAGCTGGTCGGGGGTGACCGATTCGATCACCCCGTCGGCGAGCACGCCGGCGGTGTGCACGACGGCTGTGAGCGGGGCGTCCAGCGACGCCAGCAGGGCGCCGACCTGGTCCCGGTCGGCGATGTCGCAGGCCTCGATCCGGACCCGGGCGCCGAGGCCGGTCAGCTCGGCCGCCAGCTCGGCCGCGCCCTCGGCGTCGGGGCCGCGCCGGCTGACCAGCACCAGGTTCCGGACGCCGTGCCGGGTGGCGAGGTGCCGGGCGAACACCACGCCCAGGCCGCCCGTGCCACCGGTGACGAGCACGGTGCCGTCCGGGTCGATCGACCGCGGCGCGTCCGCGGCGACCGCCGGCACCCGGGCCAGCCGCGGCGCCGACACCCGGCCCGCCCGGACCGCCAGCTGCGGCTCGTCGACGGCCAGCAGCGCCTCCCACGGCACGTCGGCACCGTCGTCGTCGAGGTCGACGAGCAGGATCCGGCCCGGGTGCTCGGACTGCACGCTGCGGGCGAGCCCCCAGGCCGCGGCCTGGGCGATGTCGGGCGTCTCCCCGTCGAGCGCCACCGCGCCGCGGGTGACCGCCACCAGCCTGGTCCGGCCGAGGCGCTCGGCGGCCAGCCACCGCTGCAGCGTGGCGAGCATCTGTCCGGCGGCGTCCAGCGCCATCGCCGGCGGCGTGCCCGGGGCGACGTCCGCGGCGACCCGGGCCAGCACCGCGTCCGGGGCCGCGCCGTTCCCGGCGACCGCCCGCTCCAGCGCGTCCGGGTCGAGGCCGCCGTCGGCGCCCCAGCCGACCCGGACGAGCCGGGCGGGTTCGGCCGGTCCCAGCGGCACCGGCACCCACTCGACCCCGTACAGCGAGTCGGGTCCCTTGCCGCGCGCGCGCTCCAGCTGCGCCGGATCCACCGACCGGTAGACCAGGCCGCCGACGGTCAGCACCGGCCCGCCGGTCTCGTCGACGATGTCGACCCGCAGCCCGGTGCCGGCGGAGCTGGCGATCCGCACCCGAGCCGACGT
>CADCTP010000199.1 GCA_902805565.1 uncultured Mycobacteriales bacterium
CCCGGCGCTGCCGCCGTCGCGGAGGCCGGCGGCGTGGTCACCGCGAGGTCGACCGGGCCGTCGTCCCCGGCGCCGCAGCCGGCGGCCAGCCCGGCCGCCAGCACCAGGACCGTCGCCGTGCGCCGCATACCGGACAAAATACCCGGCCGGCTCCGGAACCCCCGGCCGCCCCGGCGCCGGGCCCGCGCTCACCCGCGGGTGAGGTACGCCCGCAGCATCTCCTCACACGCGGCGATCCGGGACAGCACCACGTGCTCCTCCCGGGTGTGGGCCAGGTTGGGGTCGCCGGGCCCGAAGTTGACCGCCGGGATCCCCAGCGCGGCGAACCGCGACACGTCGGTCCAGCCGTACTTGGCCACCGGCGTGGTCCCGGTGGCCGCGACGAACTCCCGGGCCGCCGGCGCGGCCAGCCCGGGCAGGGCGCCCGGCGCGCTGTCGACCACGGAGACCGCGGCGTCCAGCCCGGCGAACACCGACCGGACGTGCTCGCCCGCGTCGGCCTCGGACCGGTCCGGCGCGAACCGGAAGTTCACCGAGACCACGCACTCGTCGGGCAGCACGTTGCCGGCCACGCCGCCGGCCACGCCGACCGCGTTGAGGCCCTCCCGGTAGACGCAGCCGTCGATGTCGACCGACCGGGGCTCGTACGCGGCCAGCCGGGCCAGCACCGGGGCGGCCGCGTGCACCGCGTTGACGCCGAGCCAGGACCGGGCGCTGTGCGCGCGCCGGCCGGTCGTGGTGACCTCCGCCCGCAGCGTCCCCTGGCAGCCGGCCTCCACCTGCCCGGACGTCGGCTCCAGCAGGATCGCCAGGTCCGCGGCCAGCCAGTCCGGCCGCGTCCGGGCCACCCGGCCGAGCCCGTTCCGCGCCGCCTCGACCTCCTCGTTGTCGTAGCAGACGAGGGTGAGGTCGTCGGTCGGGTCGGCCAGCGTGGCCAGCCGCAGCAGCACCGCGACGCCGGACTTCATGTCCGAGGTACCGCAGCCGTAGAGCAGGTCCCCCTCGACGTGCGAGGGCACGTTGTCGGCGATCGGCACGGTGTCCAGGTGCCCGGCCAGCAGCACCCGGCGGGGCCGGCCCAGCTGGGTGCGGGCCAGCACGGTGTCGCCGTCGCGGACGACCTCCAGCCCGGGCACGGCGGCCAGCGCGGCCTGCACCGCGTCGGCCAGCGGCGCCTCGGTGCCGGACACCGACGGGAAGTCCACCAGCGTGGCGGTCAGCTCCGCCCCGGGCAGCGTGAGGTCGATCATGACCGGGACCCGTTCCCCGCCGGGTCGGCGACGACCCACGGATCGATCAGGATGTCCTTCGGCCGGGTGGTGGCGGTCACCGGCCCACCGTAGTGCCGCCGAACGTACGCCGATCGGGTCCCCGGCCCTACCGGTACGGTTGTCGGATGACCAGCGCGTGGGGCGACGGGCTCGCCACCGTCACCGGGACCGGCCGGATCCTCGACGTGTGGTTCCCCGCCCCGGCGCTCGGCGACCGGCCGGCGGGGGCGACCGCGCCGGCCGGCCTGGCCGCCCTGGCCGGGACCGACGCCCGGCGCGGCACCACCCGCCGGCCGGTGTCGGTGGACCTCGCCGACCTGGCGGCGCCGCCGGCCGACACCGTCGACGCGTACCTGCGGCTGCACCTGCTCTCGCACCGGCTGGTCGCCCCGCGGCAGCTGTCCGTGCAGGGGATCTTCGGCGTGCTGCCCAACGTGGTCTGGACCTCGGCCGGGCCGTGCGAGCCGGAGGGCTTCGAGGCGACCCGGCTGCGGCTGCTGGCCGACGGCCCGGTGACCGTGCTCGGGGTGGACAAGTTCCCCCGGATGGTGGACTACGTGGTCCCGACCGGGGTCCGGATCGCCGACGCGGACCGGGTCCGGCTCGGCGCCCACCTGGGCGAGGGCACGACCGTGATGCACGAGGGCTTCGTCAACTACAACGCCGGCACGCTGGGCACCTCGATGGTGGAGGGCCGGATCTCGGCCGGGGTCGTCGTCGGCGACGGCTCCGACGTGGGCGGCGGCGCGTCGATCATGGGCACGCTGTCCGGCGGCGGGGCCGAGGTCATCACCATCGGCCGGCGCTGCCTGGTCGGGGCGAACGCCGGCATCGGCATCTCGCTCGGCGACGACTGCGTCGTCGAGGCCGGGACGTACGTGACCGCCGGGGTCAAGCTGGCCCTGCCCGACGGCCGGGTGGTCAAGGCCCGGGAGCTGTCCGGGCAGGACAACCTGCTGTTCCGGCGCAACGGCGTCTCGGGCGCGCTCGAGGTGGTCGACCGGTCCACCGGCGGCGGCCGGTCCTGGTCCGGTCTGAACGCAGACCTGCACGCGAACGTCTGAGACGTGTGAGCAGCGTGCCGCGCCGGCGAGTCGCCGCCCGTCGCGTCCTCGGCGTCCTCGTCGTCATCGGGGTGCTGGTGGCCGGGGCTGCGTTCGGCGTGCGCTCGCTGATGGACCGGGTGGACCTGCCGAGCGCCGTGCAGTCCGAGTGCGACCTGGCCAACTCGCCGTACTCGATCAGCACCGAGCAGGCGGCGAACGCGGCCACGATCAGCGCGGTCGCCACCGCCCGCGGGCTGCCGGACCGGGCGGTGACGATCGGCCTGGCCACCGCGCTGCAGGAGTCCAAGCTGGTCAACGTCGAGTACGGCGACCGCGACTCGGTCGGGCTGTTCCAGCAGCGGCCCTCCCAGGGCTGGGGCAGCGTCGGCCAGATCCTCGACCCCCGCTACGCGGCCGGGAAGTTCTTCGACGCGCTGGTGAAGGTGCCGGGCTGGCAGCGGCTGCAGCTGACCGTGGCCGCGCAGAAGGTCCAGGCCAGCGGCTACCCGGACGCCTACCAGCAGTGGGAGGACCAGGCCACGGTGCTGACCAAGGCGTTCACCGGGGCGGAGCCGGCCCTGCTGTCCTGCCGGTTCCCGGAGCCCACGGTGGCCGCGGCGCCGGCGAAGGTGCTGCAGTTGCTGTCGCTGGAGCTGGCCCACACCAAGCTGGCCGCGACCGCGCGGGCCGCGGAGCTGCGGACCACCGAGCCGTGGGCGACGGTCGGCTGGCTGGTGGCCAAGGCGGACCGGCTCGGGATCGAGGCGGTCGAGCTGGACGGCCGGCGGTGGACCCGGGCGGACGGCTGGCGGCTGGACGCGACGGCCCCGGCGGACCGGGTCCGCTTCGAGGTCGCTCAGGTCCCGCCGGCGACCTGAGCCCCGTCAGCCGGGGGGTTCCCCGCCGGTGAGGCGGGCCGCCGCGGTCCCGACGCGCTCGTCGGTCGCGGTGAGCGCGACCCGCACGTGCCGCCCCCCGGCCGGGCCGTAGAACTCCCCCGGGGCGACCAGGACGCCCCGCGCGGCCAGCTCGGCCACCTCGGCCCAGCAGTCGCGGCCGCGGGTCGCCCACAGGTAGAGCCCGGCGGTGGAGTGCTCCACGGTGAAGCCGGCCCGCTCCAGCGCCGGCCGCAGCAGCGCCCGGCGGGCGGCGTAGCGCTCCCGCTGCTCGGCGACGTGGCGGTCGTCGCCGTACGCGGCGGTGGCGGCGGCCTGGACCGGCTGCGGCACGATCAGCCCGGCGTGCTTGCGGGCCTCCAGCAGGCCGGCGACCAGCGCGGGGTCACCGGCGACGAACCCGGCCCGGTAGCCGGCCAGGTTGGACCGCTTGGACAGCGAGTGCACCGCCAGCACGCCGGTGTGGTCGCCGCCGGTCACCGCCGGGTGCAGCACCGAGACCGGGGTGTCCTCCCAGCCCAGGTCCAGGTAGCACTCGTCGCTGGCCACCACGGCGCCGCGCTCGCGGGCCCAGTCGACCACCTTGCGCAGGTGCTGGGCCGGCAGCACCCGGCCGGTCGGGTTGGCCGGCGAGTTGACCCACACCAGCCGCACCGGCGCCGGCCCGGCCGCCACCGTGCCGTCGGCCCGGACCGGCTCCGCCCCGGCCAGCCGCACCCCGGCCTCGTACGTCGGGTACGCCACCGACGGCAGGACCACCCGGTCCCCCGGGCCGATCCGGAGCAGGGTCGGCAGCAGCGCGACCAGCTCCTTGGAGCCGACGGTGGGCAGCACCGAGGTCTCGGCCAGCCCGGTCACCCCGTGCGCCCGGCCCAGCCAGTCCACCACCGCCCGCCGCAGCGCCGGCGTGCCGGCCGTGCGCGGGTAGCCGGGGGCGTCCGCGGCGGCGGCCAGCGCCGCGCGGACCACCGGCGGGGTCGGGTCCACCGGGGTGCCGATCGACAGGTCGACGATCCCGCCCGGGTGCGCCCGGGCCCGCTCCGCGTACGGGACCAGCCGGTCCCACGGGTAGTCGGGCAGCACCCCGGCCCAGGAGGAGCTCAGTGGTCGTGCTCCTGCGGGGGGAGCGCGGCGACGAACGCGGCGTCCTTGTCGATCTTGCCGACCTTGGCCGCGCCGCCCGGCGAGCCCAGGTCGTCGAAGAAGTCGACGTTGGCCTGCTGGTAGTCACGCCACTTGTCGGGCGTGTCGTCCTCGTAGAAGATCGCCTCGACCGGGCAGACCGGCTCGCAGGCGCCGCAGTCGACGCACTCGTCGGGGTGGATGTAGAGCATCCGCTTGCCCTCGTAGATGCAGTCGACCGGACACTCCTCGATGCACGCCTTGTCGAGCAGATCCACGCAGGGCTCGGCGATAACGTACGTCACGGGGGCGGTCCTCTCTCGCAGGTATTTCCTAATATGCCACGCATGGCAGCAGGCGATCAGGTGGGGCACAAGGTGGTCGTCCGCCGGGTCGTGGGCGGCACCGGGCGGACCTTCTCCGACGTGGTGGGTGTCCTCGTCGAAGCCGATCCGTCCACGCTGGTAGTACGCCGACGGGACGGAAGCCTAGTCGAGATACCTCGGACGGAGGTGGCGGTGACGAAGTCGGTTCCCGCCGCACCCCGGGACGTGCTGGCCCTGGAGGACGTCGCCCGGCTCGGCTGGCAGGCCCCGCGGACGCGCTGGCTGGGCCGCTGGCTGCTGCGCGCCGCCGACGGGTGGACCGGCCGGGCGAACTCGGTGCTGCCGCTGGGCGACCCCGGGCTGCCGCTGGACGCCGCCCTGGCCGAGGTCACCGGCTGGTACGCCGACCAGGGGCTGCCGGCCCGGTTCTGCCTGCCCACGCCGGCCCGGGAGCTGCTGGCCGGGGCGCTGGCGGCGCGCGGGTGGACCGCGTACAACCCGACCGGGGTGCTCACCGCGGACGTCGGGGTGGCGCTGCGGGACTGGCCGGACCTCGGGCACGCGGTGCCGGTGGCGCCGGAGCCGGACGAGGAGTGGCTCGGGCTCTACCACTACCGCGGCGGGGCGACGCTGCCGCCGGTGGCCCGGACCGTGCTCACCGGGGCCCGGGAGCCCGGCTTCGCGCTGCTGCGGGTGGACGGGACCCCGGCCGCGATCGCCCGGGCCGCGGTGGACGACGGCTGGGTCGGGGTGACCGCCGTGGAGGTGGACCCGGCGTTCCGGCGGCGCGGGCTGGCGACCGCGGTGATGCGCGGGGTGCTGGCGTGGGCGGCGCCGCGCGGGGCGGTCGGCGTCTACCTGCAGGTCGCCGACGACAACGCCGCCGGCCGGGCGCTGTACGACCGGCTGGGCTTCACCCGGCACCACGGCTACCACTACCGGCTGGCCCCGTCCTGACGGCGGCGGTCTTGGGGCCCCTTCCTGCCGGCGGCCCGGGGCCCCGTCCTGACGGCGGTCCGGGGGCTCAGCGGGCCGCGAACGGGGCGATCGGCACCCCGGCCCCGGTCAGCGCGTCCCGGACCGCCCGGGCCAGCGCGGCCGCGCCCGGGGTGTCCCCGTGCAGGCACATCGAGACGGCGTCCAGGCGGACCTCGGAGCCGTCGGTGGCCAGCACCGACCCGCGGGCCATCCGGACCGCCCGCCCGGCCACCTCGGTGGGATCGGTGAGCACCGCGCCGGGCTCCCGGCGCGGGACGAGCCGGCCCTCGGGCGTGTAGCCCCGGTCGGCGAAGCACTCCCCCAGCGCCCCGGTCGCGGCCTGCCCGGGCGAGCCGGCCAGCAACAGCAGGGGCAGCCCGTGCACCCGGGCGGCGGCGGCGACCGCGGCGGCCACCGCCGGGTCCCGGGCGGCCCGGTTGTAGAGCGCGCCGTGCGGCTTGACGTACCGCACGGTGCTGCCGGCGGCGCGGGCCAGCCCGGCCAGCGCGCCGACCTGGTAGAGCACGTCCGCGGTGATCTCCTCGGCGGTCAGCTCCATGTCCCGCCGCCCGAACCCGACCAGGTCCGGGTACGACACCTGCGCGCCGAGCACCACGCCCAGCGCCGCGGCCCGGGTCACCGTCCGCAGCAGGGTCAGCGGGTCCCCGGCGTGGAAGCCGCAGGCCACGTTGGCGCTGCTGA
>CADCTP010000200.1 GCA_902805565.1 uncultured Mycobacteriales bacterium
GCCGGCCGGGTCGCCCGGGCGGTACCCGGAGCGGCCCCACCGGCGACCGGGACGAGCCGGCCGTACGCCGGGCCCGGGGTGCCGTGCATGCGGCGCAGGGTGGCGGCCAGGGCCGCCAGCGGCGCGGCGGCCGCGGGCGGGTCGCGGTCCAGCACCGCCTCCAGGGTCACCGCGCCGGCGTCCTCGACCAGTGCCAGGTCCGCGTCCAGGTGCCGGCCGGCGCGGTCGAGCAGCAGCAGCCGGGGGACCCGGACGCCGGCCGCGGTGAGCGCGGCGTGGTTGGTGGCGAACACCCCCGCGCCCGAGGCGTCGGTGAACGGGTCGTCGGGCACCGTCGGCGCCGACGGCCAGTAGTTCTCCCCCGAGGCCCAGAGATGGAGGACCGCGGTCGTCCCGTCGTCCAGGCGGAGCCGGTAGACGCCCTTCTTGCTGCCGCCGGTCAGCCGGTCCAGCGCGGTCGGCCGTCGGTCGGTCCCGAAGTGGTCGGTCACCAGGTCCCGCACGTCGTCCGGCCGCAGGAACCTCCGCCGCACCGTCGCCTCCCCCGGGTCGGCCGCTCAGGCTAGCGCCCGGCGGTCAGCCGGGGGCGACGGTGCGTTCGGCCCAGGCGCCGACGTCGCCCTTGGCCAGGGCGGTGGCCAGCAGGTCGGGGAACGCGTCCGGGGTGCAGGCGAAGGCGGGCACCCCCAGCCCGGCCAGCGCGGCGGCGTTCTCCCGGTCGTAGGACGGGGCGCCGTCGTCGGACAGCGCGAGCAGGACGACGACCTGGACCCCGGCCGCGGTCATGCTGGCCACCCGGCGCAGCATCCCGTCCCGGACGCCGCCCTCGTACAGGTCGCTGATCAGGATGAACAGCGAGTCCGCCGGCCGGGTGAGCAGGCTCTGGCCGTACGCGATGGCCCGGTTGATGTCGGTGCCCCCGCCGAGCTGGGTGCCGAACAGCACCTCCACCGGGTCGGCCAGGTGCTCGGTCAGGTCCACCACCTCGGTGTCGAAGACGATCACCGAGGTCCGCAGCGTCCGCATGCTGGCCAGCACCGCGGCGAACACGCTCGCGTACACCACCGAGGCCGCCATCGAGCCGGACTGGTCGATGGCCACCACGACGTCCCGGGCCACCGCGCGGTGCCGGCGGGCGTGGCCGACCAGCCGCTCCGGCACCACCGTCCGGTGCTCGGGCAGGTAGTTCCTCAGGTTGGCCGCGATGGTGCGGGTCCAGTCGATGTCGTGCAGCTTCGGCCGGGAGGTCCGGGTGCTGCGGTCCAGCGCGCCGGTCACCGCGGCCCGGGTGCGGTCGGCGACCCGGCGCTCGATCTGCGCGACCACGCCGGCCACCACCGCGCGGGCGGTGGCCTTGGAGTGCTCGGGCATGACCTTGTTCAGGCTGAGCAGGGTGCCGACCAGGTGCACGTCCGGGACCACCGACTCCAGCAGCTCCGGCTCCAGCAGCAGCCGGGTGAGGTTGAGCCGGTCGACCGCGTCGCGCTGCATGACCTGGACCACGGTGGTCGGGAAGTACGTCCGGATGTCGCCGAGCCAGCGGGCCACCCGGGGCGCCGACCCGCCCAGCCCGGCCGAGCGCGGCCCGGGATCGGCGTCGGTGTCGGTGTCGTACAGCGCGGCCAGCGCGGCGTCCATCGCCCGGTCGTCGCCGCCGAGCCCGGCGCCGGCCGGGCCGCCCTCGGGCTCCGAGGCGCCGCCCAGCAGCAGCCGCCACCGGCGCAGCCGCTCGTCCTCGTCGGTCACGCCGGCCTCCCCAGCAGCAGCTCCACCGTCGGCAGCACCGGCGCGGCCAGCGCGACGTCGATCTCCTCCGGGGCCGCCGCCGGCCCGGTCCCGCCGCCGCGCAGCCGGTCGCCGAGGGACCGCCGCTCCGGCGCCGCGAACGAGCCGAACGTGCGGCGCAGCAGCGGCAGCACGTCCACGAACGTCCGCGGGTCCAGCCCGACCACCCAGCGGTCCAGGATCGCCAGCAGGTCGGCGTCGTGCACCAGCAGCAGCCCGCCGCCGGCCAGGAACCCCTCGACCCAGGCGCCCTTCGCCGCGGCGGACGTGCCGACCGACAGGGCCCGGGACAGCCGTACGCCGGCGGCCGCGCCGTCCAGCCGGCCGGCGTCCCGCAGCAGCCGGACCAGCTGGCCGGTGAGCAGGCCGTGCAGGTCGTCCCGGTCGGCCAGCCCGGCCAGGGTGTCCAGCCAGCGGTCCCGGGCGGCCGGGTCCGCCCGCAGCGCGAGCGCGGCGTGCACGCCCAGCACCCGGTCCCGCAGCAGCCGGGCCGCGTCGTCGTCCAGGCCGGTCAGCGCGGCGGGCAGGCCGGCGCGGACGCGTTCCAGCAGGCCGTCGGCGACCCGGTCCAGCGCGGCGGTGTCGGTCGAGCGCACGTCGCCGTACCGGCCGGCCCGGACCAGCGGCGGCAGCGCCGCCATCAGGTGCGCGACGTCGGTGTCCAGCGCGGCCCGGGCGTCCAGCGCGACCAGCAGCTCCGGCAGCGCCGCGGTCAGGTCGGCGACCAGCGCGGCCTCGACCGCGGTGGTCAGCTCGGCCAGCGTGCCGGCCGCCGCGCGCGCGACCACCCGGGCCGCGGCGGCCGCCGGCACCGTCGTCCCCCAGCCCGACGCCTCGACCAGGTCGATCTCCAGCTCCGGGCGCCAGCGGACCGACCACGCCTCCCGGAACGTGCCGAGGTTGCGGGCCGCGGCCCGGGCCGGCGTGCCCCACTCGACGCCGAGCAGCCGGAGCCGGTGCAGCAGCCGGCTGCGGTCCAGGTCGGTCGGCTTGCGCAGGTCCAGCTCGTACGCCTTCTCCGTCGCGTCCAGCGTCATCCGCAGCCGGCGCGCCGCGGCCCGCAGGTCGGTGGCGAGCGGGACGGTCGGCGCGGACTCCGGCACGGCGCCCAGGGCCTCGCCGACCACCAGCCGCCGGGTGACCAGGTCCAGGGCGACCTGGTCCCCGTCGACCAGGACGGCCAGGGTCGCCTCGGTGACCTCGGCCAGCCCGGCCAGCGGCCGCTCCCGCAGCGTGGCCAGGGTCTCGGCCAGCCGGACCGCCTCGATGACGTGCGCGCTGGACACCGGCAGGTTCTCCGCCCGCAGCACCCCGGCGACCGTGGTCAGCCAGCGGGTCACCGGGCGGTCGGGCGCGCTGAAGAGGTGGTGGTACCAGCCCGGGCTGGTGACGCCGGCGCCGTACCCGGAGGCGGTGGCCAGCCGGCCGTGCGTCCACGGCACCCAGGTCAGGGTCACCTTGCGCTTCGGCAGCCCGGTGAGCAGCCGGCTGTCGGCGGCGGCCGGCGGCAGCGGGCGGGTCAGCGCGGGGGCGTGCCAGGCACCGCAGACCACGGCGACCCGGCGGGCGCCGGACTTCAGCGTGGCGCGCAGCACCGTGCGCATGTGCGCCTCGCGGCGGTCCTCGCGCCGCTGCTCGACCGGGTCCTGCGGCGGGGCGGCCGCCCGCAGCTCGGCCATCGCCTCGGTGATCGCCTCGAACGGGCCGGCCGCGTCGCCGCGGGACTCGACCAGGTCCTCCCACCACCGCTCCGGGTCGTCGTAGCCGGCCGCGGCCGCCAGCAGTGCCAGCGGATCGTGCCGCACGACGACCGGGTCGCCCGCCCTGGCCAGGTCCGGCGGCCCGCCCGCGTCCGGGCCGCCGCCCGACCCGGGCCACTCGGTCGGGTCGGCTCCGTCGGTCGGCCCCGGTGCGTCGGTCGGGTCGGGTCCGTCCTCCGGGTCCGATGCGTCGTCCGGCGCGGGCCCGTCGTCCGGGTCGGGTCCGTCGTCCGGGTCGGGTCCGTCGTCCGGGTCGGGTCCGTCGTCCGGCGCGGGTCCGCGCCCCGGCCCGGGTCCGTCGTCCGGGTCCGGGCGGTCGGCGAGGGTGACCGCGGCCGGCAGGTCGCAGAACCGGACCGGCACCCCGTTCGCCACCGCCCAGCGCACCGCCTGCCACTCCGGCGAGAAGACCGCGAACGGCCAGAACGCGGCCACCTGCGGCGCGTCGCTCGCGTACGCCAGCAGCGCGACCGGCGGCACCATCCCGGCCTCGGCCACGTACGCCACCAGCGGGTCGGCGTCGGCCGGCCCCTCGATGAGCACCGCGTCCGGGCGGTACGCGGCCAGCTCGGCGCGCACGGACCGGGCCGACCCGGGCCCGTGGTGCCGGATCCCCAGCACCCGCACCTCGGCCGGGCCCGGCCGGCCGCCGCCCGCCGCCCCTGTCCCGGCCGGCCCGGCCGCCGCCGTCACCCGCTGACCTCGCGGCAGGCGCGGTAGAACTCGCCCCACCCGCGCCGCTCCCGCACCACGACCTCGAGGTACTCCGTCCACACCACCGCGTCGGCCGCCGGGTCCCGGATCACCGCGCCGACCATGCCGGCCGCGATGTCGGCCGGCCGCAGCACCCCGTCGCCGAAGTGCGCGGACAGCGTCAGCCCGGCGGTGACCACGCTGATCGCCTCGGCCGTGGACAGCGTGCCGGACGGCGACTTCAGCTTGGTCCGGCCGTCCGCGGTCACCCCGGACCGCAGCTCCCGGAACACGCCCACCACCCGGCGGATCTCCTCCAGGGCGGGCGGCAGCTCCGGCAGCTCCAGCGACCGGCCGAGCTGGGCCACCCGGCGGGTGACGATGTCGACCTCGTCGTCGAAGGAGGCCGGCAGCGGCAGCACGACCGTGTTGAACCGCCGGCGCAGCGCGCTGGACAGCTCGTTCACCCCGCGGTCCCGGTCGTTGGCGGTGGCGATGACGTTGAAGCCCTTGACCGCCTGCACCTCGGTGCCCAGCTCCGGCACCGGCAGCGTCTTCTCACTGAGCACGGTGATCAGCGCGTCCTGCACGTCGCTGGGGATCCGGCTGAGCTCCTCGACCCGGGCGATCCGCCCGGTCCGCATCGCGGTCAGCACCGGCGAGGGGACCAGCGCGCCGGCGGAGGGGCCCTCGGCCAGCAGCCGGGCGTAGTTCCAGCCGTACCGGATGGCCTCCTCGGGGGTGCCGGACGTGCCCTGGACCAGCAGCGTCGAGTCGCCGCTGACCGCCGCGGCGAGGTGCTCGCTGACCCAGGTCTTGGCCGTGCCGGGCACGCCGAGCAGGAGCAGGGCCCGGTCGGTGGCCAGGGTGGCCACCGCGACCTCCAGCAGCCGGCGCGGCCCGACGTACTTGGGGGTGACCACGGTGCCGTCGGCCAGCGTCCCGCCGAGCAGGTACGTGACCACCGCGGCCGGGGACATCCGCCAGCCGGGCGGCCGGGGCCGGTCGTCGGCGGCGGCCAGCGCGGTCAGCTCCCCGGCGTACGCGTCCTCGGCGTGCGGCCGGAGCAGGGCGGTGGGAACGGTCAACGGAGCTCCTCGAGCATGGCGTGGCGGAAGGCGAGCGTGTCGGCGACGGCAGCCAGCGCCGGCTCCCAGTCGGTGTCGCGCAGCCGGTCGGCCCGGTCGCGCAGCGCGGCCGACGGTCCCGGCCGCAGCCGGCCGCCGAGCAGCTTCAGTACCTCGCGGGCGTCCCGCGGCCGGCTGTCGGGGCGGGTGACGGCGGCCAGCACCGCCGCCGCGAGCTCGTCCGGCCACGGGTCCGGGACGGTGTCCAGCAGCGCCGGCAGCAGCCAGGCCGCCGGTGGGGTGGCCGCTGCCAGCAGCCGCACCACCGCGGGCGCCCGCCGCACCGGCGGCAGCGCGCCGACCAGCCCGGCGACGTCCCGCTCCGCCGGGCCGAGGTCCAGCAGCGCGGCGGCCCAGGCCGGGTCGGCCTGCCGGATCGTGGCCTCGTGCCAGCCGGCGACCAGCACGTCCTTCCAGTCCGGCCCGGCCCGGCCGAGCAGGTCGGCCGGCGGCCCCAGCGCGTCCCAGACCCGCAGCGGGGTGGCGGCGAGGATCTGCCGCAGCCACCACGCCTGCGGGCCGAGGGTCGACGGCGGGGTCGGCCGGATCCCGTCCCGGGCCATCGCGTCGTCGTGGTCCGCCGGCGGGGTGACCAGCAGCCGGCTGCGCAGCAGCCGGCGCTCGACCGAGACCGCGGCCCGGGCCCGGGCCGCCATCCGGCGCGCGTACGCCGAGTCCGGCAGCAGGCCGAGCGCGGCCACGGCCCGGTCCCGCACCCCCTTGCGCCGGTCGTCCAGGGCCGCTTCCAGGAGCGGCTCGTCCCCCGCGGTGGGGGCGGCGCCGATCCGGTCCAGGAACCACTCCCGGTCCTCGCCCTTCTCCGCGGCCCAGGTCCCGGCGAGCAGCGCGCGGGCGCGGGCCGGGTCGGCGGCGAAGAACGCCCGCCGCTCGGCCCGGTCGCCGTGCCCCCACCGGTCCGGGTCCGTCGCGGCCGGGTCGGTGGACCGCACGACCGCGGCCCAG
>CADCTP010000201.1 GCA_902805565.1 uncultured Mycobacteriales bacterium
CGCAGGAACGCCCAGCGCCCACGCGGCCCGCGCTCGGCCCCCCGGACCTCGCCCCCGCTGACCTCGCTGCCCGGCCGGCCGGCGGCCCGGGCCGCGGCCGTGGCCACCGGGGTCGCCCCGTCCGGCGAGAACAGCCGCCGGTCGGTGACCGCGTCCGCCTCCTCCGGCCACAACCCGAGCGCCGCGCACACCGACGGCAGGGTCACCGACGCGGCCGCCGCGTAGCCGGCCGCCGACGGGTGGAACCGGTCGGCGGAGAACATCTCCGTCGGGTTCGCCGCGAACTCCGGCCCCAGCAGGTCGCCGAGGGAGACCGTACGGCCGCCGGCCTCGACCACCGCGATGGTCTGCGCCGCCGCCAGCTGCCGGCTCCACACCCGCGCCACCGTCCGCAGCGGCTGCGCGATCGGCTCCACCGTGCCCAGGTCGGGGCAGGTGCAGACGACAACCTCGGCCCCGTCGGCACGCAGCCGGCGCACCGCCCGGCCCAGGTGGGCGACGGCCTCGGACGGGCGGCTCCGGTTCGTCACGTCGTTCGCGCCGATCATGATCACCACGACGTCCGGGCCGATCGGGCGGACCAGCTCGGCCTGGGACAGCAGGTGCGGCGACCGGGCGCCGACGACCGCGGCGGTGAACAGCCGGACCGGGCGCCGGGCGGCGTCGGACAGCCCGGCGGCGATCAGCGCGCCCGGCGTCTTGGTCGCCTCCGTCACGCCGAGGCCGGCCGCGCTGGAGTCGCCCAGCATCGCCAGGGTCAGCGGCTCCCCGTCGAACGTCCCGTACCGGCCGTCGGCGACCGGCGGCCGCGCGGACGGCGGGCCGACCCAGCGGCGGGCCAGCTTCGCCTCGCCGAGCAGCAGCCCCCAGCCGGCGGAGAGGAGCAGGCCCAGCCCGCCCCCGCCGTACGCGGCCGCCGCGGCGATCCGCCGGGCCCGGGACGCGCGGGTCACCGACGCCGTCCGCGCAGCAGCTCGCGCAGTCTCGCCTTCGCGTGTCGGCGGAGCTCGGGTCCGTGGGCGAAGGCGACGACCTCGAAGTCCAGGTCACCGAGCCGGTCGGCCGAGGACCGGTTGCGGTCCGGGTCGGTGCACAGGAAACCCGGCGCGTACCGGACGCCGCGCAGGTTCATCACGGCGTCGCCGGTGATGAGCACCCCGGACTCCTCGTGCAGCAGCGCGGTGTGGCCGGGGGAGTGCCCCGGGGTGTGCACCGCGCGCAGCCCGCCGGGCAGCTCGCAGCCGTCGTGGAAGGTCCGGGTCACCGGGGCCTTCGCGAAGGACCGGGTCGTGCCGCGGGTGGTCCGGGGCGTGCGCCCGTCGGCGAGGTAGATCGCCTCCCGCTCGTGCGCGAGCACCTCGGCCCCGTCGGTCAGCGCGACCAGCGCGGCCAGCCCGCCGGTGTGGTCCGGGTGGGCGTGCGTGATCACGATCCGCCGGACGTCCGCCGGCCCGGCCCCGATGGCCCGCAGCCCGGCCAGCAGCCGGACCTGGGTCGGTTTGTACCGCAGCCCCGCGTCGACGAGGGTGACGCCGCCGTCCGGCCCGGTCACGGCGAACGAATTGATCATGTCGCCCGGTGTGGTCGGGATCCGCCACACCCCGTCCGCCAGCCGAACCGCCGCCTCCCGCGCCACTAGGCCACCTCCGCGCCCGAGGTTAGTGCAGCCGCCGTACGCGGTGCGGACCCCGGTAGGTGATCCCGGCGGGCGCTCGTCACCGACCCGGGTGACCCGATCCCCTACCCTGGTCCGATGGAGATGCAGTACGCGCGCTCGATGGTGGACCTCATCGGCGGCACCCCGCTCGTCCAACTGTCCAAGGTCACCGCGGGCCTGGCCCCGCTGGTGCTGGCGAAGGTCGAGTACTTCAACCCCGGCGGCTCGGTGAAGGACCGGATCGCGCTGCGGATGATCGAGGCGGCCGAACGCTCCGGCGAGCTCCGCCCCGGCGGCACCATCGTCGAGCCCACCAGCGGAAACACCGGTGTCGGGCTGGCGATCGTGGCCCAGACCCGGGGCTACCGGTGCGTGTTCGTCTGCCCGGACAAGGTCTCGACGGACAAGATCAACGTGCTCAAGGCGTACGGCGCGGAGGTCGTGGTCTGCCCGACCGTCGTCGCGCCCGAGCACCCGGACTCCTACTACAACGTCTCGGACCGGCTGGTCCGGGAGATCGACGGGGCCTGGAAGCCCAACCAGTACGCGAACCCGGAGAACGTCGACTCGCACTACGCGACCACCGGGCCGGAGATGTGGGAGCAGACCGCGGGGCGGATGACCCACTTCGTGACCGGGCTCGGCACCGGCGGGACGGTCAGCGGCGCGGGCCGCTACCTCAAGGAGGTCTCGCAGGGACGGGTGCGGGTGATCGGCGCCGACCCGGAGGGCTCGGTCTACTCCGGCGGCACCGGCCGGCCGTACCTGGTCGAGGGGGTCGGCGAGGACTTCTGGCCCTCGACGTACGACAAGGACATCTGCGACGAGATCGTCCCGGTCAGCGACGCGGACTCGTTCGCGATGACCCGGCGGCTGGCCCGCGAGGAGGGCCTGCTGGTCGGCGGCTCGTGCGGGATGGCGGTGGTGGCGGCGCTGCGGGTGGCCGAGCGGGCCTCGGCCGACGACGTCGTCGTGGTGCTGCTGCCCGACGGCGGCCGCGGCTACCTGTCGAAGATCTTCAACGACGACTGGATGGCCGACTACGGCTTCCTGCGCACCTCGACGGAGACCACCGTGGGCGACGTGCTGCGCCGCAAGACCGGCGGGATGCCGGAGCTGGTGCACGTGCACCCGCAGGACACCGTGCGGGAGGGGATCGACATCCTCCGCGAGTACGGCGTCTCGCAGATGCCGGTGGTCAAGGCCGAGCCGCCGGTGATGATGGCCGAGGTCGTCGGGTCGGTGGTCGAGCGGGACCTGCTGGAGCTGCTGTTCACCGGCCGGGCCCGGCTCGCCGACCCGCTGGAGCGGCACATGTCCGCGCCGCTGCCGGTGGTCGGCGCGGGCGAGCCGGTGGACGCCGCGGTCAGCGCGCTGGAGAAGGCCGACGCCGCGGTCGTGCTGGCCGACGGCAAGCCCGCCGGCGTCCTCACCCGCCAGGACCTGCTGACCCACCTCGCCACCTGACCCGGTCCCCCGCCGTCGCGCCACCGACGGCGGGGGGAGCGGTTCCGGGTCCGCCGAGGGGTTGGGCGGACGGTCGCGCCCCGATAGCTTGTGATGTGAGTGGGCTCACAAGGAGGTGCGCGTGGTCGACGCGGCGACGGTGGCGGCGGAGGCGGCCGGGCAGACGGTCGCCGGGTGGGTGCGGCGGAACGCGGCCGAGCTCCCGGACACCGTGGCGGTGCGCCGGATGGCCCCGGACGGCTCGGGCCTGGTCGAGTGGACCTGGGCCGAGGTCGCCGACCGCTCGGCCCGGCTCGCCCGCGCGTACGGCCGGCTCGGGCTGGAGCGCGGCGACCGGGTCCTGCTCTTCCTGCGCAACCGGCCCGAGTTCCACGTCGCCGACCTCGGCGCGGTGCTCGCCGGCGGCACCCCGCTGTCGGTCTACAACTCCTCCTCGCCCGAGCAGCTGGGCCAGCTGGCCTCGCACAGCCGGTCCCGGATCGCCGTGGTCGAGGACGTCGAGTTCCTGGAGCGGCTGCTCAAGGTGCGCGACCAGCTGCCCGACCTGCGGGCGGTCGTGGTCGCCACCGACCCGGCCGGGCCGGCCCCGGCCGACGTGCTGCGGCTGGAGGACCTGTTCGGCGACGACCCGGTGGACCTGGACGCCGCGGCCGACGCCGTGCGGCCGGAGGACCTGGCGACCGTCATCTACACCTCCGGCACCACCGGCCCGCCCAAGGGCGTGATGCTGTCGCACTCCAACATCGCGCACGAGTGCGTCGGCTACACCCACCTGGTCGGCAAGACCCCGGGCCGCCGGTCGGTGTCGTACCTGCCGATGGCGCACATCGCCGAGCGGATGGTCACCCACTACGCGTGGCTGTGGCAGCGCTCCGCCGTGACCTGCTGCCCGGACCAGACGACGCTGGGCGCGTACCTGGCCCAGGTGCACCCGACCGACCTGTTCGGCCCGCCGCGGGTGTGGGAGAAGCTGCGTGCCGGCATCCAGGCCGGGGTGGCCGCGGGCGGGCCGGAGAAGGTCGCCGGGTTCGCCAAGGCCCTGGAGGTCGGCCGGCAGGTGGCCGCGGTCCGGGCCGCCGACCAGCCGCTGACCGGCCCGCTGGCCGCGGCCTGGGAGCAGGTCGACGCGGCCGCGTTCGCGCCGCTGCGGGCGAGGCTGGGCCTGGACAGGCTGGAGTTCTGCTTCTCCGGCGCGGCCCCGCTGCCGGTGGACGTGCTGCACTTCTTCCGCTCGCTCGGGATGCCGTTCTCCGAGGTGTACGGGATGAGCGAGAACACCGGCGGGATGACCTGGGACCCGTTCCGGGTCAAGCCGCACACCGTCGGCCGGCCGTACCCGGGGGTGGAGCTGCGGATCGCCGCCGACGGCGAGGTGCTGGCCCGCGGCGGCATCGTCTCCCGCGGCTACCTGGACGACCCCGAGCGCACCGCGGAGACCTTCGACGCCGACGGCTGGCTGCACACCGGGGACATCGGCCGCGTCGACGACGACGGCTACCTGTCGATCGTCGACCGCAAGAAGGAGCTGATCATCACCGCCGGCGGCAAGAACGTCTCGCCGGCGAACCTGGAGGCGCTGCTGAAGTCGCTGCCGCTGGTCGGGCAGGCGTGCGTGGTCGGCGACGGGCAGCGGTACATCGCCGCGCTGCTGGTCCTGGACCCGGACGTGGCGCCCGGCTGGGCCGAGCGGCAGGGGCTGCCCACCGCGCTGCCGGAGCTGGCCGCGACCCCGGAGCTGCGGGCCGAGCTGGAGCGCGGCGTGGCCGAGGTCAACGCGCAGGTCTCGAACGTCGAGGGGATCAAGCGGTTCGCGATCGTCGCCGACGAGTGGGTGCCGGACTCGCCGCAGCTCACCGCGACGATGAAGCTCAAGCGCCGGGGCGTGCACGCCGCGTACGCCGACGTCATCGCCGCCCTCTACACCCCCGCCTGACCGGTGGGCTCCGCCGGTGCGTGGGGCCCGGGCCCCGGCGGAGTAGATTGCGTGAGATGACGTACGGGTTCGAGACGCTCGCCATCCACGCCGGGCAGGAGCCCGACCCGAGCACCGGGTCGGTGACGATCCCCATCCACCAGACCTCGACCTTCAAGCAGGACGGGGTCGGCGGCCTGCGGGGCGGCTACGAGTACAGCCGGTCGGCGAACCCGACCCGGACCGCGCTGCAGGAGTGCCTGGCCGCGCTGGAGAGCGGGGCGCACGGGCTCGCCTTCGCCTCCGGGCTGGCCGCCGAGGACACCCTGCTGCGGACCGTGCTGGCGCCGGGCGACCACGTGGTCATCCCGGACGACGCGTACGGCGGCTCGTACCGGCTGTTCGCCACGGTGCTGGCGCGCTGGGGCGTGGCGTACACGCCGGTGCACCTGGCCGACCTGGACGCCGTCCGGGCGGCGGTCACCCCGGCCACCAAGCTGCTGTGGTGCGAGACGCCCACCAACCCGCTGCTCGGCATCGCCGACATCGCCGGGCTGGCCGGGATCGCCCGGGACGCCGGCGTGCTGCTGGTGGTCGACAACACCTTCGCCTCGCCGTACCTGCAGCAGCCGCTGACGCTCGGGGCGGACGTGGTCGTGCACTCGACCACGAAGTACCTCGGCGGGCACTCCGACGTGGTCGGCGGCGCGCTGGTGCTCAACGACCCGGAGCTGGCCCAGCGGCTGGTCTTCCACCAGAACGCGATGGGCTCCGTGCCGGGGCCGTTCGACTCGTGGCTGGTGCTGCGCGGGGCCAAGACGCTCGGGGTCCGGATGGACCGGCACTGCGCGAACGCGGCCCGGGTGGCCGAGATGCTGCAGGCCCACCCGAAGGTCGGCGCCGTCTACTACCCGGGCCTGCCCGAGCACCCGGGGCACGAGGTGGCCGCGAAGCAGATGCGCGGCTTCGGCGGCATGGTGTCCTTCACGCTGACCGGCGGCGAGCAGGAGGCGCTGCGGGTGTGCGAGCGGACCGAGCTGTTCACCCTGGCCGAGTCGCTGGGCGGGATCGAGTCGCTGATCGAGCACCCGGCCCGGATGACCCACGCGTCGGTGAGCGGGTCCCCGCTGGAGGTGCCGGCCGACCTGGTCCGGCTCTCGGTCGGGATCGAGTCGGTCGAGGACCTGCTGACCGACCTGCGGACCGCGCTGAGCTGAGCCGGCGACCGGCCGGGCCGCCGGCCCGGCCGGTCAGCCGGGTCGGCTCGCCCCGGGCCGCTCGTGGGCCGGCT
>CADCTP010000202.1 GCA_902805565.1 uncultured Mycobacteriales bacterium
CCGGCTGCGGGCCGCCGCGGTGCCGTGGGAGGTCGCGCTGCTCGTCGCGGCGGGCGTCGCGTACGCGCGGCTGGCCGACCGGGGCGCGGTGCGCTCCGACGTCACCGCGGTGGTGCGGGTCGATCCGCTGCTGGTCGCCTTCGGCCTGCTCGGGATGACCGGGGCGCTGCTGCTGGCCGCCCGGCTGCTCACCGCGCTGCTGCCCCGGCTGCGGCGGGCCACCGCCGGCTCCGCTCCCCCGCTGCACCTCGCCGTACGCCGGCTGGCCGGGCTGCGCCCGGCGACCGCCGCGGTCCTGGTGGCGACGGCGGTGCCGGTGGCGATCCTCGGCTACGCCGCCGCGATCACCCGCTCCACCGACGACACGGTGACCGCGAAGGCCCGCACCTACGCCGGCACCGAGCAGGCGGTGGTGCTCAACGCCCGCCCGGCCGAGACCGTCGACGTCGGCGGGGCCGGCACCCAGGTCAGCGTGGTCCGCTTCGTCCGGTCCCCGGCCGGCACCGAGTCGGTGGTGCTCGGCGTCGACCCGGCCACCTTCGCCGACTTCGCCTACGCCGACCGCGGCGTGTTCGGCGACGTCCCCGGGCTGGTCGCCCGGCTGGCCGGACCGGGCGTGCCGGCGCTCGCGGTCCGCTGCCCCGGCTGCGGCGACACGGTGCCGCTGAGCCTGGGCCGGACCCGGCTGGAGGTCCGGGTGGTCGGCACGGCCGGGCTGTTCCCCGGGCTCCGGGTCCCGGACGCGGCGCTGTTCGTGGTGCCCCGGCCGGCGCTGGCCGCGGTGGACCCGTACGCGTTCCGGGTCGAGGAGATCTGGACCAGCACCGACCGGCTGCCGGACGCGCTGGCCGCGCTGGACCGGGCCGGGCACTCGCCGCGCGGGGCGGTGTCCCCGGACCGGTTCCTCGGCACCACCCAGCTGCTCCCGGTCACCTGGACCTTCGGCTACCTGCAGGCGCTGGCCGGGCTGATCGGGCTGATCGCCGTGGCCGGGCTGTTCCTCCACCTCGCCGCCCGGCAGCGCTCCACGCTGGTGTCGTACGTGCTGCTGCGGCGGATCGGGATGACCCGGCGGGCCCACCTGACCTCGCTGGTCGGCGAGCTGGCCGGGGTGCTCGCGGCCGGCTGGCTGCTGGGCGCGGCCGCGGCCGGCGGGGTCGCCGCGGCCGTGCGCGGGCTGCTCGACGTCAACCCGGTCTACCCGCCGGACGCCCGGCTCGCCGTCCCGGTGGCCGTGCTGGCGGTCGGCGGCGCCGTGCTGGTGGCCGTGGCCGCCGCCGCCGCCGCCGGCACCCAGCGGGTGGCCGACGGCGCGGACCCGGCGGCGATGCTGCGCGGCGTCACGGCCTGACGGCGACCCCCGCGTAGCAGTTGACCGGCCCCATCCGGGCGGCCAGGCCGCTGTCCGGGCGCCACTGCGGCACGTCGACGATGCCCGGCTCGATCAGCTCGAAGTCGCCGAACAGCGTCCCGAAGGCCGACTCGTCCCGCATCGTCATCTGGCCGAAGGCCTCGGCGTACACCTTGCTGATGCCGGTCGGGTCGGTGCTGGCCAGGTCGCCGGTGCCGTGGGTGATCGCCAGCGCGCTGCCCGGGGACAGCACCTCGCGGAAGGCCGCGACGGCCGGCTCGACCGCGGCGTACGGGACGAAGTGCAGGACGTTGAGCAGCAGCACCGCGACCGGCCGGTCGAAGTCGATCAGCTCGCGGACCGGCGCCGAGGCCAGGATCGCCGCCGGCTCGGTGACGTCGCCCTGCAGCGCCGCCGCGTACGGGTCGTCGGCCAGCAGTTCGGTGGCGCGGGCGACCGCGACCGGGTCGATGTCGACGTACACGACCCGGGCGCTCGGGTTCAGCTGCTGCACCACGGTGTGCAGGTTGCCGCCGGCCGGGATGCCCGAGCCCAGGTCGAGGAACTGCTGGATCCCCCGGGACGCGGCCCACCGGCCGACCCGCTTGAGGAACTTGCGGTTCTCCCAGATCAGGATCTTGATGCCCGGCGCGGCCTCGACCGCCTTCGCGGCGACCGCCCGGTCGATCTCCAGGTGCCGGCTGCCGCCGAGGAAGTAGTCGTACATCCGGGCGATGCTCGGCTTGGTGGTGTCGGAGTCGTCCGTCAGCCAGTCCGGCCGGGTGGTCTCCACGTGGTCTCCTCTGCGGACAGGGCGGCGGCGGCCGCGCCCAGCGCGGTGTCCAGCCACTCCAGGTCGGTCTCTTCCAGGACGGCCGGCGGGGTCAGCCGCACCACCGTGTCGGCGCCCAGCGACGGGGTGGCGAGCACCCCGGCGTCCAGCAGCGCGGCGCTGAACCGCCCGGCCAGCGCGGGCGCGGCCAGCTCGACCCCGAGCAGCAGCCCGCGGGAGCGCACCTCCCGCACGCCCGGCACGCCGTCCAGCGCGGCCCGGACCAGCGCGTCGATCCGCTCGCCGAGCCGGGCGGCCCGGTCCGGGATCTTCTCGTCGGCCAGCACGGCGAGGGTGGCGGTGACCGCCGCGGCGCCCAGCGGGTAGCCGGAGAACGTCGAGCTGTGCAGCCGCGGGGCGCGGTCCAGCGGCCGGAACGCCGCCGCCGTGGCCAGCACCGCGCTGACCGGGACGCACCCGCCGCCGAGCGCCTTGCCGACCAGCAGCATGTCGGGGTGCTCCCCGGGCACGTCCCAGCCCCACATGGTGCCGAGCCGGCCGAGCCCGGTCTGGATCTCGTCCACCACCAGCAGCGCGCCGTGCGCCCGGCAGGCCGCGAGCACGCCGGCCAGGTAGCCCGGCGGCGGGATCCGCACCCCGCCCTCGCCCTGCACCGGCTCGACCACGACGACCGCCGGGTCACCGCCGGCCAGCGCCGCGGCCAGCGCGGCCACGTCCCCGTACGGGACGAACTCCACCCCGGGCAGCAGCGGCCGGAACGGCTGCTGGAACGCCAGCCGGTCGGTCGCGGCCAGCGCGCCCAGCGTCTTGCCGTGGAAGCCGCCGCGCATGGCCAGGATCCGGCGCCGGCCGTTGGCCCGGGCCAGCTTGAACGCGGTCTCCACCGCCTCGGCCCCGGTGCAGCCGAAGTAGACCCGCTCCAGCCCCTCGGGGGCGGCGCCGACCAGTTCGGCGGACGCCGTGGCCAGCGCGCCGGACAGCAGCGACCGGGTGGCCAGCGGGTGGAGGTCGAGCTGCCGGTGCAGCGCCCGGACCACCCGCGGGTGCCGGTGGCCGAGGATGAAGACGCCGTAGCCGCCGCACTGCAGGTACCGCCGGCCGGCGGAGTCCCACACGTACGGCCCCTCGCTGCGTTCCTCGACCGGGGTGCCGAGGGTCTCCGCGACCCGGGCCACGCCCTCGCCGACGTGGCGGCGGTAGTCCTCGACGACCCGCGCGCGGCCGTCCGCCGCGCCCGCCGTCACCGCCGGGCCCGGGTCAGCGCCGGGGCGAACACCGACCTCCCGCCCGACCCGGCGTCCAGGGCGGCCAGCGCCTCCGGCATCCGGTCCAGCCCCATCGGCTCGCCGACCAGCCCGGCCAGGTCGTACGCGCCGGCGGCGACGCGCTCGCAGAGCAGCCCCAGCTCGGAGTCCACGTCGAAGGAGCCGTGCACCGAGCCGCGCAGCGTCTTGCCGGAGTGGAACAGCTCCAGCGCGCTGAACTGCACCAGGTCGGTCTTGGCCCCGGCCCCGACGACGATCACCTGCCCGCCGCGGCGGGCCAGCGTCCACGCCTGCCGGATGGTCGCGGACTTGCCGACGCACTCCAGCACGTGGTCGGCGCCGCGGCCGTCGGTGACCTCCCTGACCCGGGCCGGCAGCGTCAGGCCGGGCTCCAACGCCAGGTCGGCGCCGTACTTCAGGGCCAGGTCGCGCCGCTCGGCCACCGGGTCGACCGCGATGACCGGGCCGGCCCCGACGTCCTTGGCGGTCTGGATCGCGCACAGCCCGACCCCGCCGGCGCCGATGACGACCACCGACTCGCCGGCGGCCACCCCCGCCGTGCTGCGGACCGCGCCGAAGCCGGTCGACACCGCGCAGCCGAGCACCGCGGCCTGGGCGTCCGGCAGCGGGATCGGCAGCGCCCGCACCGAGGCGACGGAGGCGACGATCTCCTCGGCGAACGCGCCGAGGCCGAGCCCGGGCACGACCAGCGTGCCGTCGGACAGCTCGACCGAGGGGGTCCTGCCCTCCGCCGGCGGCCGCTCGCAGAGGGCGCCCTCGCCGCGGGCGCAGTACCAGCAGGAGCCGCAGGGGGCGGTCCAGACGAACACCACCCGGTCGCCGGCGGAGTACCCGGCGCCGGGCCCGGCGGTGAGCACGGTGCCGACCCCCTCGTGCCCGGGGACCAGCGGGAACTTCGTCGGCAGGCCGCCATGGGCGAGGGAGACGTCGGTCCGGCAGAGGCCGACCGCGTCGACCCGAACGTGCACCTGGCCGGCACCCGGCTCGGGCAGTCGCGCCTCCTCCAGGACCCACGGGCCGCCCGGCTCACGCACCACCACGGTCTGGACCATCGAACTCCTCGATACGGTCGAAGCGGGCGCATCGATCAGTGCATGCTTCACGCAGGACGCATCGGTGCGCAAGGGGCACGAACGGTATGGACATACCCTCGGTATCAAGGTTACCGTCCGGTAGATCGCCAGCTGATCGACGTGTGGAGCACTCCGTGACCATCACGACCGGCCCAGTGTCCGGTGAGATCCTCGACATCCTGGACGACCCCGCCCCGTCCCGGCCCGCGGCCGGCAACACCCCGGACCGGTCCACGCTCCCCGGCGCGCTCGCGCTCTACGCCCGCTGGGAGAAGGGCCAGTGGAGCGTGGGCGACGTCCGGGTGGAGCGGGACCGGGAGACCTGGGCCGCGCTCCGGCCGTTCGCGGAGCGGGAGCTGGGCGACGCGCTGACCGAGCTGGAGGTGGGCGAGGTCTGCGTGACCCGCACGCTGTCCGCGCTGGTGGACCACGCCCCCACCGACGACGACCGGATCTACCTGTGCACGCAGCTGGCCGACGAGGGCCGGCACGTGCGGTTCTTCCAGGAATACCTCACCACCGCGGCCGGCATCGAGCTGGACTCCGCGCTGGACGAGGCCTCGGCGTACGGGCAGCTGTTCGAGCCGCAGCTCGTCGCCGCGACCTCCCGGGTGCGCGAGAGCGGCGGCGACCGCGGCGCCTGGTACGAGGCGCTGGTCGGCTACCACCTCATCACCGAGGGCGTGCTGGCCGCGGCGGCGCTGCGGACCACCCGGGTGCTGGCCCAGCGGTACGGGCTGCACGCCCTGCACGAGGGCCTGGGCAATGTTGCCCGGGACGAGTCCCGGCACCTGACGTACGGGCTGATGGCGGCCCGGCGCGGGGTGGACGACGGCGAGCACCGGGAGCTGATCGCCCGCTGCTACCTCTCCGGCGCCGAGCTGGCGGCCCGGGTGATGGTCAACCCGCACAAGAAGGCGATCACCCCGGTGATGACCGCCGCGCTGCACGCCCGGGCCCGGCAGCTGACCGCCCAGTGGCAGGTCGGCCTGGACCGGGCGGTCCGCCAGCTGCGGCTGATCGGCCTGCCCGGGCTGCGGGACGACGTCGAGCGGTCCTGGTCCGCGGCCCAGCGGCGGGCCCTGGCGGAGTACCGGGAGCGCTGGGACACAGAACACCCGGTGGTCCTGGCGGCCTGAGCGCGTAGTGCAGGGGACGACCCGCGGAGGGAGAGCGCAGTGCCGGAGGATCAGCAGGCCGAACGGGTGCGGGAGCTGGTGGGGGCGATGTCGCCGCTGGGCGCCCGGACCGTCACCTCCAGCGACCGGGTGGTGGACGACCTGGGCTACGACTCGGTCGCCATCCTGGAGCTGGCCCTGGCCCTGGAGGTCGAGTTCGACCTGCAGGCGATCGCCGAGGACCAGGCGGTCGACCTGCTCACCGTGGGCGACATCGAGCAGCTGGTCGGGCAGTTGGCCCGGAAGCCGGCGTGACCGCGCCGGCCGCCGTCGCCGGGCAGGACCGGCGGGCGGCCGGCGGCGCCTGGCAGGAGTCGCTGGCCGCGCTGTACCCGGTGCCGGCACCGCACCGGGTCGAGGACACCGACCGGCGCACGGCGCTGGAGATGCTGCGCTGCGGCCCGGACGTGCTGGACGGGCTGCTGGCCGCCGGCCTGCCGCACGCCGACCGGCCGGACGGGCCGTGGTTCGACCGGCACGACCTGGTCAACCTGGCGCTGGGTTCCGGGTCCGGCTGGACGATGCCGGAGCGGGCGGTGGCGTTCGCGCTGCGCTGGATGCGCGAGGACCCGTCGAGCTGGACCGCTCAGCTGGAGTGGACGTACGAGATCGCGCTGTCCTGCCCGGACGGCTGCGGCGGCGGGGAGTTCCGGCACAGCCGGCTGCTGCCCGAGCTGCACGGCGGCACGCTGGTCGACCAGGCCACCACCCCGCCGGCCGGGGTGGACGGCGACGACCTGGTCTGGTCCGGGCCGGCGACCCTGCGGGGCCGGCTGGTCACCCGCGGGGAGGTGCTGTCCCTCTCCTCCCCCCGGCTCCGCCGGATCACCGCCGACTTCCTGGCCGCCGGCCACCGCTGGGCCCGGCTGCCCAAGGCGGCGCAGGCCGACCACGAGACCGTGCTCGCCGCCGGGTACGCGCCCTGCGTCACCGCCAGCCTGCACCTGGAGCGGCAGTACCGCGCCGCCGGGTACGCGGCGTTCGCCCGGTCCGGCTGGATCCTCGGCATGCTCGACCTGGCCCACGCCTGGGTCGAGGTGGTCGACGACGACGGCGTCACCAAGGTCGTCGACCCCGCCCTGGACCGGCTGTCCGCCCACTCCGGCGGCCCGCACCCCGGCCTGGCCGCCGCCGCGCTGGGCTCCCGCAGCAACCGGATGCTGCCGACCGCGGCCGGCGCCGGCCAGCCGCAGGCCCGGCACGCCTGCCCGGGCGGCGCGCTCCGGGCGGCGCGGACCGCGACGATCATCCGAAGGACTGGTGCGCAGTGACGACCACCGACCCCACCCCCGCCGGCGGGCTGCTCGTCGGCGGGACCCGGTTCGAGGAGGTGCTCGGCCGGCTGGTCGGCATGTCCGAGCGGGACTACTACAACCCGTACCGCCTCTTCGTCTGGCCGGACGCGCTGGACGAGGACGGCTGGTGGATGACGCCGGAGCTGATGGTCGAGCACGGCACGGCCGCCGGCGCCGAGCTGACCGAGGAGCAGCTGCGCCGGCTGAGCAAGTGGGAGTCGATCAACTTCTACTCGCTCAACGTGCACGGCATCCGCGAGCTGCTGACCGAGATCGTCGCGCGGATCCACACCGACGCGTTCCGGGTGCCGTCGGAGTACTTCCACCACATCATCGGCGAAGAGAACGAGCACATGTGGTTCTTCGCCACCTTCTGCCACCGGTACGGCGGGAAGGTCTACCCGCAGCGGTCCTTCGGCTTCGGCACCCCGGCGATCCCGGAGGCCGACAACTTCCTGGTCTTCGCCCGGCTGCTGATCTTCGAGGAGCTGGTGGACGTGTTCAACCAGCGGATGGGCGACGACGAGCGGCTGCACCCGACGATCCGCCAGGTGAACAAGGTGCACCACCAGGACGAGTCGCGGCACATCGCGTTCGGCCGGCAGATCGTGGAGATCCTGCACGCCGACCTGCGGGCCCGGCTGAGCGTCGCGCAGCTCGGCGAGCTGGAGACCTACCTCAAGCGCTACCTGCGGCAGTCGGTGGACGTGCTGGTCGACCCGGCGGTCTACCGGGACGCCGGCCTGCCCGACCCGTACGGGCTGCGGCGGCGGGTGCTGGCCGACCCGGCGTACCCGGCGTACGTGCGGCGGGTGCTCCGGCGGAGCACCTCGTTCCTGGTGAACGCGGGCATCCTCGGCGACGACCGGATCGTCCCGTGACCACCCAGTCGCCGCCCGGCTTCCACCTGGTCCTGGACTACCTGCGGGCCAAGCGGCCGGACCTGCCGGTGATCGACCCGGAGCTGGACCTGATCGAGAACCGGATCCTGGACTCGCTGGGGTTCATCGACTTCCTCTACCTGCTGGAGGAGAGCACCGGCACCGAGATCACCCTGGACTCGGTGTCCGCGGAGGACTTCCGCACGCTGAACCGGATCAAGGCGCGGTTCTTCGGTGCCTGACGCGGCCGTGTTCGACGCGCGGGTGACCCCGGACGGGCGGGCCACCCTGGGGCCGGACGCGCTGGCCGTGCGGGCCGAGCTGGACCGGCGGTTCGCCGGGTGGGGCCGGTCGCTCGGGGCGGTGCCGATGGCGTACCCGGGCGTGCTGTCGGTGGAGGAGATGGTGCCGCTGGACTCCTTCGCCAACTTCCCGCACCTGGCCTCGGTGGTCGGCGGCCTGCGGTCCGGCCCGCCGCCGGCCGGCCGGCCGGACCTGTCCCCGGCGAACCTGACCGAGCCGGGGCACGCGCTGCCCTCGGCCGCCTGCTACGCCGCGTACCTGGACCTGCGGGGCTCCACCCTGGCCGGGCCGCGGCTGGTCACCACGGTCGCGGACTGCTTCCGCCGGGAGGACCACTACGACGGGCTGCGCCGGCTCTACGGCTTCACCATGCGGGAGGTCGTCTGCGTCGGCCCGCGGGAGGCGGTGCTGGACCTGCTGTCCACCGGCAAGGCCAGGGTGCGGGCCTTCGCCGACGCGCTCGGCCTGCCGTACGAGGTCGCGGCGGCCACCGACCCGTTCTTCGACCCGTCCGGGGCCCGGACGCTGATGCAGAAGCTCTTCCCGGTCAAGGAGGAGTTCCTGGCCGGCGGCGACCTGGCCGTCGCCTCGGTGAACTTCCACCGCAACTTCTTCGGCGAGCGGTGCGCGATCCGGCTGCCGTCCGGGGAGCCGGCGTTCACCGGGTGCGTGGCGTTCGGCCTGGAGCGGTGGCTGGCCGTGCTGGGCGCGCGGTACGGGGACGCGGCGGCCGCGCTGGCCGCGCTGGAGTCGGCCGGGGAGGCGCTGCGGTGAACCTGGAGGCGGGCGACCCGCAGTGCGTGTCGCCGGAGGAGGCCGACAAGCTGCTGGCCGGGGCGCCGTGGCAGCGGTTCGCGGTGCTCGGCGACAGCCTGGCCGAGGGCGTGCTGGACCCGCCGGTCGACGGCTACGCGCCGGTGCCCTGGCCGGACCGGGTGGCCGAGGCGCTGCGCCGCGGCCGGCCGACCCTGGACTACCGCAACTTCGGCGCCCGCGGGCTGCGGGCCCGCGAGGTGCGCGCGGGGCAGCTGGCGGCCGCCCTGGAGTTCGGCCCGGACCTGGCCACCCTGGTCTGCGGCGGCAACGACCTGCTGGTGCCGGCGATGGACCGGGCCGCGGTCGAGGCCGACATCGACGCCATGGTGGGCGCGCTGACCGCCGCCGGGGCCACGGTGTTCGTCTTCGGGCTGATGAACATCACCGCGGCGACGGACCGGATGGACCTGCTCAAGCCGCGGTTGATGGGGCTGAACGCGTCGGTGCGGAAGGTCGCCGCCCGGCACGGGGCGCTGTTCGTCGACCTGTGGCGGCACCCGGCGGCCGACCAGCGCGACCTCTACAGCGGCGACCTGATGCACATGTCCGCCCGCGGGCACGCCCACATCGCCGCCGCCGCGCTGACCGCGCTGTCCACCCGGCTGGGCTGATCCCCGGCCGGCCTGATCCCCCGGCCGGCCTGATCCCCCGGCTGGGCTGATCCCCCGGCCGGGCTGATCCCCCGGCCGGGCCGGACGTGGCACGATCCGTGGGTGACTCCGTGGGTGACCAGGCCCGACACCGAGACGCAGCACCTGCGCGACCTCGCCCGGCTGCGCCGCGTCCGGGACCGGATCGACCGGGAGTACGCCCGGCCGCTGGACGTCGAGGCGCTGGCCCGCGGCGTGGCCATGTCGGCCGGGCACCTCAGCCGCGAGTTCCGGCGGGCCTACGGCGAGTCGCCGTACTCGTACCTGATGACGCGGCGCATCGAACGGGCGATGGCGCTGCTGCGGCGCGGCGACCTCAGCGTCACCGAGGTCTGCTTCGCGGTCGGCTGCTCGTCGCTGGGCACGTTCAGCACCCGGTTCACCGAGCTGGTCGGCATGCCGCCGAGCGTCTACCGGCGCGCGGCGGCCCGGGCGACGGCCGGGATGCCGTCCTGCGTGTCGGCCCGGGTGACCAGACCGGTCAGGAATCGAGAAGCACCGGCCGGCGAGCCGCACCTAGCGTGACCGCCATGGACCTCACCATCCACTCCAGCTTCCTCCCGCACGACGACCCGGACGCCTCCCTGGCCTTCTACCGCGACACCCTCGGCTTCGAGGTCCGCAACGACGTCGGCTACCAGGGGATGCGCTGGATCACGGTCGGCCCGCCCGGCCAGCCCGACACCGCCATCGTGCTGCACCCGCCGGCCGCCGGCCCCGGCATCACCGACGACGAGCGCCGCACCATCCTGGAGCTGATGGCCAAGGGCAGCTACTTCGGCGTCAACCTGGCCACCCCCGGGCTCGACGACGTCTTCGACCGGCTCGCCGCGGGCGGGGCCGAGATCGTCCAGGAGCCGACCGACCAGCCGTACGGTGTGCGCGACTGCGCCGTGCGGGACCCCGCGGGCAACCTGATCCGCATCCAGCAGTCGTGAGCCCGGCCCCCGACCGGCCGACGCCGACCGCGCAGGCCCGGGCGACAGGAGGAGGGACGATGGGGACGGACCGGCCGCCGGCGCGGCACGTCGCCGACAGCCACGACCTCATCCGGGTGCGGGGCGCGCGGGTGAACAACCTCCGGGACGTCAGCGTCGAGATCCCGAAGCGCCGGCTGACCGTGTTCACCGGCGTCTCCGGCTCGGGCAAGAGCTCGCTGGTGTTCGGCACGATCGCCGCCGAGTCGCAGCGGATGATCAACGAGACGTACAGCGCGTTCGTGCAGGGGTTCCTGCCCACGCCGGCCCGGCCCGACGTGGACCTGCTCGAGGGGCTGACCACCGCGATCGTCGTCGACCAGGAGCCGATGGGCGCGAACCCGCGCTCCACCGTCGGGACGGCCACCGACGCCGACGCGCTGCTGCGCATCCTGTTCAGCCGGCTGGGCGAGCCGCACATCGGCCCGCCGAGCGCGTACTCGTTCAACGTCCCCTCGGTGCGGGCCAGCGGGGCCATCACCGTCGAGCGCGGCGCCGGCCGGACCAGGACGGAGAAGGCGACCTTCACCCGGCTCGGCGGCATGTGCCCGCGCTGCGAGGGCCGCGGCTCGGTCACCGACTTCGACCTGTCCGC
This sequence comes from uncultured Mycobacteriales bacterium, assembly GCA_902805565.1. GTDB lineage: Bacteria > Actinomycetota > Actinomycetes > Mycobacteriales > CADCTP01 > CADCTP01. The sequence continues at coordinate 11,199 of CADCTP010000202.1, forward strand.
CCTCTACGACGACAGCAAGTCGCTCAACGAGGGCGCGCTCACCGTCCCCGGCTACAGCATGGACGGCTGGTACGGACGCATCTACCGCGGCTGCGGCTTCTTCGACCCCGACAAGCCGATCCGCCGGTTCACCGCGAAGGAGTTGCACGACCTGCTCCACCGGGAACCGACCAAGATCAAGGTCGACGGGACCAACCTCACGTACGCCGGCCTCATCCCGCAGATCCGCAAGTCGTACCTGGCCAAGGACGTCGAGGCGATGCAGCCGCACATCCGGGCCTTCGTCGAGCGGGCCGTCACCTTCACCGGCTGCCCGGACTGCGACGGCACCCGGCTGAGCCCGCAGGCGCGGTCGTCCCGCATCGACGGCCGGAACATCGCCGACGCCTGCGCACTGCAGGTCAGCGACCTGGCCGGCTGGGTCCGGGGGCTGGCCGAGCCATCGGTGGCGCCGCTGCTGGCGGCGCTCGGGGACCTCCTGGACGCGTTCGTCGAGATCGGGCTGGGCTACCTGTCGCTGGACCGGCCGTCGGCGACGCTGTCCGGCGGCGAGGCCCAGCGGACCAAGCTGATCCGCCAGCTCGGCTCCTCGCTCACCGACACCACGTACGTCTTCGACGAGCCGACCATCGGCCTGCACCCGCACGACGTCCGGCGGATGAACGACCTGCTGGTGCGGCTGCGGGACAAGGGCAACACGGTGCTGGTCGTGGAGCACGAGCCGGAGACCATCGCGATCGCCGACCACGTGGTCGACCTCGGGCCCGGCGCCGGCACGGCCGGCGGCACCGTCTGCTTCCAGGGCACCGTCGACGGGCTGCGGGCCGCCGGCACCCTGACCGGGCGGCACCTCGACGACCGGGCCGGCCTCAAGCCGTCGGTGCGGACGCCGACCGGGGTGCTGGCGGTGCGCGGCGCCGCCACCCACAACCTGCGGGACGTCGACGTCGACATCCCGCTCGGCGTGCTGGTCGTGGTGACCGGGGTGGCCGGGTCCGGCAAGAGCTCGCTGATCCGCGGCTCGGTGTCCGGGCGGGCCGGCGTGGTGACGGTCGACCAGGGCGCCATCCGGGGCTCCCGGCGCAGCAACCCGGCGACGTACACCGGGCTGCTCGACCCGGTCCGCAAGGCGTTCGCCAAGGCCAACGGGGTCAAGCCGGCGCTGTTCAGCGCCAACTCCGAGGGCGCCTGCCCGGCCTGCGGCGGCGCCGGCGTCGTCTACACCGACCTGGCGATGATGGCCGGCGTCGCCACGACCTGCGAGGACTGCGAGGGGAAGCGGTTCCGGCCGGCGGTGCTGGCGCACCGCCTCGGCGGCCGCGACATCAGCGAGGTGCTGGCGATGCCGGTGGCCGAGGCGGCGGAGTTCTTCGGCGCCGGGGCGGCCCGGATCCCGGCGGCCCGGGAGATCCTGGACCGGCTCGCCGACGTCGGGCTCGGCTACCTCGGCCTCGGCCAGCCGCTGACCACGCTGTCCGGCGGCGAGCGGCAGCGGCTGAAGCTGGCCACCCGGCTGGCCGAGCGGGGCGGCGTCTACGTCCTGGACGAGCCGACCGCCGGCCTGCACCCGGCCGACGTCCGGCGGCTGCTCGGCCTGCTCGACCGGCTGGTGGACTCCGGCCGGTCGGTGATCGTCGTCGAGCACCACCAGGCGGTGCTGGCGCACGCCGACCGGATCATCGACCTCGGCCCGGGCGCCGGCCACGACGGCGGGCGGGTCGTCTTCGCGGGCACGCCGGCCGCGCTGGTCGCCGCCCGGTCCACCGTCACCGCCGAGCACCTGGCGGCCTACGTCGGAGCGTGACCGGCCGCGCGGGTCAGCCGGGCGACACCGTGCCGGGCAGCAGGTCGAGCTCGGTGTCCCGGCGCCACTCCACCAGCAGCACGGTGGCGTCGTCCTGCAGCTGGCCGCCCTGGTGGTTGAGGATGGCGTGCCGCAGCCGGCGCAGCATCTCCGGCGTCGGCCGGCCGCCGGCCGCCTCCTTCTCCACGAACCCGGCCAGCCGCTCGGCGGTGAAGAACTCGCCGTCCGCGGTCCGCGCCTCGACCACCCCGTCGGTGTAGAGCAGGACCCGGTCCCCCGGCTCCAGCGCCTCCTCGCCGACGGCGACCACCTCCCGGCCGAACGGCACCCCGAGCGGCGTGCTCGGCCGCAGGTCGAGGATCCGGACGAGCTTGCCGTCCCGCACCACCAGCGGCGGCGGGTGGCCGGCGTTCACCCAGCGCAGGGTGCCGGTGGACAGGTCCAGCTCGGCCAGCACGGCGGTGGCGAACCGGGCGCCGCCGTACTCCCCGGCCAGGGTGGCGTCGATCGCCGCGTACGTCCCGGCCAGGTCCAGCCGCTGCCGCCGGGCCGTCCGGTACGCCGAGACGGCCACCGCGGCGGTGCCGGCCGCGGCCAGCCCGTGCCCCATCGCGTCGAAGACGGCCAGGTGCGCGGTCGAGCCGTTCACCGCGTAGTCGAAGGTGTCGCCGCCGACGTCGTAGCAGGGCTCCAGCACGCCCGCGACGACCAGGCCGCGGGTGGCGAAGACCAGCGGGGGCATCAGCCGCCACTGCAGCTCCGCGGCCACCGTCATCGGCTGCCGGCGCCGCACCCGCTCCAGCACGTCGCCGTACGCGCTCTTGCCCACGACGAGCTGGGCGGCCAGGTGCGCGTACCGCTCGCAGTAGCCGAGCAGGTCCCGGTCCACCCGGCCGTCCGGCGCCGGCAGCGTCATCCCGACCACGCCGAGCCGGTCGGTGCCGTCGATCAGCGGCAGCCACAGCTGCCGGCGGCCCGGCCGGGCGGTGTCGGCCTGCTGGGTCGCGCTGTCGCTGTACGCCCGGCCGCCCAGCGTCCCGTCGATCCGCAGCACCGGGCGCTCGCCGGCCGCGCCCGGCACCGGGACGAGCAGGGCCTGCTCGTAGTCGGCCAGGTAGAGCACCATGTCCTCGACCCCGAGCGGTCGCGCCCGGTCCGCCAGCGTGTCGGCGAGGTCGTCCGGCCGGGTGAAGTGGGTCGCCGCCAGCAACGACCCGAAGACCTCGCCGGCGACGGCGGCCAGCGTCGGGTCCCCCTGCGGCTCGGTCACGGCCCCATCCTCGCAGCACCGCGCGCGGGTAGGATCGGACTTCCCGGCAGGAGGGCCACGATGCGCGTCACATTGATCCAGACCGAGGTCGACGGGACGTTGCCGCTGGCGGAGCGGGTGGCCGGGGTGGCGGCGCAGGTCGCCGCCTGCACCGACGCCGACCTGGTGCTGCTGCCCGAGCTGTGGGCGACCGGCTACTTCGCCTTCGACGACTACGCGAGCACCGCCGAGCCGCTGGACGGGCCGACCGTCGCGGCCCTGTCCGCCGCGGCCCGGGCGGCCGGGGTGACCCTGCACGGCGGCAGCATCGTCGAGCGGGACGACTCCGGCGGCACGGTCGCGCTGCACAACACCAGCCTGCTGTTCGACCCCTCCGGCGCCCTGGTGCACACGTACCGGAAGGTGCACACCTTCGGCTACGGCTCCCGCGAGCAGGAGCTGCTCACCCGCGGCGACCAGGTCGGGGCGCACGGGACGCTGGCCCTGAGCACCTGCTACGACCTGCGCTTCCCGGAGCTGTTCCGGGCCCAGGTCGACGCCGGCTCGCAGCTGTTCCTGGTCGCCGCGGCCTGGCCGGCGGCCCGGGCCGCGCACTGGCAGCTGCTGCTGCGGGCCCGGGCCCTGGAGAACCAGAGCTTCCTGCTGGCCTGCAACGCCGCCGGGCGGCAGGGCCCGGTCGAGCTGTCCGGCCGCAGCGCGGTCGTCGACCCGTGGGGCGAGGTGCTGGCCGAGGCCGGCACCGGCGCCGAGACGCTGACCGTGGAGCTGGACCCGGAGCTGGTGCTCCGGGCCCGCAAGGAGTTCCCGGCCCTCGCCGACCGCCGCCTCCGCTGATCGTCACCCGACCCCGCTCGGTGGTACCATTTGTCGTACCACTCCGAGGAGGCTGGATGTCCGTCACCGCCAGCGAGGCCAGGCAGCGGCTGTTCCCGTTGATCGAGGAGGTCAATGCCGACCAGGTGGCGGTCGAGATCGTCTCCAAGAAGGGCACGGCGTTCCTGGTCTCCGCCGACGAGTACCACTCGCTCAAGGAGACCGTCTACCTGCTCCGGTCCCCCCGCAATGCCGAGCGGCTGCGCCGCGGCATCGCCGACGCCCGTGCCGGCCGGGCGGAGCCGCACGAGCTGGTCGAGTGAAGGTCGTCTTCACCGCCGACGGCTGGGACGACTACACCAGCTGGACCGACGACCGGAAGACGCTGAAGCGGATCAACCGGCTCATCGAGGAGGCGGCCCGTGATCCCGGGGTGGGGGCGGGCAAGCCCGAGCGGCTCAGCGGCGACCTGTCCGGCTTCTGGTCCCGCCGGATAGACCAGGAACACCGTCTCGTCTACACCGCCGACTCCGACCAGCTCGTCATCGTCCAGGCCCGCTACCACTACTGACGCGGCGGTGAGGCGGGCGGGTCAGGTGGAGGCGCGCCGGACCAGCTTGGGCGGGAAGACGCGGCTGGTGATGGGGGCGTCCGGGTCCTTGATCCGGTCGAGCAGGGTCAGCGTCAGCGCCTTGGCCATCTCCTCCACCGGCTGCCGGACGGTGGTGAGTGCGGGCCGGGCCTGGGTGGCGGCGACGGAGTCGTCGAAGCCGACGACGGCGACGTCCTCGGGGACCCGCAGGGCGTGCTCGCGCAGCACCGCCAGCGCGTCCAGGGCCATCAGGTCGGAGGCGACGAACAGGCCGTCGAAGGGGGCGCCGGAGGCGAGCAGCTCCTCCATCGCCCGGGCGCCGCTGCCCCGGTCGAAGTCCCCGTACGCGACCGGACCCGGCCGCACGCCGTGCGCGGCCAGGGCCTCGGTGAAACCGCGCAACCGGTCCTGCCCGGCCGGCATGTCCTGCGGGCCGGCGATGGTGGCGATCCGGCGCCGGCCGAGCTCGAGGAGGTGCTCGACGGCCAGCCCGGCGCCGGCCACGCTGTCCACGTCGACGTAGCTGACCTGCAGCCGGCTGACCGGGCGGCCGGAGAGCACCACCGGCAGCCGCTCGGCGACCAGGATCCGCGGCAGCGGGTCGGCGGCGTGGGTGGACACGAACAGCACCCCGTCGACGTGCCCGTGCCGCAGGTATTCCAGCAGCTGGTCCCGGGCCCGCTGGTCCTCGGCCAGCATGAGCACCAGGTGGATGCCCAGCGGCCGGACGACCTGCGTCGCCCCGCGCACCATGCTGGCGAAGAACGGGTCGCTGAAGATCCGGGCGTGCGCCTCGGACACCACCAGGCCGATCGACCCGGTGGCCCGGGTGACCAGGGACCGGGCGGCCCGGTTGGGCTGGTAGCCGGTGGCCTCGATCGCCGAGCGCACCAGCTCCCGGGCCTTGGGGCTGACCCCGGGGGTGTCGTTGAGGACCCGGGACACGGTCGACTTGGACACCCCGGCGACCGCGGCGATCTCCTTGATCGTCCGCGGCTGGGTGGAGTCCGTCGGCCGCACCATGGGCTCGTTATACCGCGCCGGGTCCGGCGCCCGCCCCGGTACGGGTACTCGCCGGGTCGTGGCCGTCGCTGTGGGACCGTTCCCATCCCACCGCCGCCGCGGGAAGGCCGTCATGCCAGCACGATAGCCCAACCACGTGCCTGTACGGGTTGTACTGGACCGGACGAGTGAGGCCCATTGACCGATTCGAAATCCAGTGTTTACCGTACGGCTGGGAACGGTTCCAATCGTTCCCAACCCCTGGGGGGAACCTGATCCGCATCCGGACGAGAGGGAGACCCCGCATGTCCGTAACCCAGTCCCCGTCCCGCCGCCGATGGCGGGTGCTGGCCGCGGCCGGCGCCGCCGTCGCCGCCGTGGCCGCAGCCGTGGCGGTGGCCCCCGGCCAGGCCGCCGCGGTCCCCGCACCCCCGTCCGGCTGGTCGCTGGTCTTCGGCGACGACTTCACCGGCCCGGCCGGCGGCCGCATCAACGAGTCGAACTGGCAGTACGCCACCGGCACCAGCTATCCCGGCGGCGCCCCCAACTGGGGCACCGGCGAGATCGAGCGGATGACCAGCGACACCCAGAACGTCAGCCTGGACGGCGCCGGACACCTGGCGATCACCCCGCGCCGGGACGCCGCCGGCAACTGGACCTCGGCCCGGATCGAGACCCGGCGCACCGACTTCCAGCCGCCGGCCAACGGCAAGCTCCGGATGGAGGCGTCGATCAAGCAGCCGGACGTCTCCGGCGCCGAGGCGGCCGGCTACTGGCCGGCCTTCTGGGCCCTGGGCGGCCCGGCCCGGCCGGTCGGCGCGACGAACTGGCCCGGCGTCGGCGAGATCGACATCCTGGAGAACATCAACGGCCGGGACTCGCACTTCGCGGCGTTCCACTGCGGCACCGGCATCCCCGGCACCTGCAACGAGACCACCGGCCTCGGCTCCGGTGAGCGGGCCTGCCCGGGCTGCAAGACCAGCTTCCACACGTACGGGGTCGAGTGGGACCGCAGCGTCACCCCGCAGGCGCTGCGGTGGTACCGCGACGGCCAGGTCTACTTCACCCTCACCCGGGACCAGGTCGACCGCGCCTCCTGGGACAACGCGCTCAACCACGGCTACTTCATGATCCTGAACGTGGCCATGGGCGGCGGCTTCCCGGCCGCGTTCGGCGGCGGGCCGACCCCGGCCACCCGGCCGGGCGTGCCCATGCTGGTCGACTACGTGGCCGTCTACTCCAGCGGCAGCGGCGGCACCCCGCCGCCGACCACTCCCCCGCCGACGACGCCGCCGCCCACGACGCCGCCGCCCGGCGGGACCAGCGCCTACGGCACGATCCAGGCCGAGGCGTACGGGTCGGCCAGCGGCGTGATCCGGGAGAACACCACCGACACCGGCGGCGGCCAGAACATCGGCGCGCTGGCGAACGGCGACTGGACGGCCTACCCGAACGTCGACTTCGGCTCCACCGCGGCCGCGCAGTTCGTGGCGCGGGTGGCCTCCGGGGCGGCCGGCGGGGTCAGCGGCCTGGTCGAGGTGCGGCTGGACAGCCGGAGCAACCCGCCGGTCGGCAGCTTCGCGATCGGGAACACCGGCGGCTGGCAGAGCTGGCGGACGGTGCCGGCCAACATCAGCGGGGTCACCGGGGTGCACACCGTGTACCTGACCTACACCAGCGGCCAGCCGGCCGACTTCGTCAACGTCAACTGGTTCACCTTCGGCCGCTGAGCTCAGTCGCGGCCGCCGGGTTCGCCCGCGGCCGCCGGCCGGACCGGGCCCCGGACCGCCGGGGCCCGGCCGGTC
>CADCTP010000203.1 GCA_902805565.1 uncultured Mycobacteriales bacterium
CGCCCCCACCGCCGGATCCGGCCGCCTCGTCCCCGCCGCCGGGTCGGGATGTGCCGCCGCCGCTCCTGCCGCCGGCCCCGGACCGCCGACGACCGGCGCTGACCCCGCCGCCTCCCCTCCGGTGCCCGGCTCGGGAGACGACGGGCCGCTGGTCCGGCGGTGGGACACGTCAGCCACTGCCGCCCCCGCAGCCGCCCCCGCCTCCGCCGCAGGAGCTGCCGCCGCCCCCGCAGGAGTGCCCGCCGCAGCCGTGGCCGTGGGCGTGCGTGCTCGACGAACGGCGCCACCACGGCGCGGTGCCGCCGGACCACGATCCTCCGCGCTGCCGGCCCGAACCGAAGATCGCCAGCCGCAGGTCGACGTCCGCCACCCGCTCCGGGCCGTGCAGCGCTACGGCCAGCCAGGGCGACGCCGGTGGCCGGTCGCGCAGCTCCCGCAGCCGGCGCCGGCCCGTCGGCGTGACCCGCGCGAACCGGGGCCACCGCCCCGACGGGTCACTCGGCCGGAGGAGTCCCTCCTGGGCCAACCCGACCAGGACCGGTCCCAGCCGGGGGTCCGAGCGAACGAGGCGCCGCACGGCGGACGCGGAACCGCTCGAGGACAGCGCGTCGAGCAGGGCGGCCTCCACCTCGTGCCGCGGCCGTGGCGCCACGGCGGTCAGCGTCCCGTCCCGGGTGGCCCGGACCTGACCGACCTCCACCAGCCTGACCAGCGCGGTGTCGATCATCCGGTCGATGCCACCGGCCAGCGCGGCCACCGCGTACACGTCCGTGTCGAGCATGACGACTCCTTCCGACACCGAGGAGTCTGCGGACCGGGGCGCGCCGGGGGATGGGGCCGATGTCCCGTCGACCCGGGCAACCCGCCCGGATCATCCGGGACATCGGGGCTGGAGTCCGGGACATCGCTGCCCCCAGACTGAGCCGGTGAGACCGGCCCGCGTCTGCGTCGTGGCCGCGGCCCTGGTGACCGCGGTCGCGCTGGCGGTCGCCCTCTGGACGGCCACCCAGCCGCTGGAGGACGTGCTCATCTTCGCCCCGAAGCCGTTCACCGCGGGCACCTTCGTCGCCGCCTCCTGCTGCGTCGGCCTGGTGTGGACGGTCACCGGCGGCGTGCTGGCCTGGCTGCGCCCGCGCAACGCGCTCGGCTGGCTGATCCTCACCGCCGGGGTCTCGCACGCGCTCGCCGTCGGCCTCACCGCCTGGGGCGGCTGGCTGCTGCAGCAGGGCACGCTGTCCTGGCCGGCCTACGTCGGACCGGCGCTCTTCCTGCCCGGCTGGCTGATCCCGCCGACCCTGCTGCTCGCGCTCTACCCGGACGGCCGGCCGCCGAGCCGGTGGTGGCGGTGGCCGATCGCCGGCGCCGCCGTGTCGATCGCGGCCCTCACGATCGCGGTGCCGCTGCCGACCATCGACCCCGCCGAGGCCTACGGCTGGGCGATGGTCCCGAATTTCCCGGATCGGCTGGGCGACGTGCTGCTGCCCGGTGCCGCGACGTACGACACCACCAACTTCGTCCTCGCCGCGCAGGCCGGCGGGCCGGTGCTGGCGCCGACGTGGTGGCCCGAGATGACCGGGGTGGTGGTGCCGGTCTTCCGCGGGCTGCTGGTGCTGTCGCTGCTGGCCATCTGGGCCGGCGTCGTTCCGGTGTTCCGGCAGTCCGAGCCGCCGCGCCGCCAGCAGCGGGCCTGGCTGCTGTTCACCGTGATGCCGCTGCTCGGCGCCTCGCTCTACGTGCCGACCGGGTTCGCCAACGTGCTGGTGTTCGCCTCGCTGCTGCTGGTCCCGGTCAGCGTCGCGATCGGCGTCCTGCGCTACCGGCTGCTCGGCATCGACACCGTGCTGCGCCGCGGCCTGGTCTACGGCACGTTCACCGGCGCGGTGGTGCTGGCCTACCTGCTGGCGGCGGCGACCGTCGGCGCCGCGCTGGACAGCCGCTGGCTGCCGGGGGTGGTGGCCGCGGCCGGGGCGGCCGTCGGGCTCGCGCCGGCCCGGGACCGCCTCCAGCGGGCCGCCGACCGGCTGGTCTACGGCGAGCGCCGAGACCCGCTGCGGGCCGTCACGCTGCTCGGCACCCGGGTGGCCACCGGCGGCGAGCTCGACCTGCTGCCCGGCGCGCTGAACAGCGTGGTCGCGGCCGTGCACGCGCCCGGCGCCATTGTCACCGCGCCGGACGGCCGGGTGCTGACCGCCATCGGCGCCGACCCGGCCGGCGGCGCGGTGCTGCCGATGATGTTCGGCGGGCGGCTGGTGGGCGAGCTGCGGGTGGCGGCCCGCAGTCCCGGCGAGCAGTACACCGCGGCCGAGTCCCGGTTGCTGGCCGCGCTGGCGCTCCAGGTCGCCGTCGTGTTCCGCGCGGTCGCGCTGACCGAGGCGCTGGAGGCCGAGCGGGACCGGGTGGTGGCGGCCACCGCGACCGAGCGGGACCGACTCCGCGGCGACCTGCACGACGGCCTCGGCCCGTCGCTGTCCGGGGTCGCCCTCGGCCTGCAGGCGTTGTCGGACAGCGTCGAGGCCGGGGACCGGGCCGCGTCCGGCGCGCTGCTGGAGCGCATCCGGGACGAGGTCGGGATCGCGGTGACCGAGGTGCGCAGCATCATCGACGGGCTGCGGCCGACCGCCCTGGACCGGCTCGGGCTGCCGGACGCGATCCGCCGGCACGCGAGCACTGTGTCGGCCACGGTGCCGGTGCGGGTGGACGCGGCCGACCTGCCCACCCTGCCGCCGACCGTGGAGAATGCCGCCTACCGGATCACCACCGAGGCGCTGACCAACGTCGCCCGGCACGCCCGGGCCCAGGAGGTTCAGGTGACGCTGTCCGCCACCGACAGCGCCCTGGAGCTGACCGTGTCCGACGACGGGTGCGGCGTCGGCACGGCGGCGGCCGGGGTGGGGCTCACCTCGATGCGCCGGCGGGCCGAGACGCTCGGCGGCCGGCTCGGGCTGGACTCCGGCCCGGGCGGCACCACGATCACCGCGACCCTGCCGCTGGAGCAGTCGTGACCCCGGTCCGCATCGTCATCGCCGACGACCACCCGATGTTCCGGTACGGCCTGCGGGCCGCGCTGGCCGCCGGGGACGAGGTCGAGGTGGTCGGCGAGGCCGCGGACGGCCAGGAGCTCCTGGCCGTGGTCAACGCGACCGAGCCGGACGTGGTCCTCACCGACCTGGCCATGCCGACGATGGACGGGGCGACCGCCACCGAGCAGCTGGCCGCCCGGCACCCGCGGATCCCGGTCCTCGTGCTGACCATGCACGAGGACGACGAGGCACTGTTCGGTGCGTTGCGGGCCGGCGCCCGGGGCTACCTGCTCAAGGGGGCCGATCGGGACGAGATCGTCCGGGCGCTGATCGCGGTCGCCGCCGGCGAGGCGGTGTACGGCGCCCCGATGGCCCGCCGCATCACCAGCTTCATCGTCAACTCGCACCGCGAGCAGTCCGCCACCGCGTTCCCCGAGCTGACCGACCGGGAGCGGCAGGTCCTCGAGCTGGTCGCCGTCGGCTGCGGCAACCACGACATCGCCCGCCGGCTCGCGCTGTCGGAGAAGACCGTGCGCAACCACGTCTCGATCGTGCTGGTGAAGCTGGGTGTGCCCAACCGGGCGGCGGCGGTGGCCAAGGCCAGGGACGCCGGCCTGGGGCTGCGTCCGGAGACCACGGGCGGTGCCGGATGAGGGCCTTCCGGCTGCTCGCCGTGGCCGTCCTGCTCGCCGGCCTCGCGGGGGCCTGCACCGAGGAGCCGGCGCCGGAGTTCCCGGCCGGGACGACGATGGCCGACCTGCAGCGGAAGGGCACGATCAGGATCGGCGTCAAGTTCGACCAGCCCGGCGTCGGGTTCCGCAACCTGGCGACCGGCGAGCTGGAGGGTTTCGACATCGAGATGGGGAAGCTGGTCGCGGCCCGGCTCGGACTCGACGGCGACGACATCCGCTGGGTGCAGACCGTGTCCCCGAACCGGATCCCGTTCCTGCTGCGGGGCGAGGTCGACATCGTGATCGCCTCGTTCTCGATCACCGAGACGCGGAGCACCGTCGTCGGCCAGGCCGGGCCCTACTACGCCGCCGGCCAGCAACTGCTGGTCCGCAAGGCCGAGACGCGGATCGCCGGCCCGGACACCGTCGGCTCGGCCCGGGTGTGCACGGTCGCCGAGAGCACGTCCCTGGCGACGGTGCGCAGCCAGCTGAGGGACGCCCAGCTGGTCAGCCGGAACACGTACACCGAGTGCGTGCGGATGCTGCTCGGCCGTGACGTGGCCGCGGTGACCACCGACAACGCCATCCTGCTGGGCTACGCCGCCCAGCAGCCGGACAAGCTGAAGGTGGTCGGCGAGCCGTTCACCCAGGAGCAGTACGGCATCGGTTACCGGCTGGACGACCGGGCGTTCTGCCAGTTCCTCACCGACACGATCACGACGGCGCAGCGGGACGGCGCGTGGGCGGCCGCCTTCGACCGGACGCTCGGCCGGGCCGGCGTGCCTCGACCACCCGTGCCCGACCCGGCGCCCTGCCCCGACTGACCGCGGGCGGAGCCGGTCAGGGCATCTCGACGGTCTCGGCCCGGGCCAGCTCCGCGAAGGCCGCGACCAGGTACGGCTCCAGCGGCCGGGGTCCGAGCAGGTCCGCCGTGAGCAGCAGCGCGTTGCGGGCCAGCGCGTCCGGCGAGGCCGGCGGCTGCTCGTCCGGGTCGGACACCCCGAGCGCGCCGGCCAGCAGCACCAGCAGCACCTGAGGGTCCACCGCGGACGCCCAGGCGGCGGCCGACCGGGTGCAGCGCTCCAGCACCGCACGGACGTCCTCGCCGTCCATCCCGTCCGGGTGCAGGTCCTCCAGCAGCGACCGGACCACCCCGCCCAGCACCAGGGCGACCCGCTGCGGGTCCGCGGCGGCCAGCCGCCCGGCGGCCTCCTCGTAGGCGTCCGCGTCCGCGGCGCGGGCCGCCGCCACCCCGTCCACGACGGCCGCCGAGATCCCCCGCGCCGCCGCGGGCATGCTGACCATCGGCCAAACCTATCGCCGGCCCGGTGACGCCGCCGCGGGGAGGCGGCCGGCTGGGTCGCCGGCGCGACGACCCCCGGCGGTCGGCGTGAGCCGGACCTGTCCCGCGGCCCCCGCTCCCACCGGCCCCGGACCATGTTGAAGGGGCCCACGCCGGCAGGCTCCCAAACCTCTTCCCGGTGCGGCGAGCCTCACCCCGGCCGACAGCAGCGCCATAACCTACGGTGCCGTAAGTTAGCGGGGATGACTGCGACGACCTCCTCGCTCGACATGCTGCACCAGCTCGAGCCGCTGGTGGCGGCCAACCTCGACCGGCACCTCGGTCTGGCCAAGGAGTGGTTCCCGCACGACTACGTGCCGTGGAGCCGCGGCCGCGACTTCGCCATGCTCGAGGGCGAGGACTGGTCGCCGGAGGACTCCCCGCTGGACCCGGTCGCCCGTACGGCGATGATCGTCAACCTGCTCACCGAGGACAACCTTCCCTCGTACCACCGCGAGATCGCGGTGAACTTCGGCAAGGACGGCGCCTGGGGGCAGTGGGTCGGCCGGTGGACCGCCGAGGAGGGCCGGCACGGGATCGCGCTGCGCGACTACCTCGTCGTCACCCGCGGTGTCGACCCGGTCGCGCTGGAGCGGCTGCGGATGGAGCACATGACCGCCGGGTTCGACTCCGGGGACAAGTCGCCGCTGCGCACGGTCGCGTACGTGTCGTTCCAGGAGCTGGCGACGCGGGTCGCGCACCGCAACACCGGCCGGGCCACCGGCTGCCCGCTGGCCGAGCAGCTGCTCAGCCGGATCGCGGTCGACGAGAACCTGCACATGGTCTTCTACCGCAACCTCGTCGCCGGGGCGCTGGAGATCGACCCGGACCAGGCGCTGGCCGCGATCCGCGACGAGGTCGTCGGCTTCCAGATGCCGGGCGCCGGGATGAGCGACTTCGCCCGCAACTCCCTCACCATCGCCAAGGCCGGGATCTACGACCTGCGGCTGCACCACGACGAGGTGATCATGCCGGTGCTGAAGTTCTGGAAGGTCTTCGACCGGACCGACGTCGGGCCGGTCGGGGAGCAGGCCCGGACCGAGCTCGCCGCGTTCGTGGCCGACCTGGACACCCGGGCCAGCCGGTTCGTCGAGAAGCGCGAGGCGCAGCGCGCCCGCGCCGCCCAGCGCCGGGAGGCCTGAGCCGGCACCCGGCCGAGGCCGGCCGGTGGCCGGGTGACCGGCGGGAGCGCCCGCCTCAGCGCACCGGGAGGTGGCGGTCGAGGCCGTCCAGCACCTGCGCCAGCAGCTCGTCGGCCGCGGCGGCCGCCACCGCGCCGGCCGCCGCGCCCA
>CADCTP010000204.1 GCA_902805565.1 uncultured Mycobacteriales bacterium
GTGCGAGCGGTGCGGTCGGGTCAGCGGGCGGTGAGGGTGGCCAGGTCCGCGGGGGTGACGCCGGCCAGCGTGGTGCGGAACGTCCGCCGCGGGCCCGGCGGCACCGGCACCGCGGCGGTCGGGACGACCAGCACCGGGCAGCCGGCGGCCTCGGCGGCGGCGGTCCCGGTCGGCGAGTCCTCGATCGCGACCGCGGTCGCCGGGTCCACGCCCAGCAGCCGGGCCGCCCGCAGGTACGGGTCGGGCGCCGGCTTGGAGTGCGCGACCTCGTCGCCGCACACCGACACGTCGAACAGCTCCTCGACCAGCGGCCCGAGCGCCAGGTCCACCAGCGCCCGCTCCGTGTTGGTGACCAGCGCCACCGGCACCCCGGCCGCCCGGACGGCCGCCAGCAGCTCGCGCGCGCCCGGCAGCCAGCGCAGCCCGGTGGAGAACCGCGCCCCGGCCTCGGCGACCAGCTTCGCCGCGCTCAGCTCCGGGTCGGCGTCCGGCCGGTCGACGTCCGCGTGCACCACCCGTACCGACACCGGCACGTTGGTGCCCACGGTGGCCCGCCGGGCGGCCGCGGACAGCTCGCCGCCGAGCCAGCGGGCCAGCTCGTTGAGCGCCTCGTCCCACACCGGCTCGGAGTCGACCAGCGTGCCGTCCATGTCGAACAGCACCGCCCCGAGCGAGCCGCCCCCCAGCGGGTCGTCGGTGCGGACGGGGACGGACTCGGCGCTGGAGGACACGGGGAGCGAGGCTACCGGGGCGCGTGCACGGCCCGGCGGACCCGCCGCGGACGGTCCCGTCGTCCACAGATGCCCCTCCGGTCCACACCCGGTGCCGGCGGCGGTCGTAGGCTGGGCCGCGTGACCGACTTCGAGGACTGGCCGGAGCTCACCGCTCCCGTGCTGGTCGGCGCCTTCGAGGGGTGGAACGACGCAGGTGACGGCGCCACCGCCGGGGTCGAGCACCTCGAGCTGATCTGGGACGCCCGCCCCCTGGCGGCGATCGACCCGGACGACTACTACGACTTCCAGGTCAACCGGCCGACCGTCTCGATGGTGGACGGGGTGTCCCGGCGGGTCGAGTGGCCGACCACCCGGTTCTCGGTGTGCCGCCCGCCCGGCGCGTCGCACGACGTCGTCCTCATGCGCGGCGTCGAGCCCAACATGCGCTGGCGCGGCTTCTGCGAGGAGATCCTGGACGTCGTCCGGGAGCTCGGCGTGCACACGGTGGTGCTGCTCGGCGCGCTGCTGTCGGACACCCCGCACACCCGGCCGACCCCGGTCAGCGGCACGTCGTACGACCAGGCGTCCGCGGAGCGCTGGGGCCTGGAGCACTCCCGGTACGAGGGGCCGACCGGGATACTGGGCATCCTGCAGGACGCCTGCGTGCGGGCCGGGATCCCGGCCATCTCGTTCTGGGCGGCGATCCCGCACTACGTCTCCCAGCCACCCAACCCGAAGGCGACGCTGGCGCTGCTGCACCGGGTCGAGGAGGTCCTCGACGTCGAGGTCCCGCTGGCCAACCTGCCCGAGCAGGCCGACGAGTGGCAGAAGCTCGTCGACGAGATGGCGAACGAGGACGACGACGTCACCGAGTACGTGCGGTCCCTGGAGGAGCGCGACGGCTCCGGGGAGATCCCGCAGGCCAGCGGGGACGCCATCGCCAAGGACTTCGAGCGCTACCTGCGGCGCCGGCAGCCACCCGGCCGGCCGCCGGGCCCGCAGGCCCCGGGCTCCTGATCGCCCGTCGCTCCGTGCGGGCGGCCCCGGCCCACGCCGGGCCGTCCCGCCCGCGCCGGCACGCCGAGCGACGGGTCCGCCGAGTCCCGGCAGGTCGGCCGGGTGACCCCGGTGACCGGGGACTGGGTGCTGGCCGCGGCGGTGCGGGCCGGTCAGGGGCGGCGGAAGGCGAGGACGGTCGGGCCCGGGGCCGGGCGCTCGACGTCCTGGTCGGGCAGGCCGCGCAGCCGCTGGAGGACCGGTGGCGCGCCGGCGGCCCAGCTCGCGTCGTCGACCGCCCACATCCAGGACAGTGACCGCGCCTCGACCAGGTCGCCGGCCGCCCGCGGGCTGAGCCCGACCGCGCCGAGGGACCGCTCGCCGACCGGCTCGAAGCCGGCCTCGGCCGCCAGCCGGGCCACCAGCGGGGCGTCGACGACCGGTGGCCGGCCGCCGAGGTCCCGGCGGATCCGCTCCATCTCCGCGTGCACGTCACCGGGCACCGGCCCGCCGGCGAACGCCGTCGCGACGAGCACGCCACCGGGCCGCAGCACCCGGCGCAGCTCGGCCAGGGTCGCGGGGACGTCCGCGACCAGGTGCAGGACGTGCACCAGGTACGCCCCGGCGACCGAGCCGGCGCGCACCGGCAGCCGCAGGGCGTCACCGACGGCGAGCCGGCCGGGAATGCGGTCGCGGGCCCGGGCGAGCATCGGCACGCTGAGGTCGACCCCGAGCGGCGGGCGGCCGAGCTCGGCCATGCCGGCCGCGATCAGCCCGGTGCCGACGCCGACCTCGAGCAGCGGGCCGCCCGTCGGCAGCAGCTCCGCCAGCGCCGCGGCGACCTGCCGGCCGCGCTCCATCCCGCCCCGGGTGTCGTCGTAGGAGGCGGCGACCCGGTCGAAGGCGACCGACTCCGGCACGGTCAGAGCCCGATGCCGAGCAGGGCGTCGGCCAGGTCCCGGACCAGGGCCGGGGCGTCGGCGTCGGAGCCGCCGCGGGTGAGCGCCTCGGCGGCCCACCGGTCGACGGCGGCCAGGCAGGCCGGCGTGTCCAGGTCGTCGGCCAGCCGGTCCCGGACCCGGTCGAGCACCGGGCCGGCCGGCGGGCCGGCCGGCAGCGCGACCGCGGCACGCCACCGGGACAGCCGGGCCTCGGCCTCGGCGAGCTGCGCCGGGAACCACTCCCGGTCGGCCCGGTAGTGCCCGCCCAGCAGCGCCAGCCGGACCGCCGCGGGGTCGGTGCCGGCCGCCCGCAGCCGGGACACCAGCTCCAGGTTGCCGCGCGACTTCGACATCTTCCCGCCGTCCAGCGCGATCATCCCGGCGTGCACGTACGACCGGGCGAACGGCCACTCCCCCGTCGCCACCTCGGCGTGCGCCGCCGACATCTCGTGGTGCGGGAAGGCCAGGTCGCTGCCGCCGCCCTGGACGTCGATCCGGGTGCCGAGCCGGTTCAGCGCGATGGCCGCGCACTCGATGTGCCAGCCGGGGCGGCCGGGGCCGAGCTCGGTGTCCCAGGACGGCTCGCCGGGCCGGGCGGCCCGCCACAGCACCGGGTCCAGCGGGTCCTTCTTGCCGGCCCGGTCCGGGTCGCCGCCGCGCTCGGCGAACAGCGCCCGCATCGTCGCCACGTCCAGCCCCGACTCGTACCCGAAGCGGGCCGAGGAGCCGACGGAGAAGTAGATGTCCTCCTCGACCTGGTACGCCGCGCCCAGGTCGAGGAGCCGGCGCACCAGCGGGACGATCTCCGGGATCGCCTCCACCGCACCGACGTAGTGCTCGGGCGGCAGCACCCGCAGCGCGGTCATGTCCGCGCGGAACAGGTCGGTCTCCCGCTCGGCCAGCGCGACCCAGTCCTCGCCGTCCCGGGCGGCCCGCTCCAGCAGCGGGTCGTCGACGTCGGTGACGTTCTGCACGTAGTGGACGTCGTGGCCGGCGTCCAGCCAGGCCCGCTGGACCAGGTCGAAGCTGAGGTACGTCGCGGCGTGGCCGAGGTGGGTCGCGTCGTACGGCGTGATGCCGCAGACGTACATCCGGGCGGTGCCGCCGGGCGAGGTCGGGCGCAGCTCCCCCGTCGCGGTGTCGGTGAGCCGCAGCGGCCGGCCCCGGCCGGGCAGTCGCGGGACTTCCGGGCGCGACCAGGACCTCATGCCGCCACCCTACCCACGGGTCCGGGTGACCTCGGGGGCGTCCAGCCGGGTGTTGTCGATCACCACGTGGGCCCGGGCCGCCGGGTCGCAGGCGGCCAGGTAACGCCGCTGGCCCTGGACGTACCGGGCCTGGGCCGGGTGGTCGGGGTCCGGCGGCGTGCCGTCCCGGGCCGCCATCCGCGGCACCGAGACGGCGAAGTCGACGTGCAGGTGGACCGAGAAGTCCCAGTGGTCGACCAGTTCGTCGCGGTGCAGGAAGATCCCGTCCAGCACGAGCACCGCGCCCGGCGGGACCCGGGCCGGGGCGACCCGCACCGGGGCCTCGACCCGGCCGTCGTACCAGCCGGTCCGCACCAGCCCGGAGCCGCCGGGGCCCAGCGGGGCCAGCAGCAGCGCGACCAGCCGCGGGTAGTCGTACGAGTCCAGCCAGAAGCCCTCCGGCGAGCCGCGACCGCGCCGGTGCCGGATGGCCGGAGGGTGGTGGAAGTGGTCCACGGTGGCCCGGACGACGGTCCGGCCCCGCCGGGCCAGCGCCGCCGCCAGCTCGTCGGCGAACGTGGTCTTGCCGGCGCCGTCCACCCCGTCGACCGCCACTCGCACCGCTCGACCGGTCCCCCGCGCCGGGACCATGCCGGCC
The DNA here is from genome assembly GCA_902805565.1 of uncultured Mycobacteriales bacterium. Lineage (GTDB taxonomy): Bacteria > Actinomycetota > Actinomycetes > Mycobacteriales > CADCTP01 > CADCTP01. The sequence goes on from CADCTP010000204.1 coordinate 4,496, forward strand.
ACCCGCTCCACCACCTCGGCCCGCCCCACCTGCCCATCCTCGCCGGTCCTTGTCAGGTCGGGGACCCGGCCGGACCGGCGAGGTTCCTTTATCGCAATAGTAGCTGGACGATTCGCCGCTCGGCGCCGGATGGACTGAGGAGGCGCGGACCGCGCAAGGTTCCTTTATCGCACCGGCCGGATCATCGGGGGCATGGGCGGCCAGCAGCGGCACAGGCAGCGGCAGGCATGGTCGCGCGCCCGGCGGCACGACCGTCGTGGTGTGGTCAGGTCGCCGGCCGGAGAAGCCGCAGCCCCGCGACGAGCGGCAGCCACGACGAGCGCGTCAGAACGGCGGCCACGGGATCGCGGGCCACTCCCCCGACGGCTCCGGGTACCGGCGCGAGGTGAGCAGCCGGTCCACCCGGCGCCGGACCGCGACGACCTCCCGGCGGGTCAGCAGCGCCGACAGCTCGTCGTCCAGCGTGCCCTCCAGCAGTGCCCGCAGCGCGGACAGCGCGTCGACCGCCTCCTCGGGCAGCGGGTCGCCGGCCCAGCCCCACAGCACGGTGCGCAGCTTGTCCTGCTGGTGGAAGGAGACGCCGTGGTCCACGCCGTACACGTGGCCGGCCGGGGTGGGGATCAGGTGGCCGCCCTTGCGGTCGGCGTTGTTCACCACGGCGTCGAAGACGACCATCCGGCGCAGCGGCGGCACGTCGACGCGGATCAGCCTGGCCAGGTCGACGGTCTCGTCGCCGTCGATCCACAGCTGCACCATGCCCTCGCCGAGCGGCCCGTCGCGCAGCACGGTCGGCGGCACCACGTCCCAGCCGAGGGCGGCGGAGACGACGTACGCGGCGACCTCGCGCTCGGCCAGCGTCCCGTCCGGGAAGTCCCACAGCGGCCGCTCGCCGCGCACCGGCTTGTAGACGCAGGCGGTGGTCACCCCGTCGCAGCTCAGCGAGCAGTAGAGGGTGGTGTTGGAGGCGTCGACGAGGCGCCCCTCGATCTCGATGGTGCCGGCCCGTAACAGGTCGAGGGCCTGCTCCGCGTCCAGCGTGGCCGGCGTCTCCTCCGATGGGGGCACCGGTCCAGTGTGGCGGATGGCGGTTGCGGGCGCCGCTCAGGCCGCCGACGCGCGCCGGTAGCCGTTCTGCCGGGGGCAGACGTGGCCGGCCGGGTCCAGCGGCAGCCCGCACAGCGGGCACGGCGGCCGGCCGGCCGACACGACCCGGCGGGCCCGCTCGATGAACGCGCGGGCCTCGGCGGAGGTGATCCGCACCCGCAGCACGTCCGGCCCGTCCTCGACGTCCTCCAGGATGGTGGACTCGTCGGTCGGCTCCTCGCCGGCGGCCTGGGCCTCGACCACGACCAGCTCGGCGTCGCCGTCCCAGGCCAGGCCCATCGCGGCCACCCGGAACTCCTCGTCCACCGGCGTGTCCAGCGGCTCGTTGTCCTCGGCGTCGGCCGCGGGCCCCGCCTCGGCCGGGGTGCCCAGCCGGCGCTGCACCTCGCCGAGCAGCTCCTCCAGCCGGTCGGCCAGCAGCGCCACCTGGACCTTCTCCAGCGAGACGCTCACGGTCCGGCCGGCCCCGGTGGCCTGCAGGAAGAACGTGCGGTCGCCGGGCTGGCCCACGGTCCCGGCGACGAAGCGGGCGGGCCGGTCGAAGAGGTGCACCTGTCGGGCCATCGACAGAGCACTTTACCCACCCGTTCAGCCCAGCACACGCCGGCCGCGATCATGCCGGGCCGGCGCCGCCCCCGACCGGCGCACCCGCGGCCGGCACACCCCCGACCGGGACCGGCCCGGCGCCGCCGCCCACGGCGGCGTCCGTCACCGGCG
>CADCTP010000205.1 GCA_902805565.1 uncultured Mycobacteriales bacterium
GCCCACCCGGCCGTCCCGGTGCCGCGGCGGGCGGCGCCGACGAGGCCGTCCCCGTAAGCGCCGGTGGTCCCGGGGCCGGCTTCGGCGACGGGGGCGGGGCGGAGCCGCCGCAGCCGGGCCTGGCCGACCTGCTCGACCTGCTGGCCCGGGTCCGGGCGGCCGGCCTGCCGGTGGCGTACGCCGGGACCGGCAACCCGGTCCGGGTCGGCGCCGCCACCGGCCTGGCCGTCTACCGGCTGGTGCAGGAGTCGCTGACGAACACGCTCAAGCACGCCGGCCCGGGTGCCGCGGCCCGGGTCGAGCTCGCCTGGACCGGTCCGGAGCTGGTCGTCGAGGTCCGCGACGACGGCCGCGGGCCGGTGTCCGCCGGGACGGGTGGCCAGGGCCTGGTCGGGATGCGGGAGCGGGTGGCGCTGGCCGGCGGGACGACCGCGGCCGGGATCGGGCCGGACGGCGGCTTCCGGGTCACCGCGCGGCTGCCGGTCCCCGGCGGTGCCCGGTGATCCGGGTGTTCCTGGCCGACGACCAGGAGCTGGTCCGGGCCGGGCTGGCCATGGTGGTCGACGCCCAGCCGGACATGCGGGTGGTGGGGGAGGCCGGCGACGGCGGCGAGGCGCTGGCCGCGCTGGCGGCGACCGGCGCCGACGTCGTGCTGATGGACGTCCGGATGCCCCGGATGGACGGGGTGGAGGCCACCCGGCGGCTGGTCGCCCGGCAGCCGGCGGTGCGGGTGCTGGTGCTGACCACCTTCGACCTGGACGAGTACGCGTTCGCGGCGCTGCGGGCCGGCGCCGGTGGCTTCCTGCTCAAGGACGCCCGCCCGGACGACCTGCTGGGCGCGATCCGCTCGGTGCACCGCGGCGACGCCGTGCTGGCGCCCTCCACCACCCGGCGGCTGCTGGACCGGGTGGCCCGCGACCTCCCCGACGCCGCCGCCGGCCCGGACCGGCTCGACGTGCTCACCGAGCGGGAGCGCCAGGTGCTGCTCGAGGTGGCCGGCGGCGCCTCCAACGCGGAGATCGCCGCCCGGCTGCACCTCTCCGAGACCACGGTCAAGACCCACGTCGGCCACATCCTGGCCAAGCTCGGCCTGCGGGACCGGGTGCAGGCGGTGATCCTGGCCTACGAGACCGGCCTGGTCCGGCGGACGGCGTAGCCGGCGGACGGCGTAACCGGCGGCCGGCGCGGGGTGCCGGCCCGGCGCGGGGATGGTGTCCGGGTCGTCGCGGGTACCGCTGCGGGGTCGGTCCCGCGGAGGACCGGCGACCTTCCTCCTGAGAGGATCGACGCATGGAGTTCCTGATCCTGGGCGTCGCGATCCTGGTCGTCCTGCTGGTGGCGGTGGTCGCGCTCGTGACCCCGCGGCGCCGGCGGGGCACCGGTCCGCTGCCGCCCGCGGACAGCCTGCCGCCGCTGGGCACCACGACCACCACGGCCCCGACGGTCGAGGACGAGGACGAGGCGCCACCGGTCGTCGTCGCCCCGGCGGAGCCGGCGCTCGACGTGCCGGAGGCCGCGGCCCGGCGGATGGTCCGGCTGCGCTCCCGGCTGTCCCGGTCCCAGTCCACCCTCGGCCGCGGCCTGCTCGGCCTGCTGTCCCGGGAGAAGCTGGACGAGGACGCCTGGGAGGAGGTCGAGGACGCGCTGCTGACCGCCGACGTCGGGGTGACCGCGACCACCGAGATCGTCGAGCGGCTGCGCACCCGGACCAAGGTGCTCGGCACCCGCTCCGAGGGCGAGCTGCGGGCGCTGCTGGCCGACGAGCTGGTCACCGCGCTGCGGCCGGACCTGGACCGCACGCTGCACACCATCCCGCACGGCGACGGCCGGCCGGCCGTGCTGCTCGTCGTCGGCGTCAACGGCACCGGCAAGACGACCACCTGCGGCAAGATCGCCCGGCTGCTGGTCGCCGACGGCCGTACGGTCCTGCTCGGCGCGGCCGACACCTTCCGGGCCGCCGCCGCCGACCAGCTGGAGACCTGGGCGTCCCGGGTCGGCGCCCGGGTGGTCCGCGGGCCGGAGGGCGGGGACCCGGCATCGGTCGCGTTCGACGCGGTCAAGGCGGGCACCGAGACCGAGGACAACCTCGGCGTGGACACCGTCCTGATCGACACGGCCGGCCGGCTGCACACCAAGGTCGGCCTGATGGACGAGCTCGGCAAGATCAAGCGGGTGGTGTCCAAGCAGGGCCCGGTGGACGAGACGCTGCTGGTGCTGGACGCCACCACCGGCCAGAACGGCGTGGTGCAGGCCCGGGTGTTCATGGAGGCCGTGGACGTCACCGGCATCGTGCTGACCAAGCTGGACGGCACGGCCAAGGGCGGCATCGTGGTCTCGGTGCAGCGCGAGCTCGGCGTCCCGGTCAAGCTGGTCGGGCTGGGGGAGGGGCCGGACGACCTGGCCCCGTTCGAGCCGGAGTCGTTCGTGGACGCGCTGTTGGGCGAGACCGCCTGATTCGTCCCCCGGCCGGAACGCCCCGGCGGGAGGGTGTTTGACTGAGGTCCCCGATGCATCCCGGAGGCCGGAATGTCCCGTGCGCTCGACCGCCGACGCTTCCTCACGACCACGTTGGCCGGTGCGGCGATCGTGGCGTTCGACCCGCTGCGCGGCGGCTGGGTGACCGCCGCCCAGGCGGCGGAGAGCACCCCGGCCGGCGCGGTCGCCGTCCCGGACCTCGACGGCGAGCTCACCACCGACCCCGCCGCGCTCGCCGAGGCCGGCGACGACTACGGGCACATCGTCCGGCGCACCCCGCTGGCGGTGCTGCGGCCCGGCTCGGTGGCCGACGTGGTCGCCCTGGTCCGCTACGCCGCCCGGCACCGGATCGCGGTGTCGGTCCGCGGCCAGGGGCACAGCACGTTCGGGCAGGCGCAGGTCGGCGCGGGGGTGGTCATCGACTCCCGGACGCTGGACCGGGTGCACGAGATCCGGTCCGACCGGGCCACCGTGGACGCCGGGGTGACCTGGTTCGAGCTGGCCACCGCGACGCTGGCCCGCGGCCTGACCCCGCCGGTCCTCACCGACTACCTCGACCTGTCCGTCGGCGGCACCCTGAACGCCGGCGGCATCGGCGGCACCACCCAGACGTACGGCATGCAGGTCGACACCGTGCTGGAGCTGGAGGTCGTCACCGGCACCGGCGAGCTGGTCCGCTGCTCGCCGACCCGGCACCGGGCGCTGTTCGAGTCGGTGCTGGGCAGCCTGGGCCAGCTGGCGGTCGTGGTCCGCGCCACGGTGGCGCTGGTGCCGGCGCCGGCCTCGGCCCGCGGGTACTCGCTGTACTACACCGACCTGGACACCTACCTCGGCGACCAGCGCCGGCTGCTGGCCGGCCGGCGGTTCGACTCGCTGGAGGGCCAGGCCGCGCGGACCGCGGCCGACGACGGCTGGGAGTTCTTCGTCGACTCGGCGGTGTACTTCACCGGCGACCGGCCGGACGACGCGGCGGTGACCCGGGGCCTGCGGCACGACCCGGCCCGCACGGTCACCACCGACTACACGTACGCGGAGTGGATCGACCGGCTCCGGCCCACGGTGGAGTTCCTCAAGTCCATCGGGGCGTGGTACCTGCCGCATCCCTGGCTGGACATGTTCCTGCCGGCGAGCCGGACCGCCGAGGTGGTGCGGGGGACGCTGGACACGCTGACCCTGGCCGACACCGGGCAGGGACCGGTCCTGCTGTACCCGTTCCGGCCGGGGCGGGTGCGGCCGCGGTTCGTGCGGCTGCCGGAGGAGCGGGTGGCGTTCCTGTTCTCGCTGCTGCGCACGACGGTGCCGCCGACGACGGTGGAGTCCCAGCTGGCCGGCAACCGGGACCTGTACGACCGGGGCGTGGCCGTCGGCGGCACCCGCTACCCGATCGGGTCGGTGGAGCTGACCCGGCGGGACTGGCAGCGGCACTACGGCCGCGACTACCCGGCGTTCGCGGCGGCCAAGGCGACCTGGGACCCGCGCCGGATCCTGTCCCCGGGCCAGGGCATCTTCGGCCCGCCGCGCTGACCGCGGCCGGGCCCGCCCGCGACCTCGGCGGCGTCCGGGCGGGCGACCGGCGCCGGTCCGTACCCGCCGGCTGACCTGCGGGTCCGGCGGGACGCCGGGCGAAACCTGGGCGACGTCCGGCCGGGCCACAGTTCACGGCGCGGAAACTGGTGTGTCGTCACGGGGAAACAGCGTGTCGCCATCCTTCCCGGCAACAGGAGGGGAGGACCATGGAAATCGACACCGGCGACACCGCCTGGATCCTGATGGCAAGCGCCCTGGTGCTGCTGATGACCCCGGGACTGGCGTTCTTCTACGGCGGGCTCGCCCGGGCCAAGAGCGTCCTGAACATGATGATGATGAGTTTCGTCTCCATCGGAGTCGTCACCATCCTCTGGGTCCTGTACGGGTACTCGCTCGCCTTCGGCTCCGACATCGGGTCCGGGCTGCTCGGCAACCTCGACAAGGTCGGGATGCAGGGCACGCTCGACCAGGTCAGCGGGACGCTGCCGGAGCTGACGTTCTCCTCGTTCCAGCTGATGTTCGCGATCATCACGGTCGCGCTGATCTCCGGGGCGATCGCCGACCGCGCCAAGTTCGGCGGCTGGGTGCTGTTCGTCATCCTCTGGGCGACGGTCGTCTACTTCCCGGTGGCGCACTGGGTGTTCGCCTTCGACGACGGCGACGGTGGCTGGATCGCCGACCGGCTGCAGGCGCTGGACTTCGCCGGCGGCACCGCGGTCCACGTCAACGCCGGTGCCGCGGCCCTGGCGCTGACCTTCATCCTGGGCAAGCGGGTCAACTGGCCGCGCGACCCGGGCCGCCCGCACAACGTGCCGTTCGTGCTGCTCGGCGCGGCGCTGCTGTGGTTCGGCTGGTTCGGCTTCAACGCCGGCTCCGCCGTCGCGGCGAACGGCCTGTCGGCCATCGCCTTCATGAACACCCAGGTCGCCACTGCCGCCGCCGCGCTGGCCTGGATCGGGGTGGAGCGGCTGCGCAACGGCCACGCCACCGCGGTCGGCTTCGCCTCCGGCGCGGTCGCCGGCCTGGTCGCGATCACCCCGTCCTGCGCCGCGGTCAACCCGATGGGCGCGATCGTCGTCGGCCTGGTCGCCGGTGGCGCCTGCGCCTTCGCGGTGTCCTTCAAGTACAAGGGCGGCTACGACGACTCGCTCGACGTCGTCGGCGTCCACCTGGTCGGCGGGATCATCGGCTCGCTGATCATCGGCCTGCTGGCCACCGACACGGTGACCGGCGGCCCGGAGGGCCTGTTCTACGGCGGCGGCCTGAGCCTGCTGGGCAAGCAGGCGGTCGCGGTCCTCGCGGTCGGCGGCTACTCCTTCGTCCTCACCCTGGTCATCGGCTTCATCGTCGACAAGACCATCGGGTTCCGGATCTCCCGGGACGACGAGCTGCAGGGCATCGACGAGACCACCCACGCCGAGACGGCGTACGACAACAGCGGTGGCAGCGTCGGGTCCTACACTCCGGCCGACGCGAACGCCCGGCAGGGGGTGACGGCATGAAGCTGGTGACGGCGATCGTGAAGCCGTTCAAGGTGGAGGACGTGAAGTCGGCGCTGGAGACCCTCGGGGTGCTGGGCCTCACCGTCTCCGAGGTCCGCGGCTACGGCCGGCAGAAGGGCCACACCGAGGTCTACCGGGGCGCGGAGTACACCGTGGACCTGGTGCCGAAGGTGCGTATCGAGGTGCTCGTCGACGACCTCGACGCCGAGAAGGTGGTCGAGACCGTGGCGGAGTCCGCGCGGACCGGCAAGATCGGCGACGGCAAGGTCTGGGTGACCCCGGTCGACTCGGTGGTGCGGGTGCGTACGGGTGAGCGCGGGGCCGACGCCCTCTGATCGTCCCCGGGGCCCGGACCCGGTGCGGCCCGCCGCACCGGTCCGGGCCCCGTTCCGTGCACGGGTGCGGGGAGTGACATGGGAACGGCCACCGAGCTGAAGGACGGGCGGGCCGCGCTGCTGGCGGGCGGGCCGGCCGGGGCGCCGCTGCGGTCCGCCCTGACCGGCCTGTACGACGGCTGGCTGCGGGAGCGGCTGGACGACCCGGACGGGGTGGCGCTGGTCGCCGTGGGCGGGCTGGGCCGCCGGGAGCCGGCGCCGTACTCGGACCTGGACCTGGTGCTGCTGCACCGCGGCCGGCCGGACGTCGCCGGGGTGGCCGACGCCGTCTGGTACCCGGTGTGGGACGCCGGGCTCAGGCTGGACCACTCGGTGCGCTCGGTGGCCGAGGCCGTCGCGGTCGCCTCCACCGACGCCAAGGCGGGACTGGGGCTGCTCGACGTCCGGCTGGTCGCCG
>CADCTP010000206.1 GCA_902805565.1 uncultured Mycobacteriales bacterium
CCCGACCGCGCCGCCGGCGGGCGGCCCCGGCCAGCCGCACCAGGTCTCCAGCACGCCCGGGCAGGTCGGCCGGGCGCCCTCCGGGCAGGAGCCGGTCCCGGCCCCGGTGCCGTACGCGCCCGGCCAGTACGTCGACCCGGCGAACGGCCGGCTGGTGCACCCGGTACCCGGTCCGTGGGCGATCGGCCGGCAGCCGTGGGAGTACGCCGACGGCTCGGCGGCTCCGGCACCGTTCGCGCAGCCCACGACCCAGCCCGCGCCGGCCGCGCCGGCGGACCTCGGCGTGAGCCCGTCCGGGCAGCCGCCGGTGCCGTTCACCGGGCCGGTGCCGGCCGGTGGGCCACCGCCGCACGTCGACCCGGCCAACGGCCGCGCGGTCGTCCCGCTGCAGGGCCCGTACCCGACCGGGCAGCGGCCCTGGGTGTACCAGGACTAGCTCCGGGGAGAACCTCCGGTCATGGCGACCAAGGAGTTCTCCGTCGCGTCCCCGCCCACCGGCGTCGGCCTCGACGGCGTCCGGGACGCGGCGGCGCGGTGCACGGCCTGCCCGCTGTGGGAGCCGGCCACCCAGACCGTCTTCGGCACGGGCCCCGCCGACGCCCGGGTGCTGTTCATCGGCGAGCAGCCCGGCGACGTCGAGGACCGCAAGGGCGAGCCGTTCGTCGGGCCGGCCGGGCGGCTGCTGGACCGGGCGCTGGAGGAGGCCGGCATCGACCGCTCCCAGACGTACGTGACGAACGCGGTCAAGCACTTCCGGTTCACCCAGACCGCGAAGCGGCGGCTGCACCAGACGCCCGGGCCGGAGCACGTGGCGGCCTGCCGGCCGTGGCTGGACGCGGAGCTGGCCCTGGTCAACCCGGAGCTGATCGTCTGCCTGGGGGCGACCGCGGCGAAGGCGATGTTCGGCAACGCGTTCCGGATCACCAAGCAGCGCGGACAGCTGGTGCCGTTCGAGCCGGCCGGCGGGGGCGGCGAGGGGACCCTGTTCGAGGAGGACGCGGCGGTCCACTCGGCCTGGATCATGGCCACCGCGCACCCGTCCGCGGTGCTGCGGGTGCCGGACGAGGGCCGGCAGGCCGCGTACGACGCCCTGGTGGCCGACCTGCGCACCGGAGCGGCCGCCCTCGCCGGCTAGGACCCCGCCGGATAAGGCCGACCTGCGCGGTCGGGTGGGCACGGTGCCCTCTACGGTGCTGCGGTGCGCAGGAGGCGGGCCGCGGTGCCGGACCCGGACGAGACGGACGTGGCCGACGCGCTGCTCGCGGCCGAGGTCTTCCACCTCCAGATCGTCAACGCCGACACCAAGGCCGGGTTCCTCATCGCGGCGGTGAGCGTGCTGCTCGGCGCGGTGACCAACCAGCGGGACGTGCTGCCGCCGCACGGGGTGAGCGAGTGGATCGGCGTCGGGATGCTGGCGGCGAGCGTGCTGGCCGGGCTGTACGCCGCCCTGCAGTGCGCGCGGGTGCTGTCGCCCCGGGTGGTGCGGACCCGCTTCAGCCGGTTCTCCTGGCCCTCGGTGGCCCGGGCCGAGGTCGCCGACCTGCTCCGGCTGGATTCCGCCGACCGCCGCCGGGAGGCCTGGACAACGGCGCGGGCGCTGGCCGGCATCGCGGAGACGAAGTTCCGGCTGTTCCGGCTGGGACTGCGATCGTTCCTGGTGGCCGCGGCGCTGCTGGTGCCGGCGCTGACCGTGCTCGCCCTCTGAGCCGCAATCATCGGGGCGGGCCGGCGGCGCGTCAGCGGCGGGTCAGCGACCGGCCGGCGGCAGGTCAGCGGCGGCGGGTCAGCGGCGCACGGCCTCCTGCCCAGGTCACCGTCGCCGAGACCAGCAGCAGCGCGCGCCGGTCGACGGCGTCGGCGACCGCGCCGCCCCACAGCCCGAAGACGATCAGCGGCACCAGCCCGACCAGGCCGAGGACGCCGACCCAGAACGACGAGCGGGTGATGTCGTACACCTGGACCGGGACCGCCACCGCGGTGACCTGGAACCCGACGAACGACACCGCCTGGCCGACGAACAGCCGGCGGTACGCCGGGTACGCCAGCGGGGCGGTGTCGATCGCGATCCGGCGGAGCCGTCCGCTCACGGGGAGAGCCGTTCCACCACCCAGCCGTCGTCGGTCGCCCGGTACCGCAGCCGGTCGTGCAGGCGGGCCGGCCGGCCCTGCCAGAACTCCACCGAGTCCGGGGCGACCCGGATCCCGCCCCAGCCGGCCGGCCGCGGCACCTCGTCCGGGAAGCGCTCCGCCAGCTCGGCCAGCCGGGCCTCCAGGACCTCCCGGGACGGCACCACGGTGGACTGGTCGCTGGCCGCCGAGGCCAGCCGCGAGTCCCGCGGGCGGGAGGCCCAGTAGGCGTCGGACTCGGCGGCGTCGACCGGGGCGGCCGTGCCGGTGACGACGACCTGCCGCTCGGCCGGCACCCAGGAGAACAGCAGCGACACCGCCGGGTTGGCGGCCAGCTCACGGCCCTTGCGGGAGCCGGAGTTGGTGAAGAAGACGAAGCCGGCGGCGTCGACCCCGCGCAGCAGCACGGTCCGGGCGGAGGGCCGGCCGTCCGGGGTGGCGGTGGCCACCACCATCGCGTTCGGCTCGACCACCAGGCCGGAGCCGGCGACCTCGTCGAACCAGCGGGTGAACTGCGTCACCCAGTCGCCGGCCAGGTCGGCCTCGGACAGCGCGCCCCGCGCGTACGAGCGGCGCATGCCGGTCACGGAGGAGAGGTCGGGCACCGCGCCATCCTCCCCCTCGCGGCGGCGGGGCGCCCACCGGTGTCGTCAAGGCGACGGCGCATGGGCAAGATGACATGCACCATCCGATTCCAGGCCGGGGAGATGCGCATGTCGGAGGACTTCAAGGCGGGCCTCGAGGGCGTCGTCGCCTTCGAGACCGAGATCGCCGAACCGGACAAGGAAGGCAGCGCGCTGCGCTACCGCGGCGTGGACATCGAGGATCTCGTCGGCAAGGTCGCGTTCGGCAACGTCTGGGGGCTGCTGGTCGACGGGAAGTTCAACCCGGGCCTGCCGCCGGCGGAGCCGTTCCCGATCCCGGTGCACTCCGGCGACATCCGGGTGGACGTGCAGAGCGCGATCGCGATGATGGCGCCGTACTGGGGGCTCGGGCAGTTCACCGACATCGACGACGCGCAGGCCCGCGACGACCTGGCCCGCATCTCGGTGACCGCGATGTCGTTCGTGGCGCAGTCCGCCCGCGGCCTGGGGCTGCCGGCGGTGCCGCAGAAGGAGATCGACACCGCGAAGACGATCGTCGAGCGGTTCATGATCCGCTGGCGCGGCGAGCCGGACCCGGCGCACGTCAAGGCGGTCGACGCGTACTTCGTCTCCGCCGCCGAGCACGGCCTCAACGCCTCCACCTTCACCGCCCGGATCGTCGCCTCCACCGGCGCCGACGGCGCGGCCGCGATCTCCGCCGCGATCGGCGCGCTGTCCGGCCCGCTGCACGGCGGCGCGCCGTCCCGGGTGCTGAAGATGCTCGACGACGTCGAGCGCTCCGGCGACCCGGTCGGCTACGTCAAGGGCCTGCTGGACCGCAAGGAGCGGCTGATGGGCTTCGGGCACCGGGTCTACCGGGCCGAGGACCCGCGCGCCCGTACGCTCCGCCGCACCGCCCAGGAGCTGGGCTCCCGCCGGGTCGAGGTGGCCGAGGCGCTGGAGAAGGCCGCGATCGAGGAGCTGACCGCGCGCTACCCGGACCGCCCGCTGCGGACGAACGTCGAGTTCTGGTCCGCGGTGGTGCTGGACTTCGCCGAGGTGCCGCCGCACATGTTCACCTCGATGTTCACCTGCGCCCGGACCGCCGGGTGGAGCGCGCACATCATGGAGCAGAAGCGGCTGAACAAGCTGGTCCGGCCGTCCGCGCGCTACCAGGGCGCCGGCCCGCGCAAGCCCGAGGAGGTCGAGGGCTTCCGGACGATGGCCCCGGAGTTCAAGACCCAGGGCGGCTGACGCACCATGGTGGGGTGACCGCACCCCAGATCTCGCTGCCCGACGACCTCAAGCCCCGCGACGGCCGGTTCGGCTGCGGACCGTCCAAGGTGCGGCCGGAGGCGCTGGCCTCGCTGGCCGGTCCGGGCGCCGCGGTGCTGGGGACCTCGCACCGGCAGGCTCCGGTGAAGGACCTGGTCGGGCGGGTGCGGTCCGGGCTGGCCGCGCTGTTCTCGCTGCCCGAGGGGTACGCGGTGGTGCTGGGCAACGGCGGCGCCACCGCGTTCTGGGACGCGGCGGCGTTCGGGCTGGTGCGGGAGCGGGCGCAGCACCTGGTGTTCGGCGAGTTCTCCTCGAAGTTCGCCGAGGTGACGGCGGGGGCGCCGTTCCTCGGCGAGCCCTCGGTGCTCCGCGCCGACCCGGGCAGCGCACCGGCTGCCCGGGCCGAGGCCGGCATCGACGCGTACGCGTGGGCGCACAACGAGACCTCGACCGGCGTGATGGCCCCGGTGGCCCGGCCGGACGGCACCGACGGCGCGCTGGTCCTCGTCGACGCCACCTCGGCCGCCGGCGGCCTGCCGGTCGACATCGGCGCCACCGACGTCTACTACTTCGCCCCGCAGAAGAACTTCGGCTCCGACGGCGGGCTGTGGCTGGCCACGTTCTCGCCGGCGGCGCTGGAGCGGGTGGCCGAGATCGCCGGCACCGACCGGTGGATCCCGCCGTCGCTGGACCTGGCGACCGCGGTGGACAACTCCGGCAAGAACCAGACGTACAACACCCCGGCGCTGGCGACGCTCTGGCTGATGGCCGACCAGCTCGACTGGATGAACGGCAACGGCGGGCTCGACTGGGTGGTCGGCCGGACCACCGACTCCTCGTCCCGGCTCTACTCGTGGGCGGAGAAGTCGCCGTTCGCGACGCCGTACGTGTCCGACCCGGCGCTGCGCTCGCTGGTCGTGGGCACCATCGACTTCGCCGACACGGTCGACGCCGCGGCGGTGGCCGCGGTGCTGCGGGCCAACGGCATCGTGGACACCGAGCCGTACCGGAAGCTCGGCCGCAACCAGCTGCGGATCGGGATGTACCCGGCGGTCGACCCGGACGACGTCGAGGCCCTCACCGCCTGCATCGACTTCGTGGTCGACAAGCTCGGGTAGGTCGGGCCGCCCGGTCGGCGTACCGGGTGCCGCCTGCGGCGATCTTCCGGTGCCCTGCGTGCGGCGGCCGGCTTCGGGACGGGCTCCGCGTGTCGCGGTCGGACGGTTTCGGTCGGCCCCGTAGCCTGGCCCAACGACGAATACTGACGGGCCGGAGGCGGGGAGATGCGACAGCTGCGACTCGTCGGGCTCGCCGAGGACGGCGCCAGCCTGGTGCTGGAGAGCCCGACCGGGGAGTCCTACCGGCTGCCGGTCGACGACCGGGTGCGCGCCGCCTGCCGCGGCGACCTGACCCGGCTCGGCCAGATCGAGATCGAGATGGACAACCCGCTGCGGCCGCGGGAGATCCAGATGCGGGTCCGCGGCGGCGAGTCCGCCGAGTCGGTGGCCGCGTCCTCGGGGATGCCGCTGGACCGGGTGCTGCGGTTCGCCTCGGCGGTGCTGCAGGAGCGCGACCGGGTGGTGGCGCAGGCCCGGACCAGCCAGCTGCGGCCGCCGGCGCCCGAGGTGCTCGGCACGCTGGTCGAGGAGCGGCTGGTCAGCCGGGGCACGGACCCGGCGACGTTCCAGTGGGACTCGTGGCGGCTGGAGGACGGCGGCTGGACCGTACGGCTGGCCTGGCGGCACGGCTCGGACCGGCAGCACTCCGCGACCTGGGCCTTCGACCTGGCCCGGCGGGCGCTGACGCCGGTCGACCCGGCGGCCGAGCAGCTGAGCGCGGAGGAGTTCCACGCCCGGACGATCACCGCGGTGACGCCGCTGGCGGTGGCCGCGCGCGCGGCCGACGAGGCGGCGTCCCGGCCGGTACGGCGCGACGACCGGTTCCTGCCGCCGGTCCGGGACGACAGCCCGCCCCGGCCGGACGGCGCCGTCACCCGGCCGGGCGGCCCCGGCCGGCCGGACGCGCCGCCCCGGACCGACGGCATCTCCCGGTCCGACAGCCATTCCCGGACCGGCGGCTTCTCCCGGCCTGATGGCGCCTCCCGGACGGACGGCATCTCTCGGACCGACGGCGTGCCCCGGACCGACGGCGCCTCCCGGACCGACGGCCACTCCCGGACCGACAGCGCCCCCCGGCCTGATGGCACCTCCCGGACCGACAGCGCCCCCCGGCCCGACAGCCACTTCCGGG
>CADCTP010000207.1 GCA_902805565.1 uncultured Mycobacteriales bacterium
CGGCCAGGGTGTCCAGGTCGGCCTGGTCGAGCTGGACGACCCGCAGCGGCACGTGCTCGTAGCGGCCGTCGGGGCCGAGCATCCGCGGACCCTGCCCGGGCCGGTCCGGCGGGCCCTGCGTCGGGCGCACCGCGGCATCGACCCGGTCCAGCGCCGCGGCCGCGGCGCCCCCGGCCAGCGGCGGCTCCCAGCCCTGCGGCGGGTCCGGTTCGGCCGCGTCGGCGTCCGGGTCCCCGGCGACCCAGTCCTCCAGCGCTCGTAACGCCTCCCCCAGCTGGCTCAGGGCCGCGGTCAGCTCCTGGTCCAGGTCCGGCACGACGGTCCGCCGCCCGGACGCACCGCCCGGCCCCGGCAGCGGGACCGAGGGCGCGGGTTGCCCAGAAGCCGGTCGCCCAGCAGCCGGTCGCCCGCCGACCGGTGGCCCGCCGGCCAGTCGGGCGCCGGATGCGGCGGTGTCGCCGTCCGGCGCCCCGCCGGACGGATCCTCAGCGTTCTGCACGGGTCTGGGCCTCCTCGGACAGCGATGATGGACCAAACCACAAGACCGGACGAGGACCGTCCGTCTTATCCGCTGAGTTTTCCGGGCGATGCGACCGGTGCGTCGCCGATCTTATCCACCGAGTTCACCGGTAACTCAGCGGATAATGCTCATTATCCGGGGAGAACTAGGTCGTCAGCGAGAACGACCACCGGCCCAAGCCCGACGGTGAGGGTTCCTCTACGGGACGAGCCGCAAGCTTCTCCGTCAGTCCTCGATGACGTCGCGACCCTGCTCACGCAGAAGCCGCAGAGAGTTGAGCATCTTGTCGAGCGTCTCGCGGTCGTGGCCCTGCCAGTTGTCGATCTGCCGCGTGACGCGCAGCGCGTGGCGGGACCGGTAGGACTGAGTGGGGTTGCCGGGGAACTTCTTGTTCGTGAGGTTCGGGTCGTCCTCGAAGGGCCCGGTGGGCTCCACCTCGTACACGTAGCCGCGCTGCTGCTGCCCGGTCAGCGCCGTGGCGAGCTCGGCGCCCCAGGCCGCGGTGTCCATGAGCGTGGTGAAGTAGATGTAGTTCATCACGCGACCGGGGTGGAAGTTCGACACGCGCCCGGGGACTAGCTCGTCTCCGACCTGCAGCGCTACGCGCGTGCCGTGGAAGAACGGCCCGCTGAGGTGCCAGCAGGCGTCCAAGGTCACCGCCGTGTAGCTGCTGCCGTCCACGTCTTTCACGTGCTGTGCTCCCTCGTCTCGACTCCGCACCGGCGCCCCTCCGGGGCGCGGTCGAGGAGTCTGCGACATCTCCCCCCTCTTGCGGCAAGCCCGCCCGTCCGTGTCACAGTGGGGTGGCGGGCGACGCCGGTCACTGCTCGGCCCGGGTCGGGCCGGTGAGGGGGACGACCGTGCCGGTCGGGTCCGGGCCGAGGTCGCCGGTGAGGGCGGCCAGGCCGGGGCCGTCGAGGAGCTCGGCCATCCGGTCGGTGTCCCAGCCGGTGAGGCGGCCGAGGCGGCCGGCGAGTTCCTGCGCTTCGCCCGTGCCGCGCTCGGGGTAGTCGACCTCCTCCAGCGCCCGCTCCAGTGCGTAGGCGTCCCGATGGCCGTCGAGGGCCGGCCCCCCGCGCTGCACGCTCGCGATCATGGCCAGGGCGACGGCGGCCGGCGTCATGGTCCGTACGTACACCAGCTCACTGCGGTCGAGCGCCGGCGGGTCACCGGCGACTTCGGGCAGGACCTGGTCGACGAGCTCGCGCATCGCCGCCCGGGTGGGGCCGGCGGACCAGTCGAGGTGGTACGCCCACCGGCCGCGGGTGCGACTCGAAGCGCTCGAGGAGTCCCAGCGGATCTCCACCGGCACACCGGTGCGGTCGGTCAGCCGATGGGACCGGGCGTCGGCTAAGCCCGGAGATGACCGCGCCAGCGGTCGACGCCGTCTGCCTCGGCGCGGCGGCGACGCTTCCGAGCCCCGCGGCCGTGTTGTCCCTCGCAGGGGGCCTGGACGACGTCACGGCGTGGACGCGCGAGCTCAGCAGGGCGGCCGCCGCCGTGCACGACGCCGCCAGGCCAATCCACTTCCTCGACTGACCTCTGGAACAGCGCCCGGCGCGCGCCGGGCAGTCCGGGCAGTCCGTGCGCACCGTGATGGCCTGGGTGCGCCGCTGCGGCCGTCGCGTCCACGCTCCCCTGCCCGGCGAGCGGGAAAGCGGGTCGAGCCTTCGCGCGCTGCCCTCCCCCTCCGAGTGGCATGCCTCGCGATCCCAATAAAGAAGCCCTGCCCTCTACGGTCCCCGGGTGTCGCCGCCCCCGAACACCGCGGCCGACGCCAGTTCGGCGTCGTAGGTGACGAAACCCGTCAGGGCCGCCAGGAACGGATCCGCCGTCGCCAGATGGATGGCGTCCAGCGACCCGAGCCGCTGGACACCGTAGGACCGGGCCCGGGCCAGATGTAGTTACCTCAAGATCGTCGGCGGGGGTCCGGGGTGGGCGTCAGCCGGTGGGCTCGTCGGCGAGGAGGTGACCGGCGTGCTCGCTGAGGGCGGTCCGGTCCGTCCGGTGCGTCTTCATGATCAGTGCGGCCACGTGCTTCTCCACCGTCCGGGGCGAGATGTGCAGCCGGTCGGCGATCGCCCGGTTGGTCAGCCGGTGCACCAGCAGCTCGAGCACCTCGTGCTCGCGGGCGGTGACGCCGGCCGCGCGCAGTGCCCGCGGCACCCGGTCGGTGCCGGTACGGCGTTGCTGCACCGACTCGCCGAAGGTACGCAGCAGGGCCCGGCAGGCGCTGGCCATGGCGGGCACGTCGGACCGGTAGAAGTGGTCCTCGGCCGCCCGGAGCCAGTCGGCCGGCTCGCCCCAGCCGTCGGCGTGCGCGGCCTCGGCGACCAGCCGCAGGCCCAGGTGCCGGGCGGTGACGAAGCCCGCGCCCACGGATCCGGCGGCCGCGACCGCCGCCGCCGCGTCGGCCGGGCGCCCGTCCCGGCCCAGCAGCACGGCCCGGGCCAGCAGGCCGAACTGCCGGTTCCAGCCGACCCCGCCGGCGGCCGCGGCGGCGGCCGCGTCCAGCTCGGCCCGGCCGACCTCGCCGGCCAGCACGTCCAGCAGCAGTGCCAGGCCGTGCCGGCCGGTCAGCAGGTAGCCGCTCGGGTTGGCCTCCTCGACCGCGGCGGCCCGGGCCAACTCCTGCCGGGCCCGGGCCGGGTCGTCCTCCAGCAGCGCGCAGAACGCGCCGGCCAGGCCGTGCACCAGCGACAGCTCCGGGGCCGCGTCGCCGCCCCAGTCGCGGAACTGCTCGATCGCCTGCTCCATCTCCCGCCGCCGGCCGCGGTGCGCGGCGACCGCGGCGCGGGCCATCAGCATGTGCCGGCACAGCTGGGTCAGCCGCAGCCGCCCCGCGCTGGGCAGACAGGCGTCGACCAGCTCGGTGGCCCGGTCGAACTCGCCCCGCAGGACCGCGTGCACGGCCAGGTTCGCGTCGACCGTGTAGACGATCACCACCATGCCCAGTCGCGCCGCGTCGGCCCGGGCCCGCTCCAGCTCGCGGACGTCGCCGTCGGCCAGCCAGAGGTTCGTGCCGAGCCGGATCGTCGCGTACACCTGGGCGGTGGACAGCCGGTGCGCCTCCGCGACCGCCCGGGCCCGCCGGAAGCACTCGTTGGACCGGGTGAGGTCGCGGGAGCGGGCGACCAGCCCCAGCGCCTGCCAAGCGTCGACCGCGACCTCCGGCAGCGGCAGCCGGTCGGCCACCTCGGCCGCCCGCCGGGCCGGTCCCTCCGCGGCGGCGCCGCCGTCCGGCCCCGGGGAGCCCAGCGCCAGGAACGCCTCGACCACGTCGGTCGCGGCGGTCTCCGCCTCGGTCGCCCGGTCGCCGAGCAGGTCGCGGGCGGCGGCCAGCTCCGCGGCGGCGTCGGACCAGCGACCGGCCAGGCAGGCCACCCGGGCCAGCCGGGTGCGCAGCGCGGCCCGCCGGGAGGCGTCCAGCCCGGTGCCGGCCAGCCGGTCCAGGGTGCCGGCCAGCTGCAGCGCCCGGTCGAACCGGCCGGCCTCGGCCAGCGCCGGCAGCAACGCCTGCAGCACGTCCGCCCGCAGCTCCGGGTCGGAGTCCTCGCCGACGAGGCTGTGCGCCCGCTCCAGCAGGGTGATCGCCGAGCCGGCAGCCCCGGCGGCGACCGCGCGGGAGCCCGCCTCGGCGAACAGCCGGGCCGCGACGACCGGGTCCCCGGCGTCCAGCCGCAGGGTGGCGGTCAGCGCGCACCACTCCCCGGGCAGCCCGGGGTAGCGCTCCTGCACCGCGTCCGCGACGACCCGGCACAGCAGGGCCTTCTCGGCCGGCTGCAGCTGGGCCAGCAGGCCCTCGGCGGTGAGCGGGTGCCGGAAGGCGTACCAGTCCGGGGCGCCCTCGTCCGGGGCGACCAGCTGGGCCGCGGTCGCCTCCCGCAGGTGGGCCAGCAGCGTCCGCTCGTCGATGCCCGTCGCGGCCTGCACCACCGGCAGCGGGAACCGGCGGCCGAGCACGGCACCCGCGCTGAGCAGCCGCCGACCCTCGTCCCCGAGCCGGTCGGTCCGCCGGGCGAGCTTGCGCACCAGGCTGGCCGGCATTCCGGCCCGGGCATCGGCCACCACCTGCCAGCGCTCGGACGTACGGACCAGCAGCGCCGAGCTGACCATGCCGTGCAGCAACTCCTCGACCACGTACGGGACGCCCTCGCTGTCCTCCCACAGCGCGTCGAGCATCGACGCCGGCAGGTCGGCGACCTCCGCGTCCAGGCACCGGGCGACCATCCGCGCGGTGCCGTCGCGGTCCAGCCGGTCGAGCCCGACCAGCAGGGCGCGGTCGCGCTGCACCGCGCCGTGCGCCATCTCCAGCGCGTCGCTGGGCTCGTCCCGCAGGGTCGCCAGCAGCGCCAGCGGCTGCCGGCCCAGGTTGTCGGCGAGGTACTCGACGACGGCGAGGGTCTCGGCGTCGGCGTCCTGCAGGTCGTCCAGCAGCAGCAGGCAGCCGCGGTCCCGGCCGAGCACGGCGGTCAGCCGCAGCACCGCCTCGGCCAGCACGACCAGGGACAGCCCGTCGGCGCCGCCGTCCGGCTCGGCCGGGGCCCAGTCCGGCACCAGCCGCCCGAGCACCCGCCGGTACGGTCCCAGCTCGCCATCGGCGGGCAGGCCGCCGGCCCGGCACAGCGACAGCAGCGCCTCGGTGAGCGGCCGGTACGGCACGACCGGGCCGATCGGGCTGCCCCGGCCGCGCAGCACCCGCATGCCGACGGCGGCGGCCCGGTCCGTCGCGTCCGTGGCGAGCCGGGTCTTGCCGATGCCCGCCTCGCCGACCAGGAACACCGCGCCGCCCTGGCCGGCCCGCGCCTCGTCGAGCAGCCGGCTCAGCTCCGCGACTTCCCGGTCCCGGCCGACGACCGAAGCCGCCCGCGGGGGCCGGAGAGCTGCCATGGCGCGAATCTAGTCAGCGCGGCGTCTTCGTCCTACCTTTCCGGCTGCTCAGGGCCCCAGCGGGCCATACTCAGGCGACGATGTGACGGACAGACGACACCGTTGAGATGCTCATGGTGGACAACGACATCGCCCCGCCGACGGCCAGGCCGGCCAGTACGCCGACCCGGTCGCCGACCGACCGGTGCGGGGTCAGCTCGATCTCCCCTTCGGGGCGGTCCGCCGCGGTCGCGTCCACATCGGTGCGGGTTCCCTCGGTGTACGACATGTATGTCCCCTTCCGTCGATACTGAGCCGGTCACCCTGCGCCCGGATCGGGGGCCAGCAGCAGCGCCGCCGGCACCCGATCCGGGAACCCCAGCCGCAGCAGCCCATGGCCGATGCCGGCCACGCCGCTGAGCAAACCGGGAGTCGGTACGGCGTGCGGCGTGCCGCACTGCGGGCCGTACCGGTCGAGCGTGTCGAGCAGCAACGCCGCCCGGCGCCGGCGCGCCGCAGCGGCCGCCTCGTGCCCGGGACCGGTGAGCGCGCTCAGCGCCTCCAGGACGCCCAGTTCACCGTGGCACAAGCTCATGTCCTGCAGCGGAGCAGCGGCGGCCAGCGCCGCACCGGCCCGGTCCAGGCCCGGTGCGGGCGGCGTACCGCCGTCCAGGGCGGCGAGCACGGCCCCGGACAGGCCGCTGCACCAGCCCTGCGCGGGCCGTGCACCGTACGGGCCGGTCAGCAGGGGGTCCGCGGCGAGGGCCGCCGCGGCGGCGGCGCGGTGCCGGCCACCGGTGGCGGCGGCGTACCGGGACAGGGCCCAGCCGACGCCG
>CADCTP010000208.1 GCA_902805565.1 uncultured Mycobacteriales bacterium
GCCGGGCGGCGCCGGGGCGGCCGCGGAGGGCCCGGTCAGCCCGAGCGCGGCCACGGCAACGGCGGCCAGCGCCGCGGCGGTGACCACCCGGGCGGTGCGCAGGATCCTCACGAGCACCTCGCCAGCGGCGTACGGCGGTCGGCGGTGACGACCCAGCGGGCGCCGTCCCGGGCCAGCCTGGCCGCGGAGCGGACCGGCCGGTCCCGCCCGGCGAGCCGGCCGGCGGCGTCCCGGGTCGCCATCCCGGACAGGTCCAGGCAGGCCGACACGGCGGCGGCCGACCCGGTGACGCTGACGGTGACCCCGGACAGCGTCGCGGTGCCGTACTCGGCCCAGCCCCGCAGCACGAGCTGCCGCACGCCCTCCCGGACGTCGGCGACCACCGGGGCGGCGGCGTACCGGGCCACGCCGCCGTCGTCGGTCCCCGGCCGGGCGTACGCGGTCAGCGACGCCCGCACCCAGGCCACGTACGCGGTCCCGGCCCCGCCGCCGGGCACCGGGCCGCGCACGGTCAGCCGGACGGACCCCTGGGCCGGCGACGCCGTGCGGGCCGCGTCGGAGTCGGGCAGCGCCTGCTCGTCGTCGACCGGGTCCGGCGTGCGCGCGGCCGCCGAGGCCGACGCGGTGGTCGGGCCGGCGGCCGGGCCGGGTGGCAGCGCCGTCGCACCGCCGTCGCCGGTGCAACCGGACAGCAGCACCAGCGGCCCCCAGAACGCCCACGCCCCCCTGCGCATGCCGGGCAGAATGCCCACCTGGCGCAAATCCGTCAACATCCGACGCCGGGCGCGCCGCCCGTCCGCCGGGCCTCCCGGCCGGGCGCGGCGGGTAAGGTACCCCCGTGGCGCACGAGCGGGGCCTGCTCCTTCTCCGCCGCGACGGGGCCCTGTAGCGGCCGGCCCCCCGTCGCGGGGTCCTCGGCTGTCGGCCACCAGAATCCGCACCGAGGAGTCCGTCCGGCCATGCCCCTGAGCTATCACGCGCCCGTGCAGAACCCGTCCGGGATGCCGTTCCAGCGCTACACCCCGTTCCCGCCGATCGACCTGCCCGACCGCGGCTGGCCCGCCCGCCGGATCGAGCAGGCGCCGCTGTGGTGCTCGGTCGACCTGCGCGACGGCAACCAGGCGCTGATCGACCCGATGACGCCGGCCCGCAAGCGGCGCATGTTCGAGCTGCTCGTCCGGATGGGCTACAAGGAGATCGAGGTCGGCTTCCCGTCGGCGTCGCAGACCGACTTCGACTTCGTCCGCGAGATCATCGAGCAGGACCTGATCCCGGACGACGTGACGATCCAGGTGCTCACCCAGGCCCGGCAGCCGCTGATCGAGCGGACGTACGAGGCCATCGCGGGCGCGCCGCGGGCCATCGTGCACCTCTACAACTCCACCTCCACGCTGCAGCGGCGGGTCGTCTTCGGGCTGGACCGGGACGGGATCACCGCCATCGCGGTGGACGCGGCCCGGCTCTGCCTGAAGCTGGCCGAGCAGGCCGGCGACACCGCGGTGCGGTTCGAGTACTCCCCCGAGTCGTACACCGGCACCGAGCTGGACTACGCGCTGGAGGTCTGCGCGGCGGTGCTGGACGTCTGGCGGCCGACCCCGGAGTGGCCGACGATCCTGAACCTGCCGGCGACCGTGGAGATGGCCACGCCGAACGTGTACGCCGACTCCATCGAGTGGATGTCGCGCAACCTGCCCCGCCGGGACGCGGTCGTGCTCAGCCTGCACCCGCACAACGACCGCGGCACCGCCGTCGCCGCCGCCGAACTGGGCGTCATGGCCGGCGCGGACCGGGTCGAGGGGACGCTGTTCGGCAACGGCGAGCGGACCGGCAACGTCGACCTGGTGACGCTGGGGATGAACCTGTTCTCCCAGGGCGTCGACCCGCGGATCGACTTCTCCGACATCGACGAGATCCGCCGGACCGTGGAGTACTGCAACCAGCTGCCGGTGCACGAGCGCCACCCGTACGGCGGCGACCTCGTCTACACCGCCTTCTCCGGGTCCCACCAGGACGCGATCAAGAAGGGCTTCGACGCGCTGGAGCGCGACGCCGCCGACGCCGGGGTGCCGGTGGACGGGTTCCGCTGGGGCGTGCCGTACCTGCCGATCGACCCCAAGGACGTCGGCCGGTCGTACGAGGCGGTCATCCGGGTCAACTCGCAGTCCGGCAAGGGCGGTGTGGCCTACCTGATGAAGACCGAGCACGCCCTCGACCTGCCGCGCCGGCTGCAGATCGAGTTCTCCCAGGTCGTGCAGCGGGTCACCGACTCCGAGGGCGGCGAGGTGGACGCGGCGCAGCTGTGGTCGATCTTCTCCGCCGAGTACCTCGCCGAGGGGCCGGTGCGGCTGGTCCGGCACGAGTCGGCCGCGGTGGACGGCGTGGTGACGGTGGCCGCCGACGTCACCGTGGCCGGGGTCGCCCGGACGGTGCGCGGCCGGGGCAACGGGCCGATCGCCGCCTTCGCCGCCGGGCTGGCCACGCTCGGCTGGGACGTCCGGGTCCTGGACTACGCCGAGCACGCGCTGTCCGCCGGCGGCGACGCCCGGGCCGCGGCGTACCTGGAGGTGCAGGTGGGCGAGCGGGTGCTGTGGGGCGTCGCGGTCGACGAGAACATCGTCACCGCCTCGCTGCACGCGGTCCTCAACGCGATCGCCCGGGTCGACCGGGGGTGATCCGCCGGCGGCCCGGCCTACGCTCGCCCGGTGGCGGACGTGCTGGACACCGGGCCGCCGCGCCGACCGACCCGGCGGCGGTGGGTCACGACGGCCGGCGCCCTCGTGCTGGCCGTCGTGGCGGCGGTGCTGGCCGCCCGCTCGACCACCGGCCGGTCCGCCGACCCGGCGCCGGCCCCGGCCCGCCGCCCCGTGCTGGTGTCGGTCGCGGTCGGCCCCGCCGCGGTGTACGCGCTGGCCGCGCGGTGTGACGGCACCGTCCCGGCCTGCGACTACCAGCTGCACCGGCGGGCCGCGGGTGCGGACCGGTGGGACCCGGTGCCGTGGCGGATCGGGCCGCTGGCCGGGGCCGGCCCGGCGCCGACGGTCACCGTGTCCGGCGCGGGGGCGGTCACCGTGGTCACGGCGATCGACCCGCCCCAGGTCCTCCGGTCCACCGACGACGGCCGCACCGTGGTGTCCCGGCCGCTGCGCCCGGGCCCGCCGGTGGCCGCGCTGCCCGCCGACGGCGTGCTCCGGATCGAGCCCTGCGACGGCTGCGCCGACCGGCTGACCGTCGTGGAGCCGGCGACCGGCCTGGCCCGCCCGCTCGCCACCCAGCCGCCGCTCGGCCGGTACGTGCTGCGCTCGGTCGACCGGGCCGGGGACGTGGTGTGGGCGGTCGCGGTCGACCGGCGGTCCACGGCCGGCGCGGTGAGCACCGACGGCGGCCGGTCCTGGCGGGCGGTGCCGGTGCCGGGGCCGTCGTCGCCGAACCAGCAGCTGCGGGTGCTGGCCGGCGCCGACGGCTCGGCCTGGCTGGTCGCCGGGCCGTACACCGGCGGACCGGCCCAGCAGTTCACCGGGGTGCGGCGGATCGACGGCCCGGCCGGCCGCTGGCGGCAGGTCGACCGGTCCGGGCCGCAGACCGTGCGCTCGGTGCTGGCGGGCCGGCGGGGGCTGCTCCTGGTGGAGACCAACGGGGCGGTGTGGCGGCTGCCGCCGGGCGGCCGGTTCGCCCGGCTGCCCGAGGCGGCGCCGTACCGGCCCGGGGACCTGGTCGCCGGGCCCGGCCCGATCCTCGCCTCGATCTCGCCGGACGACGCGACCGGCCGGATCGTCCTGCTGTCCGACGACGAGGGCGGGACCTGGCGGGCCGAGCAGGTGGTCTGACCGGGGCCGTACGCTCGGAGGGTGGCCGGACCGGACATCCTGGACAGTGGTCCGGCCGCGTCGACCGGCCGCCGGCCCCGCTGGCAGCTGGTCGCCGTCGGCGTGGTGATCGCCGGGGTCGCGGCCCTGCTCGCCGCCCGGTCCGACCCGGACCCGGCGGTGCCCGCGCCGACACCCGTCCCGAGCGTCGCCGCCCTCCCCGGGCCGCCGCTGCCGGCCGCGGTCGGCTCGGTCGGCGTCGGCAGCCGCTCGGCGTACGCGCTGATGGCCCGGTGCAATTCGGCCGCCGTGCGGGCCTGCGAGCTGCGGCTGTTCCGGCGGAGGATCGGCGCCGGCGGCGCACCCTGGACCGGGCTGCCGCTGCGGTTCGAGATCCGCAGCACGACCGGCGGGCTGCCGTACCTGCTGGTCGACGGCGCGGACCGGGCCGTGGTGCTGGACGGGGCGCAGCGGTGGGCGTACGCGCCGGTGGCCGGGGCCCACGCCCGGCGCCAGCTGGCCCTCGGCCCGGCCGTGGACCGGGTGCCGCCCGACGGGCTGCTGCTCGTGGGCCTGTGTGCCGGCTGCGCGGACCGGTTGGTGGTGCTGGACGCCCCCGCCGGCCTGCTGCGCCCGCTGCGCGCCCAGCCGCTGCCGGCCGGCGTCGGCGTGCGCTCCGTCGACCAGCTCGGCGACCGGGTCGCGGTGGTGTCCGGCGGCGGCGACCCGGCGGCCGGGGCGGCCAGCGACGACGGCGGGCGGACCTGGCGGCGGTTCCCGGTGCCGCGGACCGCGGCCGACGGCCTGGAGGTCCTCGCCACCCCCGACGGCGGCGCGTACCTGATCGGCACCCGCGGCGACGCGCTCGGCAACTTCCGGCTGGCCGGGATCTGGCGGACGCAGGCCCCCGGCGCGGCCTGGCGGCAGCTGCGGGCGGTCCCCGCGCCCACGACCGTACGGTCGGCGCTGGCCGGCCGTCGGGGGCTGCTGATCGTGGACGCCGGCGGGTCGAGCTGGCGGCTCGGCCCGGGCGACAGCTTCGACCGGCTGCGCGACCCGGGGCCGGCCCGGCCGGCGTTCGTGGAGTCCGGGCCGGGCGGGCTGCTGCTCGCGGTGCCGCGGGGCCGGCTGCCGGACCGGTTCGTGCTCGCCTCGGCGGACGAGGGCGAGACCTGGGAGCTGGAACGGATCCCCGGGTAGCTCAGACGTCGAGCAGGCGGCGGCCGGAGAAGGCGCGGCCGAGGGTGACCTCGTCGGCGTACTCCAGGTCGCCGCCGACCGGCAGGCCGCTGGCCAGCCGGGTCACCCGCAGGCCCATCGGCTTGATCAGCCGGGCCAGGTAGGTCGCGGTCGCCTCGCCCTCCAGGTTGGGGTCGGTGGCCAGGATCAGCTCGGTCACCACCCCGTCCTGCAGCCGCAGCAGCAGCTCACGGACCTTGAGGTCGTCCGGCCCGATGCCCTCGATCGGGCTGATCGCGCCGCCGAGGACGTGGTAGCGGCCGCGGAACTCGCGGGTCCGCTCGATCGCCACCACGTCCTTCGGCTCCTCGACCACGCAGATCACCGTGAGGTCGCGGCGGGCGTCCCGGCAGATCCGGCACTCCTCCGCCTCGGACACGTTGCCGCAGATCTTGCAGAACTTGACCTCGTCCTTGACCCGCTGCAGCACCGCGGCCAGCCGCGTCACGTCCGCCGGCTCGGCCGCCAGCAGGTGGAACGCGATCCGCTGCGCGCTCTTCGGCCCGATGCCGGGCAGCCGGCCGAGCTCGTCGATCAGGTCCTGGACCGCGCCCTCGTACACGCCGTCCTACATGCCCGGCAGGCCGAGCCCACCCATGCCCTGGGTCAGCGGGCCCATCCGCTCGCCGGCCAGGTCCTGGGCCGCCCGGTTGGCGTCCCGGATCGCGGCCACCACCAGGTCCTGCAGGGTCTCGACGTCGTCGGGGTCGACCACGCTCGGGTCGATGACGACGCTGCGCAGCTCGCCGCCGCCGGTGACCGTGGCGGTCACGAGGTTGCCGCCCGCCGAGCCGGTCACCTCCGTCTCGGCCAGCTCCTGCTGCGCCGCGAGCAGCTCCTGCTGCATCTTCTGCGCCTGCTTCATCAGCTGCTGCATGTTGGGCTGGCCACCGGGTCGCACCGCGGGTCTCCTGTGCTCGACGACGTACGTCCACCGAGCCTAGCCCGTGGCACCCTGGTCCGATGCCTGCAGGTGCACGGGCCGCGACCGCGGCGGGGATGGTGCTCATGCTGGCCGCGTGCGGGTCGCCGTCCGGCGGGTCGTCGGCGGCGCCGTCCGGGGCCGGGCCGTCCGTGGTCGGGCCGTCCGGGGCCGGGCCGTCCGGGGTCGGGCCGTCCGGGGCCGGGCCGTCCGGGGTTGGGCCGTCCGGGGTTGGGCCGTCCGGGGT
>CADCTP010000209.1 GCA_902805565.1 uncultured Mycobacteriales bacterium
TGCAACGGCCGGTGCCAGTAGGTCAGCACCGCGCTCTGTCCGGCGAAGGTGTACTCCTCCGAGAACTGTGTGATGGCGAAGTAGTCGGCGCTCGGATAGTTCAGCTTGTACATGGCGGGGTGGTTAACCGACAGGATGAGGCGGCCGCCCGGCCGCAGGACCCGCCGCAGCTCGGCCAGCGGTGCCGTCCAGTCCCGCAGGTAGTGCAGGACGAGGGAGGCGACGATGTCGTCGAAGGCGTCGTCGGCGAACGGGAGTGCGCGGCCGAGGTCGGCCACCTGCAGCGCCGCGTCCTCGCCCAGCCGCCGCCGCGCCAGCTCCACCATCGCCGGGCTGGAGTCGAAGCCGGTCACGATGGCGCCCTTCGCGCGGAGCGCCGCGGACAGCGGCCCGGAGCCGCACCCGGCATCGAGGACCCGGCGACCGTCGACGTCGCCGGCGAGATCGATCATCGCCGGTCGCTCGTAGTAGCGGTTGATGAGACTGGACTCGTTCTCCGTCGAATAGCTCTCGGCGAAGCTGTCGTAGTGGTCGGCCTGCACCAGTTCCTCGCTGACGTGTCGACGCCTGTGGACGGAAGCGCCTGGTGATCCTGGCACGGAGGACTATCCGCACGCCGTGCGCGCCGGTGCCGTGCCGCCCGGGCGCCGTGCTCCGAGCGCGGCCGGCGGGCAGCCGGCGCCCGCACGCCGGTGACCGTGCGCCACTCCCGCGAGGGCTGGTGGGTCGGCGCGGCGGGGAGTGGCCTGGGGCTGTGCTGGCAGCGAACACCCTGGCGCGGGCTCGGGCCGGCAGCCAGTCTCGGCACGTGGTCGCGCTGACGGTGAGCGTCCAGGCGGAGCCGCGGGACGTGGCGAGCTGGACGGCGTTGGCCCGCCGACTGGAATCCCGGGGGTATCACGCCCTGCTCGTCGGCGATCACCCCGGCGACGGGCCGTCGCCCTGGCCGGCGCTGGGAGCCGCGGCGGCGGTGACCAGCACCCTGCGGCTCGGGACGTACGTGCTGCAGGCCGGCGTCCGGGAGCCGGTCCACATGGCCGCGGACGCCGCGACGCTGGACCTGCTGGCGCCCGGGCGGGTGATCCTGGGCCTGGGCGCCGGTCACACGCCGGCGGAGTGGCAGGACATCGGGCGCACGCGCCCCCCGCCGCGGGAGCGCGCGCGTCGGCTGGTGGAGGCGGTGGACGCGGTGGTCCGGCTGCTCCGGGGCGAGACGGTCAGCGTCGCGGGCGAGCACGTGTCCCTGACCGCATCCCGGCTCCACGGCCTGCCGGTCGGTGCCCGCCGGGTCGCCGTCGCGGTCGGCGGCGGTCACCCCGACGTGCTGCGGGTGGCCGCGGCCCGGGCGGACGTCGTCGGCCTGAGCGGTCTGGGGCGCACCCTCGCGGACGGGCACCGGCACGAGGTCCGGTGGTCCGAGCGCGACCTGGCGGCCCGGCTCCGTACGGTCCGGGACGAGGCGCGGCGCGCCGGCACCGCCCCGGCGGTGGAGGTGTTGATACAGCACGTGATCGCGACCGACGACCGGGCGGCCGCGATCGAGGAGCTGCGGACCCGGCTCCCGGCACGCCGGCGGCGGATCTCGCCGGCACACCGTTCCTGCTCATCGGAACGCCGGCGGAGATGGCCGGGCAGCTGCGCCGCCAGGCCGACCGGCACGGGATCAGCCGGTACGTCGTCCGCGAACGGGCGACCGGACACCTCGAACCGGCCCTCGCCCTGCTCGCCCGCTGACCGGCGCGGGCCGCGCACCGCGGGGTGCCGGGTGCGCATCCCGGCGGCGGCCGCGACGGGTGAGCGGCTCGTCCCGCGTCAGGTGCCGGCGGGGTCGGTGGGCAGGCGGTACACGGTGACGTGGGAGGGGGACTCGGCGGTGAACTCCGTGCCCGCCCAGTCCGCGTGCCGGGCCTCCAGGTCGAAGCCGGCGAGCTGGGCCATCAGGTCGAGCTCCGCCGGCCAGATGTAGCGATGGGGGCTGCGGGCCAGCCGGGCGTCGCGGCCGGCGCCGAACCGGAAGTGGTGGGAGACGACGTGCTGGTGCAGGACGTCGTAGGTGTCCAGACCGACGTACCCGGGTTCGGCGGCGAAGACGGTGGCCGCTCGGCCCGGTGGGAGGGCCCGCAGCTCCGGCACCCACAGCTCGATGACGAACCGGCCGCCGGGCACCAGGTGGCGGGCGGCGTTGCGGAAGCAGGCGACCTGCTCGGCCTGGGTCAGCAGGTTGGAGATCGTGTTGAAGACGAGGTAGACCAGCGAGAACTCGCCCGGGGCGCGGGCGGTGGCCATGTCCCCGAGCACGACCGGGACCGTCCGCTCGTCGACCTTGCCGCGCAGCCGTTCGAGCATCGGACGGGACAGCTCGATCCCGGCGACCGGGGTCCCACGCCCGGCCAGCGGTACGGCCACCCGCCCGGTCCCGATCGCGAGCTCCAGCGCCCGACCGTCCCCGGCCAGCTCGGCGAGCCGGTCCACCGTGGGCCCCAGCACCTCGGGAGCGAACATGCCGACGCCGGGGGTGTCGTACCGCCGCGCCGCCTCGGCGTCCCAGATGTCCTCCTGCCGCATGTCCCGCACCCTGCCGGCCGGGGCGCGGTGCCGTCCACCCGGTTTCCGGGCCGGGAATCATGTGCCCCCGCCTGCGTTGACTCCAGCGGGGCACCCGAAACCGGACGGGTCGGCACACCATGGCGCTGCCCGTGCCGTGGTCGGGGTCCGTGTGAGAGCGTGCAGGTGCGATCCGCATCGATGCTCGGAGATCCGCGAGTCGGCTCGGCGTCCGAGGCACCGGGCTCTCCGCCCGGGAGGTTCCTCGCCCCGTCCGCGGGACCGTGCGGCATGCTGCTGCCGCGGCCACCGTGCCCCGGTGTTCAGAGGAGGAGTTTGTGGCTCGATCGGGCCAGCGCCAGCCGGGCGCTCGCCGTACCGCCCCGCGGGAGGACCGACCCGTCCGCCGCGGCGACGACGTCCTCTCGGTGCTCGCCCGCACCGCGCGCGAGGTCGAGGCGGCCGCCCGGCGCGGCCGGGTGACGCCTGCCGTGCGGACGAAGTTCCAGGCCGTCGCCCTGCTGCTGCGCGAGGAGCGGGCCCGCGTCCGGACGGCGGCCGGCGGCGACCGGCACCGCACCGAGCAGCTCAAGCGCCTGGACGGCATCGCGACCATCCTCGCGACCACCGCCGTCCGGGACGCCGGGCTGCTCGCGCTGCTCGCCGAGGACTCCGACGTCTCCGACGCCGCCCGGTCGCTGAAGCGGGAGCTGCTGCGGGACCTCGGCATCGAGCCGGTGGTGGAGGAGCCCGCGCCCGCGGAGACCCCGGCGGCGGCCGCCGCCACGGAGCGGCGGGTCGTGCCGCAGTCGGTGATCTCCGGGCAGCTGGCGAACCCCTTCCTGGCCCCCGACTTCTCCGCCGCCCCGCAGCGCCCCGCCCGCCCGCGCCGCCTGCTCGGCTGGGAGCTGCTCGGCCCGCTGCTGAGCTCGTTCGAGCGGGCCGGCGGGGGTGCGCCGGCGTGCATGGCGCTGCCGGCGCCGACGGCCCGGTTCACCCCGGCGGCCCTGGAGCTGATGCCGCACCAGGGGCAGCTGGTCGCCGCTGCCGCCGCCGGCCACCGGACGTTCCTGCTCGCCGACGAGCCGGGCCTGGGCAAGACGGCGCAGGCGCTGCTCGCGGCGGAGGCGGCGGGGGCGTACCCGCTGCTGGTCGTGGTGCCGAACGTCGTCAAGACAAACTGGGCCCGCGAGGCGGCCCGGTGGACGCCCCACCGGCCGGCCACCGTGGTGCAGGGCGACGGCGAGACCGTCGACGGCTTCGCCGACATCGTGGTGCTCAACTACGAGGTCCTCGACCGCCACCGGGGCTGGCTCGGCGACTTCGGCTTCCGCGGCATGGTGGTGGACGAGGCCCACTTCATCAAGAACCGGACCTCGCAACGCTCCCAGCACGTCCTCGCGCTGTCCGACCGCATCCGGTCCCGTACGGCCCGGCCGCTGCTGATGGCGCTCACCGGGACCCCGCTGATCAACGACATCGAGGACTTCCGGGCGATCTGGCAGTTCCTGGGCTGGATCGACGAGAGCAAGCCCCTCGGCGGGCTGATGGACGCGCTGGAGGACACCGGCCTGACCCCCGCCGACCGGGGCTTCCACGCCGCGGCCCGGCAGTGCGTGATCGACCTCGGCATCGTCCGCCGCCGCAAGCTCGACGTGGCCGCCGACATCCCCGCCCGGCGCATCGCCGACCTCCCCGTCGAGCTGGACGGACGGGTCGGCCGGTCGATCCGGGCCGCGGAACGGGACCTCGCCGACCGGATGGTGGCGCGGTACGACACGGCGCTGGCGAACCGGTACCCCGGGGCCGGCCCGGCGGGCATCGACCACGAGGTCGTCCGCCTGGTCGCGCGGGCGGAGTTGAAGGACGCGACGTCGCAGTCCGGCGAGAACGTGTTCGCCATGATGCGCCGCATCGGCCGGGCGAAGGCCGAACTGGCCGCCGACTACGCGGCTCAGCTGGCCCGCAGCGCCGGCAAGGTCGTCTTCTTCGCCAAGCACGTCGACGTGATGGACGCCGCGGAGGACACCTTCGCCCGGCAGGGGGTGCGCTTCTCGTCGATCCGCGGCGACCAGACGCCCACGGTCCGGCAGGCGAACGTCGACGCCTTCGTGACCGACCCGGACGTCGCGGTCGCGGTGTGCTCGCTGACCGCGGCCGGCGTGGGCCTGAACCTGCAGGTCGCCTCGAACATCGTGCTGGCCGAGCTGTCCTGGACCGACGCGGAGCAGACCCAGGCCATCGACCGCAGCCACCGCATCGGCCAGGCCGAGCCGGTCACCGCGTGGCGCATCATCGCCGCGCAGACCCTCGACGCCCGGATCGCCGAGCTGATCGGCACCAAGGCCGGGCTGGCCGCCCGGGCGCTGGACGGATCGGACGAGGAGGTCGCCGCGTCGGCCGACGTGCAACTGGAGGCGCTGGTCGCGCTGCTGACGGACGCGCTGTCGTCCGGGCGCTGACCCGCCGGGGACGGGTCAGATCTCCTTGGTGCCCACGGTCTCGCCGAACAGCTCGCCGGTCGGGACGAAGCCGACCTTGAGGTAGAAGCCCTCGGGGCCGCCGGTGCCGTTCTCCCAGAGCACCGTGAGCCGGGACCGGCCGCGGCGGCGGGCTTCCGCCGCGACCGCGTCCACGGCGAACCGGCCGACCCCGCGCCCCTGGGCGTCGGCGGCCACGTTGAGCCGCCAGATGCCGCACCGGAACTCCTCGATCTCGTGGTCCGGGTCGAAGTTCGCCAGCACGAACCCGACCACGTCGTCCCCGTCGAGCACCACCCGTGGCCACGCCGTCGGGGTCACGTACGCCTGGGCGATGGAGTGGGCGACGGGGGCCACGAACTTCTCCTGCCCCGGCCGCAGCGCCAGCCCGACGGCGGCGTCGATGTTCTCCGGGGTCAGCTCGGCGAGGCGCAGATCAGCCATGCCCGCAACGCTAGCGACAGCCTCCGACAGAACCCGTCGCCCGCGCGGTCGCGGGCCGGCCGGGCCGTCGGCGGATGACGCGGGACAGCGACCGGCCGGGCCCGGACGGAAATTGTCCCCGGACGGTTCTACGGTGCCGGCATGACCGACAGCGATCGATGGTGGGAGCCACCCCTGGCCGGCACCGAGGTCGAGCACCTCGTCGGGGCGCTCGAACGGCTGCGCGCGACCTTCCGGTGGAAGGCCGACGGGCTGGACGCGGCCGGGCTGCGGACCCGGGTCGGGGCCTCCTCGCTCACCCTCGGCGGCCTGCTCAAGCACCTCGCCCGGGCCGAGGACGACCTGTTCGGCGGCAAGCTCAGCGGCGCGGCCCCGGCCGCGCCCTGGGACACCGCGCCGTGGGACGCCGACCCCGACTGGGACTTCACCTCGGCCGCCGACGACAGCCCCGCCCAGCTGTACGCGATCTGGGACGGCACGGTCGAGCGGTCCCGGGCCCGGCTCGGGGCGGCGCTGGCCGCCGGCGGGCCGGACCAGCTCGTGCACCTGGCCTTCGGCGGGCACCGGGTCAGCCTGCGCCGGCTGCTGTGCGACCTGATCGAGGAGTACGGCCGGCACACCGGCCACGCCGACCTGCTCCGCGAGGCCGTCGACGAGCTCGTCGGCGAGGACCCGCCGGCCGGCTGGCACCCCCGACCCCACTGA
>CADCTP010000210.1 GCA_902805565.1 uncultured Mycobacteriales bacterium
TCCGCGCCCGCACCCGCCCGGCGGCGGGCGGCGCCGCCGGGGGGCGGGCCCGTCCCGGCCCGCCCCCCTCCGGACCCCGCTCAGGTGTTGTCGGACCGGCCGGTGAGCCTGTCCCGCAGCCGGTCCACCATGCCGACCCCGGGGCCGGCCAGCTTGTGGAACAGCTCGCTGTGCGGCGCACCCGGGTGCGGCCGGGTGGGGGCGACCTTCTTCGCCGTCTCCACCTTGGCCGCCATCTCGACCAGCTGCTCGCGCGGCACCCGCGCCCGCAGCTGCGGGAACTGCTCGGTCTCCTCGTCCTGGACGTGGTCGCGCAGCACCGCCTCCAGCTGGCCGAGGACCTCCAGGAACCGCGGGTCGGCCGAGTCGAGGCTCTCCAGCCCCTTCATCGCCTCCTCCAGCTCCTGGTGCTCCTCGATGTCGTGCTGGACCGCGGCCTCGCCGTCGGGCAGGTGCTCGCGCATGGCGGGGTAGACGTACATCTCCTCGGCCACGGAGTGGCGCATCAGCTCGGCGATGATCGTGTCGGCCATGTCGCGGCGGCTCTCCGGGTCCGCCGTGGGGATCTGCTCGACCAGGCTGAGTGCCTCGCGGTGGTCGGTCGTGAGGACGTCGACGACGTCCTGCTGGCCGGCGGTCGTGGTCATGATCGCTCCTGTCCGGGGGGTCCGTTGTCAGGGGACCGGGGTCGTACCCGGTCGGCGGCGCTCGACGCGGACCGGGGCCGACCTTCGGCGCGATCCGCTGCCCGCGCGCCCGCCGCCGGGCCGCGGCACCGGCCGGTCAACGGCATCCCGGGGGGTCCACGGGCCTGATGTCGGTCCAGCCGGTCCAGCCGCGCTCCTCCAGGAGCTCCAGCAGCCGCCGGGCGCAGGGGAAGGACTCGATGAACGCCGCGTCGAGCAGCGCGACCAGGTCCGCGCTGACCGGCCGTTGCTCCGCCACCTCCACGGCCTCGGCGGCCGCCACCTCGATGAAGGCGGCCACCCGGTCGGCGAGCGTGGGCAGCCGCGGGTCCTCGGGTGCGCAGTCGGCGAGGTCGCCGATGTCGAGGTACAGCCGGCGCAGCGTCCCGTGCTCGAGCTGTGCCTGCTTGACCGCAGCGAGCCGACGAGGTCGGGCAGCAGCTGCTGGACGGTGAAGTTCGCCGCCCGGGCGCCCACCGCTGCCGGATCGCGGTCAGGTTCCCGACCCGCACCAGGACCAGGGCCAGCGGAAGCACCCCGGCCGCGGTGACGCCGCTCTGCAGCGTCCACCGCTCCAGGTTCCGCTCGGTGAACAGCTGGGTGACGGGGTCCCGGTCGACGCCGGACGCGTCCTCGATCTCCCGGCGCAGCCGTACGCTGCGGCGCCGGGCCGCCTCCAGCTCTCCGGTCACCAGGCGGATCGACGCCTCCGAGCGGCTCTCGTCGGCGGACGGGGTGCTGTGCCGGGTCATCGCCAGCAGCCGGTCCACGGCGCCCCGGGCGTCGGGGGACAGCCGGTCGGCCAGCGCCTCCCGGTAGCGCCCCAGCTCGGCACACGTCAGGAATGACCCGCAGGCGATGCGGTGGCAGGCCCGGTGCCCGCGCGGTCGGCCGCCGCGGTGACCGGGTGCGGGCCGTCGTGCTCGACGGACGGCTCAGCAGCCCGCCCGCGTCAGATTGACGACGTTCGTGGCGGAGAAAGTCGGACCGGGCCGTCGGCCTTGAAGTCCATCCCGGCGACGAGGAATTGCGAATGCCGGCGCGGTTGCCCTCGCGGGTAATCGCGACCCGTGGTGGGGTCGACTGCCCGCGGGTCGAACCGGGGGTGCTGGCCTATCCGCCGTTCGTGCGTCTGTGGCTCGCCGGCACTGTCTCGTGGCCGGGCACGTTCAGTTTCGGCCTGGCCCTGCAGCTGCTCCTGAGAGTCCCGGTCCGCGGATCAGGCGGCGATGGGATTCGTGCGGTCGGCGCGGTGGGTGCCCGCCCTGGCGATCGGTCTGCTCGTACTCAGCGGCCCGGCGGTGTGCCGACCGGCAGCGGGTCGACGGCGAGGGCCGGCTCCCCGGCCGGTCGCTCGCCCAGCCGGACGAGCACGATCCCGGCCAGCACGACGACCCCGCCGGCGAGCTGCACCGGTCCCGGCCGCTGCCCCAGCGCCAGCCAGGCGGCCGCGACCGCGAACAGCACCTCGCTGAGCCCCACGAACGAGCTGAGCCGGGAGCCCAGGTGCCGGACGGCGGCGATCCCGGTGACGTAGGCGAACGCCGCGGCCAGCAGGGCCAGCCCCAGGACGGGCACCAGCCAGCTGGTCGACCGCCCGGCGAACTCGACGTCGGCGGTGGCCGTCCGCCACGGCAGGACACCGACGAGCGCGGCCGCACCGAGCACCAGCGCACCGACGGCCAGCCCCGCCCAGGCGCTGACCAGCGGCGGGAGGGCGTCCTCGGCCCGGGCGGAGAGGACGTAGTAGGCCGCCAGGCCCAGCGCGGCCAGCAGGCCCCAGCCGACACCGACCGGGTCGATCCGGGCCCCCCGGGCCACGTCGAGCACCAGCACCAGCCCGCCGAGCGCGACGAGCACCCCGGCGCCGGTGACCACCCCCGGCCGCTGGCCGAGCCGCGCCCAGGTCCACAGCACGACCAGCAGGACGCCGGAGTACTCCAGCAGCAGCGCCACCCCGACCGAGAGCCGGGAGACGGCGGAGAAGTAGGCGAGCTGGGGGAGCGCGACGGCCAGCGCGCCGAAGGCCAGCACGGCGCCGGCGTTGGACCGCAGCAGCCGCCACCGCCCGCGCAGTTGCAGGACGGCGGGGACGCTCAGCACGAGCGCCGCCAGGCCGATGCGGACCGTCACCGCGGACCCGGCGCTCCAGCCCGCGTCCAGCAGGCCGCTGGCGAAGACCCCGGACGTGCCGAAGGCGGCGGCGGAGAGCACCGCCAGCAGCAGTCCGAGCGGTCCGGTCCGGCGGTCGGGCACGGCAGCCACCTCCTGTCAGGGGTCAGGGGACGTACGCTCCTGACAGTGGGACGCTAACAGAGTCAGGAGTCACATGCTGTTTGCCCATGACACCGAGGTGGCGCTGGCGGCCGCGACCGCACTGGTGAACACGGCGGCGGACGGCGCGGAACTGCTGCCCGACCCTGCGGCCCTGGCGGCCTTCCTGGACACCTGGAAGGTCACCGGCAGCCGCACCGGCGACGCGGCCGAACTGGCCGGGGTGCACCGGCTGCGCGCGGTGCTGGCCGGGATCTGGACCGCCGACGAGGACGGCGTGGTCGCCGTGGCGAACCGGCTGCTCCGGGACGGGCAGGCGCTGCCGCAGCTGGTCCGGCACGACGGCTGGGGCTACCACCTGCACGCCACCGGGCCGACCGCCCCGGTGGCCGACCGGCTGGGCGTGGAGGCGGCGATGGCCCTGGCCGACGTGGTCCGGGCCGGCGCCCTGGACCGGCTGCGCCGCTGCGCCGCCCACGGGTGCGACAACGCCCTCGTCGACCTCACCAAGAACGCCAGCCGCCGGTTCTGCGACAGCAGCTGCGCCAACCGGGAGCACGTGGCCGCCTACCGGGCCCGCCGCGCCGCCGGCTGACCGGCCGGCCCGGCGGCGCCACCCGGTCGGTCCGTGGGCCGCGGGCGCCGGGCCCGCCGGTCGCGGTCAGCCGAAGCGCAGGTCGTGGTCGCGCAGCCAGGCGTCCAGCCGCCGGTACGCCTCCGCGCGGACCTCCGGCAGGGACAGGAACACGTCGTGCCGGGCGCCGGGGATCGGCACCACGGTCGTCTCGCCGCCGAGGCAGCCGGCCCAGCGGGCGATCTGCCGCACGTCCAGGACGGTGTCGGCCCGGTCGTCCTCGGGCGAGTACGTCGAGCCGTAGCGGGTCCGGTCCGAGCGCAGCACCAGCGAGGGGACGCCGACGTCGAGGCCGCGGTGCAGTCGGGCGTGGCCGCGCCGCACGGCGTTGAGCCAGCCGAAGGTCACCGGGAACCCGGCCAGCGGCTTGTACGCCACGTCGAAGTCCCACTCGCCGGTGCCGCTGGTGTGCAGCGTGGCGCCGTAGCCGGTGGGCCCCGGCGGCAACCGGCGCAGCGGCCGCACCTTCGCCAGCACCCGCAGCGCCTGGGTGACCGGGCCGCGGTGCAGCGGCCTGCCCTGCAGGTCGAACCACGGGCTGTTCAGCACCAGCCCGGCGACCGGCGCGGTGCCGCCGGTCCGGGCCCGCCGCCGGTCCAGCCACAGCGGGAGGATCAGGCCGCCGGTGGAGTGGGCGACCGCGACCACCGGCAGGCCCGGGTGCTCGGCGGCCAGGACCCGCATCGCCCCGTCCAGCTCGGCGTCGTACAGGGCCAGGTCGGACACGTAGTGCGCGGTCTGGTCCGGGCGCCGGGACCGGCCGGACTTCCGCAGGTCCAGGGCGTGGAAGGCCAGACCGCGCGCGGCGAAGAAGTCGGCCAGCCCGGTCTGGAAGAAGTAGTCGGAGAACCCGTGCACGTACAGCGCCACCCCGCCGACGGTCTCCGCCGGCCGGGGGGTCCGCCGGACCAGGACCGCGGCGATGTCGCCCTCGCCGTCCGGGTCCGCCCCCAGTTCGAGCACCTGCCGTTCGTAGCCCGCGCCCAGCACGTCGTCCTGCCACCCCACCGCCACGCCCGCTCCTCGCTCGCCGGACCCCGTGCCGCCATGATCCACCCGGGTCCGCGCGGTCACGGCCGGGGACTGCGGAAGCGGTGCCGCATCACCTCCTCGCCCGCGTACGTACGCCCGGACAGGGTGACGGTGACCGGCCCGCGCCCCGGGTCCTGCACGCTGACCAGCCCGAACTGGCCGCCCTCGGCCCGGGTGCCGGAGCTGTACGGCCCGCCCTTGACCCGGCCGGTGCGGTCCAGCGGCGCGGCGTGGAAGACCGGGAACCCCGCGCCGCCGGTGCCGGAGTAGTCGCTGTGCCGGCCGTCGTCGATGGCCAGCATGTGGGCGTCGCCGCTGACCATCAGCAGGTTCCGGACGCCGGCCCGGGCGATGACGTCGGCCAGCCGGCGGCGCTCGGCGGCGAAGCCGCCCCAGGTGTCCGCGCCGGCGCCCGGCGCGTCGATCCACGGGTCCGGGTTGACCCACACGACCAGCGCGTACCGGTCCCGGCCGGCCCGCAGCTCCGCCTCCAGCCAGGCCCGCTGCCGCTCGCCCAGGACGGTCCGGCGCTCGGCCGGGACGCCCGCGCCGGACCGGGCGGAGCGGGTGTCGGTCAGCAGGAACCGCACCCGGCCCACGGTGAACGCCTGCGCGATCGGGCCGTCCGGGCCGGCCTCGGCCAGCGGGTGGTGCGGCACCGCCTCCCGGTACGCCCGGGCCGCGGCCGGCCGGCTCGGCGACCCCGCGTCGGCGTTGTCCGGCCCGTAGTCGTGGTCGTCCCAGACGTACGCCGTGGCGGTCGAGCGGTAGAGGGCGGCCTGCGCCGGGGAGGTGAGCGTCCGGTCGTAGAGCCGCCGGAACCGGGGCAGGTCGTCGGTGTCCACGTCGCCGTAGAAGAAGTCGCCGGTGTTCAGGTAGAACAGCGGGTCGGTGGCCCGGATCGCGTCGAAGACCCGGCCGGTGGAGCCGGTGCGGGCGCAGGAGCCGACCGCGAACCGGAACGACGCCGGGCCGGCCGGCGGGGTGGCCAGCCGGCCGCGCGCCGGGTCCGGCCGGCCGTCGACCTCCAGCCCGTACGCGTACCGGGTGCCGGGCCGCAGCCCGGTGACGGTGAGCCGGACGGTGCGGCCGGTGTCGTCCCGGACCGCCCCGGTCCCGCCGTACCGGGCGGTGTCCGGCCCGGTCTCGGCGCGCACCACCAGCCGGGCCGCCCGCACGCCGGCCACCAGCCGCGCGGTCACCGTGAACGACGTCGGGGTCAGGGCGCCGGCCCACAGCCACAGGACCCGGTCGACCGGCGCCGGCGGGGTCGCGGAGACCGGGTGGGTCGGGCCGTAGTAGCGCTCGTACAGCCGGTCGGCGCCGGTCCAGGCGGTCCCGGCGAGCAGCGCCGTCACCACCGCCAGCACCCCGGCCGGGCGCCACGGGCGGGTCAGCCGGTGTGCCACGGCGAGCAGCCCGACCGGGACCGCGAGGGCGGCGGCCACCGGCACCGCCGCCGCCGGCCGGAACTGCACCGAGACCAGGAACCCGGCCAGCGCGGTGGCCACCGCCGACCCGGCCAGGCCGGGCGCCGGCC
>CADCTP010000211.1 GCA_902805565.1 uncultured Mycobacteriales bacterium
GCAGCGCCGACCGGCCCCGCCGCCAGCGGGCCAGCGCCGCCGGCGGCCGGGCCGGGCCGCGGCAGGACCGCTCCAGCAGCAGCAGCCCGGCGCCGAGCAGCAGCCCCAGCAGGGTGCCCATCTCAGCCGGCCCCGAGCAGCGCGGCGAGGTCCAGCCCGTGCCGGGCGAACCGCTCGGCCCACGGCGGGTGGCCACCGGCGCGGGCCAGCCGGCCGCCGGTCGACGCGTAGAGCCCGACGGTCTCGATGACGCCGCCCTCGACCCGGCCGGGCACGCCGAGGACCTCCCGGACCCGGCGCCGGCCGCCGGGGTCGACGCCGAGGTGCACGACCAGGTCGACGGAGCCGGCGACGGTCGGCAGCACGAACTCGGCCGGGATGTTGCCGCCGGCCAGCAGCGGCAGCGTGCACACCCGCAGCAGCGCCTCCCGGGCGGAGTTGGCGTGCACCGTGCACAGCGCGGGCACGCCGGAGCTCATCGCCAGCAGCAGGTCCAGGCACTCGGCCCCGCGCACCTCGCCGACCACCAGCCGGTCCGGCCGCATCCGCAGCGCCTCGCGCACCAGCCGGCGCAACGGGACCCCGCCGGTGCCCTCCAGCCCGGGCTGCCGGGTCTGCATGGCGACCCGGTCCACCGTGGACGGCCGCAGCTCGAAGACCTCCTCCACGGTGACCAGCCGCTCGCGCGGCCCGAGGGCGCCGAGCAGTCCGTTGAGGACGGTGGTCTTGCCGGCGAAGGTGCCACCGGAGACCAGCACGTTGAGCCCGCACCGCACGGCCGCGGCCAGGAACCGGGCCGGGGCGGGCGGGAGCACCCCCAACCGGACCAGGTCGTCCACCCCGGACGCGCGGGCGACGAACTTGCGCACGTTGACCGCCGGGTGCCGGCGGGTCACGTCCGGGATCACCACGTGCAGCCGGGACCCGTCCGGCAGGGTCGCGTCCACGAACGGCTCGGACCGGTCCAGCCGGCGCCCGCTGACCCGCAGCATCCGCTCGACGAGCTCGGCGACCTCGGCGGCGGTGAGGACGGTCGTGGTCAGCTCGCTGCCGCCGGGCCGGGCGACGAACACCCGGCCCGGCTCGTTGATCCAGATCTCCTCGACCTCGGGATCGTCCAGCCACCGCTGCAGCGGGCCGAAGCCGGCGACCGCGTCGAGCACCGCCCGGGTGGCCCGCTCCCGGTCGCCGACCGGCGGCAGCCCGGCGGTCAGCTCGCGCTCGGCATAGCCGGCGACGACCTCCTCGACCAGCGCGCGGGCCGGCCCCGGTGCCCGCACCGGGTCCAGCCCGCGCCGCCGGACCAGCTCCCGCACGTCCGCCTCGATGACCTCGACCGCTGCGTTCATGCCCGGGAACGTACAGGCTTGTCCTGATTTGGGGAAGCATACGTGCTACATACGCCGGTCTAGGTGCAAACGACCCCCACGCACTGCGGGGAGCGGCCGTTGCCCCGCGCGGTGTTGCCGCCGAGGTCGACCGCGCCGGGCAGGTTGATCCCCCAGCCGAGGTTCCGGTCCGCCCGGTTGGCCCGCAGCTCCACCGTCGGCGGCGCGGTCCCGATGATCCCGTTCCCGTTCCGGACGAAGGTGTTGCCCTCCAGCAGCACGGTCACGAACTCGGGGGCGCCGGTGACGGTGACGCCGTCGCCGTTGCCCCGGAAGACGCTGGACCGCACGAACACCCGGGTGCCGATGCCGGTGATCGGGATGGCGGTCCGGTTGCCGATGAACCGGGTGCCGCTGACGTCGACGATGCCGCGGTATCCGCCCGTGGGGTGGATCGCCGTGGTGACGTGCGCGATCACGCTGTCGCGGACGGTGCCCCCGCCGTACACGCCGTACGTGCCGTACCGGATGGTGGTCCGGATGAGCCGGGCGTTCTCGGAGCCGGCGGCCGTCCCGTTGCCGGTGAAGACGGAATCGGTGACCTGGATCGGCGAGTCCTCGTCCCCGCTCACCCCCGTGCTGTTGCGGACGAACCTCGACCGGGTGATCTCGACCTGGCTCTGGAACACCGACAGCCCGGTCCCGTTGTCCGCGAACCGGGAGTCGTGCACCCGGAAGATGCCGTGTGCGGCCTCGATCCCGCTGCCGTTCCCGGCGAAGGCCACCCGCTCCACGGTGACCGTGGACCCGCTGGAACTGTTCAGGGCGAGTCCCGTCCCCCAGCGCTGGACCCGCCCGCCGGTCACGGTGACCGAGGCGTCGTGGGCGACCGTGATCCCGGTCCCGGCGGCCGGCCCGGGACCGACGAGGCGGTGGCCGCGCAGGTCGAGGGTGACCCCGTCGGTGAGGGTCAGGCCGCCGCCGGCCGGGCAGGACAGGTCCCGGACCAGGTACGCGTCCTCGGTCAGGGTGGCCCCGCAGGTCGCGATCACCGCCGCGGACGCCGGCGCGGGCACCGCCATGGCGCCCAGTAGGACCAGCAGGACCAGCACGGTTCGTCGCATGGAACCCTCCCCCGGTTCACGCCGCTTCGCGCGGCACGTTGAGGACAGCAGGGCGGTCCCGCGACGGCAACAAGCCTGCACCAAGGTGAAGGCGGGCCCCGTGCTGGCACGGGGCCCGCCTCCGCCGTTCGGGTCAGCTCCCGGCGCAGACGACCCCGACGCACTGCGGGGAGCGGCCGTTGCCCCGCGCGGTGTTGCCGCCGAGGTCGACCGCGCCCGGGGCGTGGATGCCCCAGCCGAGGTTGCGGACCGCCGCGTTCGCCCTCAGCCGCACCCCGGCGACGGTGGACAGGATGCCGTCGCCGT
Source organism: uncultured Mycobacteriales bacterium (assembly GCA_902805565.1). Classification (GTDB taxonomy): domain Bacteria; phylum Actinomycetota; class Actinomycetes; order Mycobacteriales; family CADCTP01; genus CADCTP01. The sequence goes on from CADCTP010000211.1 coordinate 2,759, forward strand.
TGCGGGTGAAGCGGTTGCCGTCCAGCAGCACCGAGACGTCCTCGCTGCCCGGGAGGGTGGTGAAGCCGACGACGTTGTCGCGGAAGGTGCTGGACCGCACGGTCAGCACGCCGTACCCGTCGACCGCGGTGGCGGTGCCGTTGCCGACGAACCGGGTGCCGGTCACCGTGACGACGTCCGACAGCGGGAAGGAGCCGGCGGACACGATGCCCCGCGAATAGTTGGCGATCACGCTGTCGACCACCTGCATGCCGCCGGTCAGCGCGGTGGTGCCGTACCGGAGGGTGGTCCGGGTGATCGTGCAGCCGTCGCCGCAGGACACGCCGCGCGGGTTGTCGGTGAGCCGGGAGTCGGTGATGGTGAGCAGGCCCTCGCTGTTGCCCGCGGCCAGGCCGTTGCGGGCGAAGGTGCTGCCGCTGACCTGGGTGAAGGCGAAGAACGAGGTCAGCCCGGTGGTGTTCGCCACGAACCGCGACCCGGTGACCGTCGTGGTGTCGAAGATCGCGACGAGCCCGGTGCCGTTGCCGGCGAACGTCACGCCCCGCACCGCCGCGGTGAACGCCGCCTGGTCCGGGTCGCCGAGGCCGACGCCCCAGCCCTGGATCCGGCCGTTGCGGACGGTGACCGAGGACTCGGTGGTCACGATCACCCCGATCGCGGTGGAGTCCCGGCCGGGCCCGATCAGCCGGAAACCGCGCAGGTCCAGCGTCACCGACCCGGACAGGGTCAGGCCGTCGCCCGCCGGGCAGGACAGGTCACCGGTCAGGTGGGCGTCGGTGGTCAGGGTGGCCCCGCAGGTCGCGACGACCGCGGTCGACGCCCGGGCCGGGGCGGTCCCGCCCAGCACCGCCAGCAGCGCCGTGACCAGGACGAACAGAACTCTGCGCATGGAAGATCCCCCTCGCTGCCCTCCCCCGCCGGGAGCCGCGTCGCACGAGCAGGACACCAGCGGCGGGGCGTGCGGGCAAGGCGCCCGGGCCGGTCGTGCCCGAAGGGGAAGGGGACCGGCCCCGGGGGTCCGGGGCCGGTCCCCCGCTCAGCTCAGGTCGGCGCAGCGGACCGCGTCGGGGTCGTCACCGGCCCCGGGCGACCAGCGGACGTTCGCCACCGACAGGCTGAACGCGCCCTCGGTGAAGAGCACCATCGGGGTGTTGACCGTGCTGAAGTCCAGCCCGGCCGCGTCGAAGCAGGACAGCGGCACCTTCACCGTGGTCCGCGTCCCGACCGGCAGCGACCGGAACAGCGACGTGCCGGGCAACTCGCCGATGCAGGGGTAGACGCAGTCGGCCCGCAGCACCACGGTGCCGGCCGGTGGGCTGTGCACGATGGTGTCGAACACCAGCGCGCCGGTGGCGTTGAGGTAGCCGCGCAGGTCCGAGCCGGTCCCCGGCTCCTGCAGGTAGAACTGGCCCGGGCCGGTGCCGGTCCAGGTCACCCGCCGGGCGTCCTGCTGGACGTTCACGTCGGACGTGGACACCGAGATGTTGGTGTGCGACACGACCTGGCTCGGGTCGTTGCCGACCGGCGTGCCGCCCCAGTTGTCCGGCGAGCCGATGTAGGCGGCGTACGGCGGGACGTCGCCGCGGTTGAAGACCTCCCGGTCCTCCGTCGCGGTGCCGCCACCGCCGCCGGTGGAGCAGCCGCCGGCCGGCACCGACTCGTCCAGCGGGCCCAGGGTGACCCGGTCGGTGTAGCGCAGGCCGTGGCCGAGCCGGAAGAGCGGGTCGTACCCGGCGTCGCCGGCGTTCAGCGGCGTCTGGCAGGCCGAGCGCGGCCACGAGTACGACAGCCTGCCGGTGAAGCCCGTCCCGGTGTACGGCCCGCGGACCAGCAGGTCGGCCACGCCGCCGCCCTCGGTGCCGGGCAGCCAGGCCGCCACGAACGCCTGGGACCGGTTGAGCTCGGCGTTGACGTGCAGCGGCCGGCCGGAGACCAGCACCGTGACCACCGGGGCGCCCCGCCCGGTGACCCGGTTCAGCACGGCCAGGTCGTCCGGGCGGAGGGTGGCGTTGGTGAGCGTCCGGCGGCCGATGTCGCCGACGCCCTCCGCGTACGGCGTCTCACCGATGACGGCGACCACCGCGTCGTAGCCGGCCGGGTCCACGCCCTCGCCGGTGGCGGCGAAGGTGACGTCGGCGTCGCCGAGCGCCTCGCGCAGCCCGCCGAGGACCGTGGTGCCGGTCGGGAAGTCGGCGTTGGTGTTGCCGGTCCCCTGCCAGGTCAGCGACCAGCCGCCGGTCTGGTTGGACATGCTGTCGGCGCTCTTGCCGACCACCAGCACCCGGGCCGTGGGCTTCAGCGGCAGCACGTTGCCGTCGTTCTTCAGCAGCACCAGCGACTCGCGGACGGCGCGGCGGGCCAGCTGCCACGCCTGCAGGGCGGCGGCCTCGCCGGCGTGCCGGCGCAGCGACGGCTTGGGCTGGCCGAAGACGCCGGAGCGGAACTTCACCCGCAGGATCCGGCTCACCGCGTCGTCGATCCGGGACATCGGGATCTCGCCGGACTCGACCAGCGCGGTGGTCTCGGTGATGAAGGCCCGCCAGTCGGCCGGGACCATCACCACGTCGATGCCGGCGTTGATGGCCCGCGCGCACCGGGAATTGGTGCAGCCGGGGACCTGGCCGATGCCGTTCCAGTCGGAGACCACGACGCCGTCGAAGGCCATCTTCCGCTTGAGCACGTCGGTCAGCGCGTACCGGCTGCCGTGCAGCTTGCCCTCGGCGATGCCCGCGGCCTCGTTGGTCCAGCTGTTGAAGGAGACCATCACCGTCTGCGCGCCGGCCGCGAGGGAGCCGTAGTAGCCCTGGCCGTGCACGTTGATCAGCTCGGCCTCGGTGGCGGCGTTGACGCCCTGGTCGACGCCGCGCTCGGTGCCGCCGTCACCGATGAAGTGCTTGGCGGTGGCGATCACCCCCCTGGTCCCGGGCCGGAGACCGCCCTGCAGGCCCTTGGTGGCCTCGAAGCCGTACGCGCGGGTGATCCGGGGGTCCTCGGAGTAGCCCTCGTACGTGCGGCCCCACCGGTCGTCCCGGACCACCGCGAGGGTCGGGGCGAACGCCCAGTCCTGCCCGGTCGCCCGCATCTGGGTCGCGGTCGCCGCGCCGATGTCCCGGACCAGGCACGGGTCGTGCGCGGCGCCCAGGCCGATGTTGTGCGGGAAGAGGGTGGCGCCGTACACGTTGTTGTTGCCGTGCACCGCGTCGATGCCCCAGATGACCGGGATCTTGGTGCCGGCGTTGCTCTCCATCGAGGCCTGCCAGTACGCGTCGGCCAGCCGCAGCCAGTCCTGCGGGGAGGCGCGCTTGTCCGCGTTCGGCCAGGCGCCGCCGCCGTTGAGGATCGAGCCGATGTGGTGCTGCCGGACCTCGGCCGGGGTGATCGAGGTGATCTCCGGCTGGGTCATCTGGCCGATCTTCTCGGCCAGCGTCATGCCGCCGACGATCGACCGGATCCGGGCCTCCAGGACCGCGTCGGTCGGGACGTTGTCCAGCACCGTCGGCCAGTCGGCGAGGGTCGGGAGCCGGTCGGGGATGCGGGCGCAGCCGGTGCTGTCCGGCGCGAGCGGCCCGACGACCGGTTGGCCGGCGGTGGGGGCGGCGGCCGGGGCGGCGGACCCCGGGGCCGCCGGCAGGCCGGCCGAGGTGACGGCGACCAGCGTGGCGGCGAGGACGGCCCGCCGGGTGGACAGGGACAGGCGCATGGGCGCTCCTTGCTCCGGACGGCACCCGGCTGCGCGCGTCGTCCGCACGCCGGCCGAGCGCCGCGCGACTCCTGGCAGCGGTGACGCGACGGTTACGGATTGTTCCGGGACCGTTCCCAACGCGTCAAGACCGGGCCGATCAGGTCAAGGGCGTCCGCGATCACCACGGACGCCTGCACATCGGACACCCAGGAGTCCTCGTGCCCGCAGGGCCGGCCGTGGTGCGCCGCCGGCAGCTCCGGCTCGGGCAGCACGGCGCCGCAGGCCGGGCAGCGGGTCGTCCAGGACACGTGCGCCCGGCTGCGCGCCCGGGTCGCCGGGCCGGCGTTGACCAGGTTGCCGGCCCAGAAGACGCCGACGGTGGCGGTGCCGACCGCGCCGGCCAGGTGCAGCGGGCCGGTGTCGTTGGCGACGAGCAGGTCGCACCGGGCGTACACGGCGGCCAGGCCGCCGAGCGGGACGGCGTCCACCAGCGGCAGCGCGGGAGCGCTCATCGCCGCCAGCACCTCCCGGACGACCGGGGCCTCGTCGCCGGAGCCGGTGACCAGCACCCGGGCGCCCCGCGCGGCCAGGGCGTCGCCGACGGCGGCGAAGGCCGCGGCAGGCCACCGGCGGCGCGGGTCCCGGGCACCGGGGTGCAGGGCGACGAGCGGCCCGGGCCCACCGGGCAGCACCGCGGCCGCGGCGGCCCGGTCGGCGTCCCGCAGGCACAGTCGCGGGTGCAGGGTCACCGGCCCGGCGCCGACCAGCCCGACCAGCTCCAGGTACCGCAGCACCTCCGACTGGTACCAGGCGTACGGCAGGGTGCGCTCCAGCGGCGGGGCGTCCGGGGCGCGCAGCCCGAGGGTGTGCCGGGCGCCGAGCCGGGCGACCAGCGGGTTGGAGGACCGGCCGCCGCCGTGCATCTGGACCGCGAGGTCGTACCGTTCGGCCCGCATCGCGGCGGCGAACGCCTCCACCGCGGCCGGGTCCTCGGCCTCCCCCGGGCCCGGGTCGCGGACGCCGGGGACGACCGGCACCGGGACCACCCGGTCGACCGGGCCGGGCCGGCCGGTGAGCAGCCCGGCGTGCCAGTCGGTGCCGAGCAGGACGATCTCCGCCCCCGGGTACGCCGCCCGCAGCGCCTCCAGGGCGGGCAGCGCGAACAGGAAGTCGCCGAGCCGGTTGGCCCGCAGCACCGCGATCCGGCCGACGTCGGCCAGCAGGTCACCGGGGTGGGCCATCGGCCGGTGGTACCCGGCTGCGGCGGCCGGACACCGCCCGGCGCCGGGACGACCGGCGGGGCGCCGCCCACGCGCCCTCTCGGCCGCACAGCCGGGCAGCCGGGCAGCCGGGGGAGGACGGACCCGGCCGGGCGATGAGATGATCAGGGTGTGACCGAGCCACCCCGCTACGCCACTGCACCGGAGCGCACCGTCCCGCTCGCGCCGCTGGCCCTGGCGCTGGCGCTGCTGGTGGCGCCGGTCGGCGTGGCGCTCGGGATCGTGGCGCTGCGGCGGGCCCGGCGGGACGGCGAGCCCGGCGCCGGCACCGCGGTCGCCGCGATCACCGTCGGGGCCTTGGTCACCGTCCTGTACGTCGTGCTGGCGGTCGCCCTGGTCGTGCTGCTGGTGCTGCTGCGGGACTCGCCGCCGCCGGTCCCGCCGCTGCAGCGGAACACCTGAGCCCGCCCGCTCCCGGACCCGGCCGGTCCGGGACCGGTCGGGCGCGCCGCCCGGGACGGCGGCGACCGCACCCGCCCGCCGGGCCGGTCAGGCCGGTCACGCCGGCCGGGCCGGTCACGCCGGCCGGCCCCGGTCACGCCGGCGGGCCCCGGTCAGGCCGGTGGGGTGAAGACGGACGTCCGGGTCATCCCGGCCGCCCGGCCCTGCGCCGCGACGACCGCCGCCATCTTGCGGGAGGCCTCGTCGATCATCTCCTCGCCCAGCATCACCGCGCCGACCCGGCGGACCCGGCTGTGGAAGTCGTACGCGTCCAGGATCAACTCGGCGTGGTCGTAGTCCCGCTGGGACGGCGAGAAGACCTCGTTGGCCGCGTCGATCTGGCCGGGGTGCAGCACCCACTTGCCGTCGTACCCGAGGGCCGCGGTCCGCCGGGCCAGCCGGCGGAACCCGGGCACGTCCCGGATCTGCAGGTACGGACCGTCGATGGCCTGCACGCCGGCCGCCCGGGCCGCCGTCAGGATCCGCATCAGCGGGTAGTGGTAGGCGTCCGCGCCGTCGTAGCCGGGCGGCTGCTCGCCGACCACCAGGGAGCGCGTCCGCATCGAGGCCATGTAGTCGGCCGGGCCGAACACGACCGCCTCGACCCGTGGCCCGGCGGCGATGGCGTCCACCGCGACCAGCCCGGCCGCGTCCTCGATCTGCGGCTCGACGCCGATCCGGCCGACCTCCAGGCCGAGCGCCCGCTCCAGCTGGCCCAGGGTCAGGTCCAGCCAGCCGACGTGGGCCGGCGTGCTCACCTTGGGCAGCACGATGGTGTCCAGGTCCTCGCCGGCGCCCTCGACGACCTCCAGCACGTCCCGGTACGTCCAGGCCGTGGTCAGGTCGTTGACCCGGACCGCGCGGGTCCGGCCGCCCCAGTCGCCGGTGGTGAGGGCGTCGACGACGTTGCGGCGGGCACCGGCCTTGGCGTCCGGCGCGACCGCGTCCTCCAGGTCGAGGAAGACCTCGTCGGCCGGCAGGCCCTGCGCCTTGTCCAGCATCTTCGGCGAGCTGCCGGGCACGGCGAGCACGGATCGTCGGGGGCGCAGCGGGCGGGCCATGGCGCGGAGGCTAATCGACCCGGCCCGGCCCGACGGGCTCCCGCCGCCCCGATCGGGACCCGGGCGAGGTCACCGGCCCGGCCCGCTCACTCGACCGGGACCGCGCGGCCGCCGGCCCGGATCACCACGGCCAGCCCGACCAGCAGCACCAGGATGCCGGGCAGCGCGGTCAGCGGCGGCAGCTGGTCCAGCCACACCGCGGCGATCAGCGCCGCCCCGGGCGCCTCGAACAGGATGGCCAGGCTGACCACCGTCGGGCTGGTGCTGCGCAGCACCACGTTGAGCAGCGAGTGGCCGAGCAACTGGGCGCCGACGGTCAGCGCGACCAGCTTGGCCCAGGTCTCGCCGGAGTGGCCGCCGAGCGGCTGGCCGGACAGCAGGCAGGCCGCGACCAGGATCAGCGCGCAGGTCGAGTAGCAGACGGTGGTGTACGTGGTGGTGCTGGTCCGGGCCCGGACGGCCGCCCCGGCGGTGACGTACGCCGCGGCGAACACGCCGCCGAGCACCGCCAGCAGGTCGCCGGCCACGGCCCGGGTGGACAGGCTCAGGTCGGCGCCGGTGATGAGCGCCGCCCCGGCCACCGCGACGAGGATCCCCACCCACACCTGCCGGGACACCTGCCGGCCGCCGGCCCGGGCCAGCAGCGCCGCCCACACCGGCTGGGTGGCGACCAGCGCCGTCGACGACGCCACCGAGGTCAGCGTCACGCTGGGCACCCAGGCCGCGAAGTGCGCGGCCAGCAGGGCGCCGGACAGCAGGCACAGGCCCCACATCCGGCGGTCCAGCGCGCGCAGCTCGGCCCGGTTGCGCAGCAGCGCGACCGGCAGCAGCACCCCGCCGGCCAGCACGTTCCGCCACGCGGAGATGACCAGCGCGGGCGCGGCGGTGGCCGCGATCAGCGGGCCCGAGGTGGAGACGGCGACCAGCGCGACCGCGATCAGCGCGGTGTCCCGGGCCGGCGGCAGCGTGACCGCCTCGGTGCCCACCCGGCCATCCTCTCCCGGGCACCGCGCCGCCGCCGCGCCGGCCCGTGCGAGGGTGGGCCGGTGGAGCCGGGGATCGCCGAGGTGGCGCGCAAGGCCGGGGTGCTGTGGGTCGAGCTGCCCGGCCGGGCGCCGGTGCCGGTCTGGCAGGTGTGGCGGGACGGCGCCTCCCACCTGCTCACCGGGCCGGGCGAGCAGCCGCTGCCCGGGCTGGCCGACGGCGGCGCGGCCACGGTGATCGCCCGCTCCCCGGACACCGGCGGCCGGGCCGCGACCTGGGCGGCGACCGTACGGGTGCTGGCCGGGGCGGAGCGGGCCGAGGCGCTGCCGGCGCTGCTGGCCGCCCGGCTCAACGGGACGCCGGACCCGGACTCCGCCGTGGTCGTCGAGCTGCGCCCGGTGGTCGGGCCGTAGGCCGGCCCGGGCGGGTCGGCTCCGGGTGGGCCGGCCCGGGGGGTCAGCGCCAGGTGGGTGGGGTGATCTCGCCGGTGGCGACCGGGACCACGCCGCCGGTGACCGCGACCTCGCGGACCTCGCCGGCGGCGACGGTCACCCGGCCGGACAGCAGGGACGGCCGGCCGATCTCGCCGCCCTGGGAGATCGCGTACTCCGTGTCGCCGTCCGGGACCAGCCCGGACGCGGCCAGGAAGACGCCGAGACCGAGCGCGGCCGACCCGGTGGCCGGGTCCTCGAAGCCCTCGGTCAGCGCGCGCAGGTGCACCCGGCCGGTCCCGGCGTCCCAGGACAGCACGGCGATGCCCTGCGCGGGGGTCGCCCGCCGGATCGCCGGCCAGTCCGGCACCGCGCGCGCCACCGCCGCCCCGGCCACCGGCAGGTACGTCCAGTCCAGGCCGGTGCCGGCGGTCCGCGGCCGGACCCCGGTCAGGTCGCCGGCGTCCAGGCCGACCGCGGCGAGCAGCGGCGCGGCGTCCAGCGGCTCCCCGACGGCGGCCGGGCCACCGGTGAGCGTCGCCCCCTCGGACGTCACGTCCAGGGCCACGATGCCGGCGGCGCAGTCCTGCCGGACCGGCCCGGTCGGGATCCGACCGAGCCGGGCCAGCAGCCAGGCGGTGCCGATGCTCGGGTGCCCGGCGAACGGCAGCTCGCCGTTCGGCGTGAAGATCCGCACCCGGTAGTCGGCGTCCGCCGCCGTCGCCATCGGGAACGCCGTCTCCGACAGGTTGAACTCGCGGGCCATGGCCCGCAGGGCCTCGGTCGGGAGGTCGTCCGCACCGAGCACGACGGCCAGCGGGTTGCCGGCGTACGGGCGGTCGGTGAAGACGTCGACGACGTGGTAAGGCAGGGTCGGCACGCGGCCCAGGTTAGTTGGCGCCGAGCTTCGTCACGTCGACCGTCTCGGCCGCCGGTGGGACCTTCACCTCGACCGGCTCGCCGTACTCGGTGAACGACAGCTCGCCGTCGTCCTTGCTGGCGGCGTCCGGGACGAGCTGCAGCGGGTACGGCTCGCCCTCGGTGGCGACGTACAGCGTGCCGCCCTCGTTGGTGGCGGTGGTCTTGTCGACCAGGCCGATCGCCGACCTGCCGTCGATCTGCTTGACCTCGCCCTTGGTGAGGTCGCCGCCCGGGTCGAGCACCTCGCCGACGAAGGTGGCCTTGTCGGTGAAGTCGGCCAGCTGCTTGACCCGCGGGTCGGTCAGCGGGGCCTTGAGGAACTTGCCGCCGAACAGCTTCGCCGCCTGGGCGCCACCGGTGGCCTGCCAGAACGCGGCGTCGGCCTTGAGGTAGACGGTCTGGCCGACCCGGCGCAGCTCGATGGTCTGGCCGCTGCTGCTGACCGTGCCGTACGCCTTGGCCCCGGTGCCATAGCGCATGTCGACCTCGAAGGTGTCGCTGCCGGAGGAGCCGCCGCCCTTGAGGCGGACGGAGTCCGCGGACTCGAGCGCGGTCTTGGCCTTGGCCAGGATCTGCTCCGGCGGCAGGGCGGCGAGGTCGCTCCCGGCCGAGGCGGACGGCGAGGACGACGACGCGCCGGCCCCGCTCGGGGCCGCTGCCGGCGCGGTGGAGTCGTCACCGCAGGCGGTGGCGACCAGGGCAGCGGCGGAGACCGCCATCAGGACACGGAACGGGCGCACGTGGAAGATCCCCTCGAAACGAATTGGAGACCTATCCAACCAGCCGCCGGTGTCACCCGTTCGGCCGACCCCGGCGGCGGCGTCCCCGGGTCCGGCCCGGCCGGTAGCCTCGCCTCGTGGCGACCGGCACCCGCATCTACGTGGCCAGGCTCGCCGGCGTCTCCGTCTTCGATCCGAACGGGGACCCGGTGGGCCGGGTCAGCGACGTCGTGGTGACGTTCCGCCCGCTGCCGCTGCCGCCGCGGGTGATCGGGCTGGTCGTGGAGATCCAGAACCGGCGCCGGATCTTCGTGCCGATCGGCCGGATGACCTCGGCCGAGGCGGACGCGGTGGTGCTCACCACCGGCTCGGTCAACCTGCGCCGGTTCGAGCAGCGGCCGGGCGAGGCGCTGGTGCTGGGCAACCTGCTCGACCGTACGGTCACCGTGCTGGACGGCGGGGCCCGGGCGACGGTGGTGGACGCCGCGATGGAGCACACCCGGACCCGGGACTGGGTGCTCACCCGGGTCGCGGTGCGCGAGCAGCACGGCTCCCGGCTGACCCGCCGGCGCGGGCACGTGCGGCAGCTGGACTGGTCGGAGGTGGACGGCCTCGGCCCGGCCCCGGACGCCGACCAGGGCGCCGACGCGCTGCTGGCCGTGCTGTCCACGTCCCGGGCCGCCGACCTGGCCAGCAGGCTGCAGGACCTGGACGCCAAGCGCCGGCACGAGGTCGCGGCCGCGCTGGACGACGAGCGGCTGGCCGACGTGCTCGGCGAGCTGCCCGAGGACGTCCAGGTGAAGATCCTGGCCCAGCTGACCGACGAGCGGGCGGCCGACGTGCTGGAGGAGATGGACACCGACGACGCGGCCGACCTGCTGGCCGAGCTGCCGGCGGCCGAGCGGGAGCGGCTGATGCAGCTGATGGAGCCGGGCGAGGCCGCCCCGGTCCGCAGGCTGCTGCGCTACTCCGAGGACACCGCCGGCGGGCTGATGACCACCGAGCCGATCATCCTGTCCCCGGACGCGACGATCGCCGAGGCGCTGGCCCGGGTCCGCAACCCCGACGTGAGCTCCGCGCTGGCCACCCAGGTGTACGTCTGCCGGCCGCCCTCGCAGACCCCGACCGGCCGCTACCTCGGCGTCGCGCACGTCCAGCGGCTGCTTCGGGAGCCGCCGTCCGCGCTGGTCAGCGGGGTGGTCGACGACGACCTGAAGCCGGTGCGGCCGGAGACGGAGCTGTCCGAGCTGACCCGCTACCTGGCCACGTACGACCTGGTGGCGGCGGCCGTGGTGGACGAGTCGGACCGGCTGGTCGGCGCGGTCACCGTGGACGACGTGCTGGACCACCTGCTGCCCGAGGACTGGCGGGAGCGGGACCTCGATGGCTGAGCCGCGCGAGGTGCGGCTGGACCAGCCGAAGGGCGCCCGCCGCACCGGGCCCCGCTACGACACCGAGGCGTTCGGCCGGTTCGCCGAGACGATCGCCCGGTTCATCGGGACCGCCCGGTTCCTGGTGCTGCAGACGGCGGTGGTCATCGCCTGGGTCGCCTGGAACATCGTCATGCCGCCGTCGCTGCGGTTCGACGAGTTCCCGTTCATCTTCCTGACCCTGGCGCTGTCGCTGCAGGCCGCGTACGCCGCGCCGCTGATCCTGCTGGCGCAGAACCGGCAGACCGACCGGGACCGGATCAACCTCGACGAGGACCGCAGCCGCACCGAGCGGACCCGGGAGGACATCGAGTACCTGGCCCGGGAGCTGGCCGCGGTGCGGATCGCCCTCGGCGAGGTCGCGACCCGGGACTTCCTGCGCTCGGAGCTGGGCCACCACCTGGACCTGATGCGCAAGGAGACCGAGCGCTGAGCCGCTGAGCCGCCGCTGAACCGCCCAGTTGCTCAGCCGGCGGCCCGGTCGTCCTCGGCGGGGGCGCAGCCGCCCATCGGGACCGCGTCGGACTCCGGCAGCAGCTTGCGCAGCAGCCGGCCCAGCTGGTCCAGCTCGGCCGGGTTGAGCCGGCTGGTCACGTGCTCCTGGATGCCGGCGAGGTGGGTCGGCGCGGCCTCCCGCAGCCGGTCCAGCCCCTTCTCGGTGATCACGGTGAACGTGCCCCGCGCGTCCGACGGGCAGGACTCCCGGGCGACCAGGCCCTCCTTGGACAGCCGGTCCACCAGCCGGGTCAGCCCGGACCGGGACAGCAGCACCCGGTCGGCCAGGTCGGTCATCCGCAGCCGGCGGTGCGGCGACTCGGCCAGCTGCAACAGCACGTCGTACGACGGGAGCGGGAGCATGTGCCGCTCGGCGAGGTCGTGCTCCATCTGCCGGGTGATGCTCGCGTGCGCGCGCAGGAAGGTCCGCCAGACGGACAGCTCGCGAGCGGAGAGAGCGGGGCGCACTCGTTCATGGTAGGTCCCCGTGCAAACCGGGCGGCTGCGTACTCTGGACGGGTGGTGACGCCTGAGCAGGTCCGTAGTGCCCTCGACGCGGTCCGGGACCCCGAGATCCGCCGCCCGGTGACCGAGCTGGGCATGGTGAAGGAGGTCCGGATCGCCCCGGACGGCGCCGTCACGGTCGGGATCTTCCTGACGGTGTCCGGCTGCCCGCTGAAGGACACGATCACCCGGGACGTGACCGCGGCCGTCGCCCCGCTGGAGGGCGTCACCTCGGTGCGGGTCGAGATGGACGTGATGAGCCCCGAGCAGCGCAAGGACCTGCAGGAGCTGCTGCGCGGGCCGGGCCGCGTGGAGAACGAGATCCCGTTCGCCAAGCCCGGCTCGCTGACCCGGGTGTACGCGGTGGCCTCCGGCAAGGGCGGCGTGGGCAAGTCCTCGCTGACCGTCAACCTCGCGGTGGCGCTGGCCGCCCGCGGCCGGTCGGTGGGCGTGGTCGACGCCGACATCTACGGGCACAGCGTGCCGCGGATGCTCGGGGTGACCGCCCGGCCGACCCAGGTCGATCAGATGATCATGCCGCCGCAGGGCCCGAACGGGGTGCGGGTCATCTCGATCGGGATGTTCACCCCGGGCAACACCGCGGTGGTGTGGCGCGGGCCGATGCTGCACCGGGCGCTGCAGCAGTTCCTGGCCGACGTCTACTGGGGCGACCTGGACGTGCTGCTGCTCGACCTGCCCCCGGGCACCGGCGACATCGCGATCTCGGTGGCGCAGCTGGTGCCGTCGGCGGAGCTGCTGGTGGTCACCACCCCGCAGCTCGCCGCCCAGGAGGTGGCCGAGCGGGCCGGGTCGATCGCGCTGCAGACCCACCAGCAGATCGTCGGCGTGGTCGAGAACATGTCCTGGTGGGAGCAGCCGGACGGCACCCGGGTCGACCTGTTCGGCTCCGGCGGCGGCGCGGCGGTGGCCGAGTCGCTGTCCACGCTGACCGGGGCGAAGGTCCCGCTGCTCGGCCAGGTGCCGATCGACCAGCGGCTGCGCGAGGGCGGCGACACCGGGGTGCCGATCGTCACCTCCGCGCCGGACTCCCCGGCCGCCAGGGCCATCGGCGCTATCGCCGACCGGCTCGCCGGTCGGCAGCGCGGCCTGGCCGGGCTCCAGCTCGGCCTGTCCCCGGCCGGGCGGTGAGGTCGGGGCCCCGCGGGTGACCGCGGGGCCCGTACGCGGCCGGTGGGGCCCCGCGCCGATCCACCGGGCGAAGGACGCCACGGCGACATCCCGGTGTGCGCGGCGGAGCTGTGCTCCCTCCCATGGAGTGGGCTAGATCGTGTCCGGGTCGTACGTGGGCTTCGTCTCACCCTGCGCGCCCGGCGCCCGGCGCGGCTCGGTGCGCGGCCGGCCCGGGCGGTCGTCCTCGTCGTCGTCCTCGAACAGGTTCTTGCGGACGAAGCTGCGCGGGTTGAGCGAGTCCATGTCGAAGTCGGAGAACTCCGGGCCCAGCTCCGTCTTGATCTGCGAGCGGGCGTCCTTGGCCAGGTTGCGCACCGTGCGCAGCATCTGGGCGGCGTCCCGGATCACGCCCGGGAGCTTGTCCGGGCCGAAGACGAGCAGCGCCACCACGATCAGGGTGAGCATCTCGGGCCAACCCAGGCTGCCGAACACGGGACCACCCTAACCCCTGCGGCCGTGCGGACCGCTAGTCGGACTTGAGAGTGACCGTGACCTTCTTGCTCGCCGACGCCCCCTGGGGCACGTACGTCAGCTCGACCTTCTCCCCGGGGTCCCGGGACCGGATCCGGGCCACCAGGTCGTCGGCGCCGGCCACCAGGTCGCCGCCGACCCGCAGGATCACGTCGCCCTTCCTCAGGCCGGCCTCGGCCGCGGCGCTGCCGGCGGCCACGCTGACCACCTCGGCGCCCTCCCGGACGGTGTCGCTGACCCGGCGGGCGGTGACCCCGAGGGTGGCGTGCTTGGCCTTGCCGGTGCGGATCAGCTGCTGGGCGATGCCGCGGGCCTCGTCGATCGGGATGGCGAAGCCGAGGCCGATGCTGCCGCTCTGCCCGGAGCCGCTGCTCAGCGTGGCGATGGCGGAGTTGATCCCGACCAGGGCGCCGGAGCCGTCCACCAGCGCGCCGCCGGAGTTGCCCGGGTTGATCGGGGCGTCGGTCTGGATCGCGTTGATGACCGCGTTGGTGTCGCTGCCGGAGCCGCTGCCCTCGCCGCCCAGCCGGACCGGCCGGTCCAGCGCCGAGACGATGCCGGTGGTGACCGTGCCGGCCAGGCCGAGCGGGGAGCCGACCGCGATCACCGGGTCGCCGACCGCGAGCGAGCCGGAGTCGCCGAGGGCGGCCACCTTCAGGCCCGGCTTGTCGACCTTGATCACCGCGAGGTCGGTCTTGGGGTCCCGGCCGACGAGCCGGGCGTCCTCGGCCGAGCCGTCGGAGAACAGCACCCGCATCCGGCCGCTGGCCGTCGCGGCCAGCGAGATCACGTGGTTGTTGGTGATGATGTAGCCGGCGCCGTCGATGACCACGCCGGAGCCGGCGCCGGCGCTGTCCCGGGAGGAGACCTCGATCGAGACCACGGTCGGCAGCACCCGCTCGGCGATGTCCGCGATCGAGCCGGGCGGCCGGTTGACCGGCGGGCTGACCTCGGTCAGCTCGGCGTCCGGGTCGAGCAGCCCCGGGGCGATCCGGGACCCGGCCAGGTAGCCCACGACGCCGCCGCTGATCCCGGTCAGCAGCCCGGCCAGCAGCAGCACCACCGCGGCGGTGACGGTCAGGTCGCGCAGCCGCCAGCGGCGCCCACCACCCTGCACCGGGCCGAGCGGCTCGCCCGGCGCGGCCGGCGGCCGGCCGTCACCGAAGTCCGGCGGCCCGCCGAGCGAGGCGGCGGAGCCGGCGTCCCGCCACGGGTCGCGGGCTGCGTCCGGCTTCCACCACGGCGACT
>CADCTP010000212.1 GCA_902805565.1 uncultured Mycobacteriales bacterium
TCGAGGACGTCTACCCGCTCACGCCGATGCAGGCCGGCATGGTCTTCCACGGGCTGTCCCAGGCCGCCGACGGCGTCTACGTCGAGCAGGTCACGTTCGTGCTGGACGGGATCGAGGACACCGGCGCCCTGGCCGCCGCCTGGCAGCATGTGCTGGACCGGACGCCGGTGCTGCGCAGCAGCGTCGTCTGGGCCGACGTGCCGCGACCGCTGCAGGTCGTGCACCGCGACGTCACCCTGCCCGTCGCCCTGCTCGACTGGACCGGCGCCGACCCGGCCGCGGAGCTGGACCGGCTGCTCGCCGAGGACCGCGCCGCCGGCCTGGACCTCGGCGCCCCGCCGCTGCTGCGGGTGGCGCTGGCCCGGCTGCCCGACGGCGCGGTCCGGGTGGTGTGGACCTTCCACCACGTCCTGCTCGACGGCTGGAGCGTCTTCCAGCTGCTCACCGACGTCTTCGCCGCGTACGCCGCGCTCAGCCGCGGCCGGCGGCCCGAGCTGCCCACCCGCCGGCCCTTCGCCGACCACCTGCGCTGGCTGGCCGAGCGGGATCCCGCCGAGGCCGAGCGGCACTGGCGGTCCGTGCTGGCCGGCTTCGCCGAGCCGACCGCCCTGCCGTACGACCGGCGGCCGGCGCCGGAGCAGGCGACCCGGTCGGCGCAGTGGCTGTCGATCGACCTGACCGAGGCCGAGTCCGGGCGGCTGGACGAGTTCGCCCGGCGGCACGGGCTGACGCCCAACGCGATCGTGCAGGGCGCCTGGGCGCTGCTGCTGTCCCGGCACAGCGGCCAGCGGGACGTCGTGTTCGGCGCCACCGTGTCCGGGCGGCCGGCGGAGCTGACCGGCGCCGACGGGATCGCCGGCATCTTCATCAACACCCTGCCGGTGCGGGTCGCGATCGACGGCGACGCCACCGTGGCCGAGTGGCTGGGGCGGCTGCAGGCCGCGCAGGCCGAGGCCCGCCGGTTCGACTCCGTCCCGCTGTCCGAGCTGCGGACCTGGACCGACCTGGCCCCCGGCGTCGGGCTCTTCGACAGCATCGTGGTGTTCGAGAACTACCCCGTCGACGACTCGGCCGCCGCCGGGCACGGCCTCCGGCTGCGGGACGTGGGCGCCCGGGAGACCACCAACTACCCGCTGACCGTGGTCGCGTCCCCCGGGGCCCGGCTGTCCCTGGAGCTGGGCCACGACCCGGCCCTGTTCGACGAGCCCACGGTGCGCCGGCTGGCCGAGCGGCTGCGGGCGGTGCTGGCCGGCTTCGCCGCCGACGGGGACCGGCCGCTGTCGCGGGTGCCGGTGCTGCCGGCGGACGAGCGGCGCCGGGTGCTCGTCGAGTGGAACGACACGGCGGCGCCGGTGCCGCCGGCGACCCTGGCCGAGCTGGTCCGGGCCCGGGCCGAGCTGGCGCCCGACCTGCCGGCGGTGGTGGCCGGGGACGTCGAGCTGTCGTACCGGGAGCTGGTGGCGCGGGCGGCGCGGCTGGCCCGGCACCTGATCGGGCTGGGCGCGGGGCCGGAGCGGGTGGTGGCGCTGCTGCTGCCGCGCTCGGCGGAGATCGTGGTGGCGCAGCTCGCGGCCGGGATGGCCGGCGCGGCGTACCTGCCGGTGGACCCGGGGTACCCGGCGGAGCGGATCGCGTTCCTGCTGGCCGACGCGGACCCGGTGGTCGTGCTGACCACCGCCGCCGGGGCCGCCGGGCTGCCGCCGACGGCCGCGCCGGTGGTGGCGCTGGACGACCCGGCGACGCTCGCGGCGGTGGCCCGGGCCTCGGGCGCCCCGGTGACCGACGCCGACCGGCTGGCCCCGGTGGCGCCGGAGCACCCGGCGTACGTGATCCACACCTCCGGCTCCACCGGGCGGCCCAAGGGCGTCGTCGTCACGCACGCCGGGCTGGCCAGCTTCGCCGCCGCCGAGGCGGACCGGTACGCGGTGTCGCCCGGCGACCGGGTCCTGCAGTTCTCCTCGCCCGGCTTCGACGCCTCGGTGCTGGAGCTGTGCATGGCCCTGCCGAACGGCGCGGCGCTGGTGGTGCCGCCGCCCGGCCCGCTGCTCGGCGAGCAGCTGGCGGCCGTGCTGACCGACCACCGGGTGACGCACGCGCTGATCCCGCCGGCGGCGCTGGCCACCGTGCCGCCGGACGCCGGGCTGCCCGGGCTGCGGACGCTGGTCGTCGGCGCGGAGGCGTGCCCGGCCGAGCTGGTGGACCGCTGGGCCCCGGGCCGCCGGCTGATCAACTCCTACGGCCCGACCGAGGCCACCGTGGTCGCCACCTGGACCGGTCCGCTGGCCGCCGGGCGGGGGACCCCGCCGATCGGCCGGCCGATCCCCAACACCCGGACGTACGTGCTGGACCGGGACCTGACGCCGGTGCCGGTGGGGGTGCCCGGCGAGCTGTACGTGGCCGGCGGCGGGCTGGCCCGCGGCTACCTCGACCGGCCGGGGCTGACCGCGGAGCGGTTCGTGGCCGACCCGTTCGGCGGCCCGGGGCAGCGGATGTACCGCACCGGGGACCGGGTCCGCTGGACCGGCGACGGGGAGCTGGAGTTCCTCGGCCGCGCCGACGACCAGGTCAAGATCCGCGGCTTCCGGGTCGAGCCCGGGGAGGTCGCGGCGGTCCTGCTGCGGCACCCCGACGTGGCCGAGGCGGCCGTGGTCGCCCGGGACGACACCGGCACCCCGCAGCTGGTCGGCTACGCCGTCCCGCGGCCCGGCGCGGTCCTGGACCCCGCCGACCTGCGCCGGCACCTGGACGCGGTCCTGCCCCGGCACATGGTGCCGGCCGCGCTCGTCCCGCTCGACCGGCTCCCGCTGACCCCGCACGGCAAGCTGGACCGCCGCGCCCTGCCCGCCCCGGACCGCGCCGCCGTCCCCGGCGTCGGCCACGTCCCGCCCGGCACCGAGACCGAGCAGGTCGTGGCGGAGATCTGGGCCGAGGTGCTGGAGCTGGCCGCCGTCGGCGTCGAGGACGACTTCTTCGCCCTGGGCGGCGACTCGATCCGCAGCCTCCTGGTCTCGTCCCGGGTCGGCGCGGCGTTCGACATCTCCCTGTCCCCGCGCGACGTGCTCGTCGCGCACACCGTCTCCGCGCTGGCCGAACTGGTCGAGGACAAGATCCTGGGCGAATTGGAACGTCTCGCCCTGGATGACGGCACCGACCAGGAACTCTGAAGGGAAGACGATGTCGTCATCGCGAGAGAGCCGGATCGCGGGCCTGCCGGCGGAGCTGCGTGAGCAGCTGCGGCGCCGGCTCGCCGGTCGGACCGCCGCCGCCGCCATCCCGCGGGCGGACCGCACCGGCCCGCTGCCGCTGTCGTTCCCGCAGCAGCGGCTGTGGTTCCTGGACCAGTTCCAGCCGGGCGGGGCCGAGTACAACAGCGCCGTCGCGCTGCGGCTGCTGGGCCCGCTCGACGTCGCGGCCCTGACCGGCGCGCTGCGGGAGCTGCGCGCCCGGCACGAGTCGCTGCGGACCACCGTCGAGGAGGTGGACGGCCACGGGGTGCAGGTCGTGCACCCGGCCGAGGACACCGGGCTGCCGGTGGTCGACCTCGGCGGCGCCGGCCCGGAGGCGCTGGACCGGCTGCTGGCGGAGGAGTACGCCCGGCCGTTCGACCTCGGCCGCGGACCGCTGTTCCGGGCCACGCTGGTCCGGCTGGCCGACGACGAGCACGTGCTGCTGCTGTGCGCGCACCACATCGTCACCGACGGCTGGTCGATGGGGGTGCTGGTCGAGGAGCTGGGCCTGCTCCACGACGCCGCCGCGCGGGGGACCGACGCGGCGCTGCCGCCGCTGCCCCTGCAGTACGCCGACTTCGCGGTCTGGCAGCGTCGGCGGCTCTCCGGGCCGGTCCTGGACGAGCAGCTCGCGTACTGGACCGAGCGGCTGGCCGGGGTGGCCCCGCTCGACCTGCCCACCGACCGCCCCCGCCCGGCCGTACGGACCTCGGCCGGCGCGGTGCACCAGTTCCCGATCCCGGCCGAGGTCGCGGCCGGGCTGCGGGCGCTCGCCCGGGCGCACGGGACCACCCTGTTCACCGCGCTCCTCGCCGCCAGCAAGGTGCTGCTGGCCCGGTACGCCGGCCAGGACGACGTGGCCGTCGGCACCGTCACCTCCGGCCGGGACCGGCCCGAGCTGGACCGGCTGGTCGGCTTCTTCGTCCGGACCGTGGTGCTGCGCTCCACGGTCGACCAGCGGCAGACCTTCGGGGAGTTCCTCGCGGCCGTGCGGGACACGTCCCTGGACGCCTTCGCGCACGACGAGGTGCCGCTCGAGCGGCTCGTCGACGCGCTGCGGCTGGAGCGCGACCCCGGCCGGCAGCCGCTGTTCGACGTGATGGTGCTGATGGGGGGTGCGCAGCGGACCGGCCGCGCCTTCTCCGGCCTGCGGGTCGAGGACGTCCCGGTCCGCCGGCACGCGGCCGACTTCGACCTGACCCTGGACTTCCAGGAGACCGGCGAGGAGCTGTCCGGCGCGCTGGAGTACAGCACCGACCTGTTCGACGCGGCGACGGTCGAGCGGATGGCCGGGCACCTGCTGGTGCTGCTGCGCGGCATCACCGCCGGGCCGGACCGGCCGCTGGCGGAGCTCCCGCTGCTCGACGCGGCGGAGCGCCAGCAGCTGCTGGTGGACTGGAACGACACCGGCCTGGAGGTCCCGGACGCGACGTTCGGCGAGCTGTTCGAGGCGCAGGCGCGGCGGACCCCGGAGGCGGGCGCGCTGGTCTTCCAGGACACGGTGCTGACCTACGCCGAGCTGAACGCCCGCGCGAACCGGCTGGCCCGCCGCCTGGTCGAGCTCGGCGCCGGGCCGGAGCGGGTGGTCGCGCTGGCCCTGCCGCGGACGGCCGAGATGGTGGTGGCCATCCTGGCGACGGTCAAGGCCGGCGCCGCGTACCTGCCGGTGGACCCCGGCCACCCGGCCGAGCGGATCGGGTTCCTGCTCCGGGACACCGCCCCGGCGGTGGTGGTCACCGGCGCCGGTTCCCCGCCGGTCCCGGCACCGGCCGGCGCGGCCGTGCTGCCCCTGGACGACCCCGCGGTGGCGGCGGCGGTCCGGGACCTGCCGGCCGGGGACCTGACCGACGCCGACCGGCTCGCCCCGCTGACCTCCGCCAACCCGGCGTACCTCATCTACACCTCCGGCTCCACCGGCCGGCCCAAGGGCGTGGTGGTCTCCCACCGCAACCTGGTGAACCTCGTCCACGACCACCGGCAGGAGTCGGCCCCGGCCGGCGGGCAGGGCCTGCGGATGGCGTTGACGGCCGCGTTCTCCTTCGACTCCTCCCTGCTCGGGATGGTGTTCCTGGCCGGCGGCCACGAGGTGCACGTCCTCGACGACGCCGTCCGCACCGACCCGGAGGCGTTGCTCGACTACGTCGCCGACCGCCGCATCGACGTGGTCAACGTGGTGCCGTCCTACGTCCGGCAGCTCCTGCTGGCCGGGCTGCTGGCCGAGGGGCGGCACCGGCCGCGCCGGCTGCTGCTGGGCGGCGAGGCCATCGGGGAGACGCTGCACGCGGAGCTGACCGCCGCCGCGGACGTGGCGGTCTTCAACCTCTACGGCCCGACGGAGTGCACGGTCGACTCGGTCTGGCACCGCCTGCGGGCGGGCGAGCGGCCGCTCATCGGGCGGCCGGGGCGCAACCTGCGGGCGTACGTGCTCGACGCCCGGCTGCGGCCGGTGCCGGTGGGGGTCCTCGGTGAGCTCTACCTCGCCGGTGAGCAGGTCGCCCGGGGCTACCTGAACCGCCCGGGGCTGACCGCGGACCGGTTCGTGGCCGACCCGTTCGGCCCGCCCGGGACCCGGCTGTACCGGACCGGGGACCTGGTGCGCCGGACCGCCGACGGCCGGCTGGAGTTCTCCGGCCGGGCCGACGACCAGGTGAAGATCCGCGGCTTCCGGGTGGAGCCGGGCGAGATCGAGGCGGCGCTGACCGCCCAGCCGGGGGTCGCCGGGGCGGCCGTGGTGGCCCGGGCGGACGGCGGCCACGCGCGCCTGGTCGCGTACGTGGTGCCGGCGGCCGGAGCCGCGCCGGCCGGCCCGGAGTTGCGGGAGGCGCTGCGCCGCACGCTGCCCGACCACATGCTGCCCTCGGCCTTCGTGACGCTGGAGACGCTGCCCCGCACCCCGAGCGGCAAGGTCGACCGGCGGGCGCTGCCCGCCCCGGACGCCGCCCCGGAGCCGGGGTCCGCCTACGTCGCCCCGCGCACGCCCGTCGAGCGCGACCTGGCCGCGGTCTGGGCCGAGGTGCTCGGCGTGCAGCGGGTCGGCGTCGAGGACAACTTCTTCTCCCTCGGCGGCGACTCGATCCTCAGCATCCAGGTGGTGTCCCGGGCCCGGAAGGCCGGCTACCGGCTGACCTCGAAGGACATCTTCCTGCACCAGACGGTCGGCCAACTCGGCACCGCCGTACGGACCGGGACGGGCCCGGTGGCGGCCCACCGGGAACCGGCCGGCCCGGCCCCGCTGAGCCCCATCCAGCGCTGGTTCCTGGCCACCCACGGCCCGCAGCCGCACTTCACCATGTCCACCCTGGTGGAGCTGGCGCCGGACATCGACCCGGACGTCCTGGCCACGGCCCTGGACGCGGTGGTCGCCCACCACGACGCGCTGCGCCTGCGGCTGTCGGAGGTGGCCGGCGAGTGGCGGCAGCAGGTGGCGGCGGAGCCGCCGACCGGGCTGCTGCGCCGGCACGACCTGTCCGCGGTCGCCGAGGCCGACCGCCCGGCCGCCATCGAGGCCGCCGCCGCGGCGGCGCGCTCCGGGCTCGACCTGCGCGCCGGCGCGCTGCTGGCCGCGGCGCTGTTCGGGCTCGGCGCCGGCCGGGGCGCGCGGCTGCTGGTCATCGCCCACCACGCCGTCGTCGACGGGGTCTCCTGGCGGATCCTGCTGGAGGACCTGGAGACCGCGTACCGGCAGGCCGCCGCCGGCGGGCCGGTGCGGCTGGACCCGGTCGGCACGCCGTTCGTCGGGTGGGCGCGGGCGCTGACCGAGCACGTCCGCTCCGGCGCCTTCGACGCCGACCTGCCGTACTGGCAGCAGGCGTCCGACCCGGCCGCGGCCGTCCTGCCGGTCGACCGGGACGGCGTCCCCACCGGCGGCTCCACCCGGACGGTGACCGTCCGGCTCGGCCGGGCCGAGACCGACGCGCTGCTGCACCGGGTCCCGGACGCGTACCAGACCCAGGTCAACGACGTGCTGCTCAGCGCGCTGGGCCGGACGCTGGCCGAGTGGACCGGGCGCCGGCGGGTGCTGGTCGCGCTGGAGGGCCACGGCCGGGAGGAGATCCTCGACGGGGTCGACCTGTCCCGCACGGTCGGCTGGTTCACCAGCCAGTTCCCGGTCGGCCTCGACCTGCCGGACGGCGGCTGGGGGACCACGCTCAAGGCGGTCAAGGAGCAGCTGCGGGCGGTGCCGCACCGCGGGCTCAGCTACGAGGCCCTGCGCTACCTCGGCGCGCCGGGCTCGCCGGCCGCGGCGCTGGCCGGCGACCCGCGGCCCGGGGTGTCCTTCAACTACCACGGGCAGTGGGACGCGGCCGCGGCCGCGGACGGCATGTACCGGGCCCGGCTGGACGGCGCCGGCCCGGAGGTGGCGCCGGACCAGCCGGCCAGCTACCTGCTCGACGTCGCCGGCGTGGTGCACGGCGGCGAGCTGGAGCTGACCTGGTTCTACCGCGACCAGGTGCACGACGAGGCCACGGTGCGGCGGCTGGCCGAGCGGATGGTCCGGGCGCTGGCCGAGATCGTCGAGCACTGCGCGCGGCCCGGCGCCGGTGGCCGGACGCCCTCGGACTTCCCGCTGGCGAAGCTGGACCAGGCCGGCGTCGACCGGCTGGTCGGCACCGGCCGCGAGGTGGAGGACGTCTACCCGCTGACCCCGCTGCAGGCCGGCATGCTGTTCCACAGCCTGGTCGACGAGGGCTCCGGGGTCTACGTCAACCAGATCCGGATGGTCCTGGACGGGGTGGGCGACCCCCGGGCGCTGGGCGAGGCATGGCAGCGGACCGTGGACCGGACGCCGGCCCTGCGCACCTCGGTGGTCTGGCAGGGCGTCGCCGAGCCGCTGCAGGTCGTGCACCGCCGCGCCACCGTGCCGGTCACCCACCACGACTGGCGCGAGCTGGCCGAGCCCGAGCGGGAGCGGGAGCTGGCCCGGCTGCTGGCCGCCGACCGCGCGGCCGGGCTGGATCTCGGCACCGCGCCGCTGCTGCGGCTGGCGGTGCTGCGGCTGACCGGCGACCGGGTGCTCGTGGTCTGGACCTCGCACCACCTGGTGCAGGACGGCTGGAGCCTGGCGCAGCTGTTCGTCGAGATCGGCGAGCACTACGCCGCGATCGTCGGCGGCCGGCCCCCGCGGCTGTCCCCGCGCCGGCCGTTCCGCGACTACCTGCAGTGGCTGGCCGAGCAGGACGACCGGGACGCCGAGGCGTACTGGCGGAAGGTGCTCGCCGGTCTCGGCGCGCCCACCCCGCTGCCGTACGACCGGCCGCCGCGCCAGGCGCACCGCAGCGAGTCCTCCGAGACCCTCCGGGCCGGGCTCACCGCCGAGGAGTCCGCCCGGCTGCACCGGGTGGCCCGCGGCAACGGGCTGACCCTGAACACCGTCGTGCAGGGCGCCTGGGCGCTGTTGCTGTCCCGCTACAGCGGCGAGTCCGACGTCGTGTTCGGCACCACGGTCTCCGGCCGGCCGGCGGAGCTGCCCGGCGTCGAGTCGATGATCGGCATGTTCATCAACACGGTGCCGACCCGGGTGCGGGTGGACCGCGGCGAGGACCTGCTGCCGTGGCTGCGCCGGCTGCAGGCCGAGCA
Source organism: uncultured Mycobacteriales bacterium (assembly GCA_902805565.1). Lineage (GTDB taxonomy): Bacteria > Actinomycetota > Actinomycetes > Mycobacteriales > CADCTP01 > CADCTP01. The sequence continues at coordinate 8,805 of CADCTP010000212.1, forward strand.
GAGCGACGCGCGCCGGTACGACTTCGTCTCGCTGGCCCAGCTGCAGGGCTGGACCGACCTGCCGGGCGGCCGGGCGCTGGCCGACAGCATGCTGGTGTTCGAGAACTATCCGTTCGACGAGGAGGCCGCGGCGGCCACCGGCCTGCGGATCGCGGAGGTCGCGGGGGAGGACCCGACGAACTTCCCGCTCAGCGTCCGGGCCTTCCTGGCCGACCGGCTGACCTTCGACATCGGGCACGACCCGCGGCTGTTCGACCCGGGCACCGTACGGGCGCTGGCCGACCGGCTCTGCCTGCTGCTGCGGGAGATCGCCGCCGACCCGCAGCGGCCGCTGTCCCGGCTGCCGTGGCTGTCGGCCGCCGAACGCCGGCAGGTGCTGCCGGAGTGGGCCGGGCCGGGGCCGGAGCCGACCGCGACCCTGCCCGGGCTGTTCGCCGCCCGGGCCGCCGCCGACCCGGACGCGGTGGCGCTGACCGACGGCGCGGACCGGTGGACGTACGCGGCCCTGAACGCCCGGGCCAACCGGCTGGCGCACCGGCTGATCGAGGCCGGCGCCGGTCCGGAGCGGTACGTCGCGCTGGCGCTGCCCCGCTCCGCCGACCAGGTGGTGGCGGTGCTGGCCGTGCTCAAGTCCGGCGCGGCGTACCTGCCGCTGGACCCGGCCCACCCGGCCGAGCGGATCGCCCACGTGCTGGCGGACGCGGCGCCGGTGCTGGTGCTGTCCACCACCGACCTGCGCACGCGGCTGTCCGGCGTGGCCGGCGACCGGCCGTGGTGGGCGCTGGACGACCCGGAGCTCGCCGCGGACCTGGCCGGGCGGCGGGACGACGACCCGGCCGACGCGGACCGCACGGCCCCGCTGACCCCGGCCAGCCCGGCGTACACGATCTACACCTCGGGCTCGACCGGCCGGCCGAAGGGCGTGGTCGTCACGCACGCGAACGTGGTGCGGCTGTTCACCGCGACCCGGGAGCAGTTCGGCTTCGGCCCGGACGACGTGTGGACGCTGTTCCACTCGTACGCCTTCGACTTCTCGGTCTGGGAGATCTGGGGCCCGCTGCTGCACGGCGGGCGGCTGGTCGTGGTGCCGCACGCGGTGTCCCGCTCGCCGCGGGAGTTCCTCCGGCTGCTGGTCGAGGAGCGGGTGACGGTGCTCAACCAGACCCCGTCCGCCTTCCACCAGCTGGTGCGGGCCGACGTCGAGGCGCCCGAGCTCGGCGACGGGCTGGCCCTGCGGTACGTCGTCTTCGGCGGCGAGGCGCTGGACCTGTGGCGGCTGGAGGAGTGGTACGCCTGGCACCCCGACACCGCGCCGGTGCTGGTCAACATGTACGGGATCACCGAGACCACCGTGCACGTCACCCAGGTCGCGCTGGACCGGGCCGGCGCCGCCGCGGCGACCGGCAGCGCCATCGGCGTCGCGCTGCCCGACCTGCGGGTCTACGTGCTGGACGCCGACCTGCGGCCGGTCCCGCCCGGGGTGGCCGGCGAGATGTACGTGGCCGGCGCCGGGCTCGCCCGCGGCTACCTCAACCGCCCCGGGCTCACGGCGGAGCGGTTCGTCGCCGACCCGTTCGGCACGCCGGGGACCCGGATGTACCGCACCGGTGACCTCGCCCGGTGGACCGCGCCGGCCGGCCGGCCGGACATGGAGCTGGAGTACCTCGGCCGGGCCGACTCCCAGGTCAAGATCCGCGGGTTCCGCATCGAGCTCGGCGAGATCGAGGCGGTGCTGGCGGCCCGCCCGGAGCTGGCCCAGGTCGCCGTGCTCGACCGGGAGGACCAGCCCGGGGTGCGGCGGCTGGTCGCCTACCTGGTGCCGGCGCCCGGCCGGCAGCTGCCGCCGGGGGACGAGCTGCGGGCGCTGGCCGCCCGGTCGCTGCCGGACTACATGGTGCCCTCGGCGTTCGTGCCGCTGGACCGGCTCCCGCTGAACGCGAACGGCAAGCTGGACCGCCGGGCGCTGCCCGCCCCGGAGACAGGCGTCGGCGACGGTGCCGGGCACGTCCCGGTCCGCACCGAGGCCGAGCGGCTGGTCGCCCAGGTCTGGTCGGAGGTGCTCGGCGTCGAGCGGGTCGGCGCGGAGGACGACTTCTTCGCCCTCGGCGGCGACTCGATCCTCAGCATCCGGGTCGCGTCCCGGCTCCGGACGGCGCTCGGCGTGGACGTCTCGCCGCTCGCCGTGTTCTCCGAGCCCACCGTGGCCGGGCTGGCCGCCGCGCTGTCCGCGGCGGCGGAGCCGGCCGGGGACGCCCCCGTCCTGCGCCCCGTCCCCCGGGACGGCGCGCTGCCGGCGTCCTTCGCCCAGCAGCGGCTGTGGTTCCTCGACCAGTTCGAGCCGGGCAGCACCGAGTACGTCGCCCCGTTCGCGCTGCGGCTGCGCGGCGAGCTCGACCCGGGCGCGCTGGCCGCCGCCCTCACCGCGCTGGTCGCCCGGCACGAGTCGCTGCGGACCACGTTCGAGTCGGCGGACGGCCGGGCGGTGCAGGTCGTGCACCCGCCGGCCGAGGTGCCGCTGCCGGTGCTGGACCTCACCGCGGTCCCGGAGCCGGAGCGGCCGGCCGCGCTGGAGCGGGCGCTGGCCGAGGAGGTCGGGCGGCCGTTCGACCTGCGGACCGGGCCGCTGCTGCGGGCCCGGCTGGTCCGGGCGGCCGCCGACGAGCACGTCCTGGTCCTCACGGCGCACCACATCGTCACCGACGGCTGGTCCGTCGGCGTCATCAGCGGCGAGCTGGCCGCCGGCTACGCGGCGGCGCTGGCCGGGGAGCGGGCGGAGCTGCCGGCGCTGCCGGTGCAGTACGCGGACTTCGCGGTGTGGCAGCGGGAGCTGCTGGCCACGCCGGTGCTCGGTGAGCAGTTGGCGTACTGGCGGGAGCGGCTGGCCGGGCTGGAGCCGCTGGAGCTGCCGACGGACCGGCCCCGGCCGGCGGTGCAGACCAAGAACGGCGCCCTGCTGCGGACGGTGTTCCCGGCCGGGCTGGTGACCCGGCTGCGGGAGCTGGGCCGGGACCGGGACGCGACGCTGTTCGTCACCCTGGTCGCGGCCTGCCAGGTGCTGCTGGCCCGGTGGTCCGGGCAGGACGACGTGGCGGTCGGGACCGTGACCTCCGGCCGGGACCGGCCGGAGCTGGAGCGGCTGGTCGGCATGTTCGTCAACACCCTGGTGCTGCGCTCCACGGTGGACGCCGGGGCGAGCTTCCGGGACCTGCTGCCCCGGGTGCGGGGGACCGTGCTGGACGCCTTCGCCCACCAGGACGTGCAGTTCGAGAAGGTGGTGGACGAGCTGCAGCCGGCCCGGGACACCTCCCGCCCGCCGCTGTTCCAGGCCATGGTGGCGCTGCACAACCTGGGCACCACCGTGCCGGACCTGCCCGGCCTGCGGGTCGAGGAGGTGGCGCTGTCCACGGCGACCGCGAGCTTCGAGCTCAACTTCGACTTCGTCGAGCAGGGCGACGAGCTGGCCGCGCTCGTGCAGTACAACACCGACCTGTTCGACCCGGCGACGATCGAGCGGATGGTCGGGCACCTGCGGGTCCTGCTGGAGCAGGTCGCGGCCGAGCCGGACCGGCCGGTCGGCGACATCCCGCTGCTGGGTGCGGACGAGCGGCGACTGCTGGCGGAGTGGGACGGCCCGGCGCTCGACGTCCCGGCCGCGACCTTCGGCGAGCTGTTCGAGGAGCAGGTGCGGCGCACCCCGGATGCCGACGCGCTGGTCTTCCAGGACACCGTGCTGACGTACGCCGAGCTGAACGCCCGGGCCAACCGGCTGGCGCGGCACCTGGTCACGCTGGGCGTCGGGCCGGAGCGGGTGGTCGCCCTCACGCTGCCCCGCTCGGCCGAGATGGTCGTGGCGATCCTGGCCACCACCAAGGCCGGCGGCGCCTACCTGCCGATCGACCCGACCATGCCCGCCGACCGGATCGCGTTCCTGCTGGGCGACGCGGTACCGCCGGCGGTGGTCACCCTCGGCGACAGCCGGCAGGTCGACGAGGCCCTCCCGCCCGGCACGGCCTGCGTACGGCTGGACGACCCCGGCACCCGGGCCGCGCTGGAGTGGTGCTCGGACGCCGACCTCACCGACGCCGACCGGACCGCCCCGCTGCGGCCCGACAACGCCGTCTACGTGATCTACACCTCCGGCTCGACCGGCCGGCCGAAGGGCGTGCTGATCGAGCACAGCGGCCTGGTCAACCTGCTCGCCGACCACCGCTCGCTGCTGCCGACCCGGGTCCCGGGCGAGGACCGCACCCGGGTCGCGCTGACCGCGGCGTTCTCCTTCGACACCTCGCTGGAGGGCCTGCTGTTCCTGCTCGGCGGGCACGAGCTGCACGTGATCGACGAGGACGTGCGGCTGGACCCGGCCGCCCTGGTCGACTACGTGGCCGAGCGCCGGATCGATCTGCTCGACCTGACCCCGTCCTTCGCCCAGCAGATGGTCCCGGCCGGCCTGCTCACCGACCCCCGGCACCGGCCGCGGATCGTGATGCTCGGCGGCGAGGGGGTCGGCGAGCGGCTGTGGCGGGAGATGCGGGACGCGCCCGACACCGAGGTGCACAACTACTACGGGCCCACCGAGTTCACCGTGGACGCCGTCTACTGCGGACTCGCCGAGCACGACCGGCCGATCATCGGCCACCCCGGCTCGAACGTGCGGGCGTACCTGCTGGACGCGCAGCTGCGGCCGGTGCCGATCGGGGTCCGCGGGGAGCTCTACCTGGCCGGGGTCCAGCTGGCCCGCGGCTACCTGCACCGCCCGGGGCTGACCGCGGAGCGCTTCGTCGCCGACCCGTTCGGCGAGCCCGGGTCGCGGATGTACCGCACCGGTGACGTCGCCCGGTGGACCCCGTCCAACGGCCGGCCGCCCCGGTACGCCGGCCGGCCGGCCGGGTTCCGGCCCCCCACCGGGGTGCTGGAGTACCTCGGCCGGGCCGACGAGCAGGTCAAGATCCGCGGCTTCCGGATCGAGCCGGGCGAGATCGAGGCCGCCCTGCTGGCGCACCCCGAGGTGGACGAGGCCGTCGTGCTGCCCCGCGACGACGCCACCGGTCTGACCCGGCTGGTGGCCTACCTGGTGCCGGCCGCCGGTGCGCTCCCGGACACCACCGGCCTGCGGGCCTGGCTCAAGCGCAGCCTGCCCGACTACATGGTGCCGGCCGCCTTCGTGCAGCTGGACCGGATCCCGGCCACCACCAGCGGCAAGGTCGACCGCCAGGCGCTGCTGCGGATGGAGGTGCTGACCGAGTCCGCGGCCCGGTACGTGGCCCCGCGCACCCCGGTGGAGGCCGAGCTGGCCCGGATCTGGGCCGGCGTGCTCGCCGTCGACCAGGTCGGCGTGGACGACAACTTCTTCGAGCTGGGCGGCGACTCGATCCTCAGCATCCAGCTGGTCTCCCGGGCCCGGCAGGCCGGCCTGCGGGTGACGTCCAAGGACGTCTTCGTCCACCAGACCGTCGCCGAGCTCGCCGCGGTGGCGCGGACGGAGGCCGCGGCCGCCCCGCTCGGGCCCGAGCCGGTCGGCCCGGCGCCGCTGACCCCGATCCAGCACTGGTTCGTCGGCAGCGGGCAGGCCGACCCGCAGCACTACACGATGTCCGTGCTGGTCGAGCTGGACGGGAACGTCGACCCGCCGGCGCTGGACGCCGCGGTCGGCGCGCTGGTGGGGCGGCACGACGCCCTGCGCAGCCGCTTCTCGGTGGTCGACGGGCGGTGGACGCAGGACGTGGCGCCGGCCGAGCCGGCCGGGCTGTTCTCGGTGCGGGACCTGTCCGCGCTGGACGCCGCGGACCGGGCCGCGGCGATGGAGGAGGCGGCGCTGGCCGCGCAGACCGGCCTGGACATCGAGCGCGGGCCGCTGCTGCGGGCGGTGCTGTTCCTGCTCGGCCCGGGCCGGGCGCCCCAGCTGTTCCTCACCGTCCACCACCTCGTCGTCGACGGGGTGTCGTGGCGGATCCTGCTGGAGGACCTGGAGACCGCGTACGCCCGGCTCGCGGCCGGGCAGCCGGTGGAGCTCCCGCCGGCCACCACCGGGTACGGCCAGTGGGCCCGGCTGCTGGCCGAGCACGTGCTGGCCGGCCGGCTCGACGGCGACCTCCCGTACTGGACCGAGGTCGCCGGCACCGCGGTGCCGGCGCTCCCGGTCGACCGGGCCGGGCGGAACACGGTCGGCTCCGGCCGGACGGTCTCGGTCCGGCTGGAGGAGGCCGAGACCGACGCGCTGCTGCACGCCGTGCCGCGGGCGTACCGCAACCAGATCAACGACGTGCTGCTGGCCGCGCTGGGCCGGACGCTGGCCCGGTGGACCGGCGGCGAGCGCGTGCTGGTCGGCCTGGAGGGGCACGGCCGGGAGGAGATCCTCGACCGGGTCGACCTGTCCCGCACCGTCGGCTGGTTCACCAGCGAGTTCCCGCTGGCGCTGAGCGTGCGCCCGGACGCCGGCTGGGGCGAGGTGCTGAAGTCGGTCAAGGAGCAGTTGCGGGCGGTGCCGCACCGGGGGATCAGCTACGGCGCGCTGCGCCACCTGGCCGCCGGCGACGAGCGGACCCGGGCGCTGCGGGAGCACCCGGAGCCCCAGGTCAGCCTCAACTACCACGGCCGGTGGGACGTGGGCGGGCCGGACGGCGACCAGGCCGGCGGCGGGCTGTTCCGCGGCTGGGGCGACGGCATCGGCCAGGACGCCGCGGCCGGCAGCGAGCGCGGCCACCTGCTGGAGGTCACCGGCATGGTGACCGACGGCCGGCTGGAGCTGGGCTGGACCTACTCGGCCGCGGTGCACGACGAGGCCACCGTGCGGCGGCTGGCCGAGGAGGTCGCCGAGTCGCTGCGGGAGATCGTGCGGCACTGCGCCGAGCCCGGCGTCGGCGGCTGCACGCCGTCGGACTTCCCGCTGGCCCGGCTCACCCAGCACGAGCTGGACTCGGCCGTGCGGGCCGGCCGGGACGTCGAGGACGTCTACCCGCTGACCCCGCTGCAGTCCGGGATGCTGTTCCACACGCTGCTCGGCACGTCCGGGGCGTACTTCGACCAGGTGTCGTTCCGGCTGGCCGGGGTGCGGGACCCGGCGGCGCTGGCGACGGCCTGGCAGCGGGTGGTGGACCGCACGCCGGTGCTGCGCAGCCGGGTGGTCTGGGAGGGCGTCGACGAGCCGGTGCAGGTGGTGCACCGGGACGTCACCGTGCCGGTGACCCGGCACGACTGGCGGGACCTGCCGGAGCCCGAGCAGCAGGAGCGGCTGCGCCGGCTGCTGGCCGAGGACCGGGCGGCCGGGGTGGACCTGACCGTCGCCCCGCTGATGCGGCTGGCGATCGGCCGGCTGTCCGACGACGACGTGCTGCTGGTCTGGAGCTCGCACCACGTGCTGCTGGACGGGTGGAGCACGGCGGCCGTGTTCGCCGAGGTCTGCGAGCAGTACGCGGCGATCGTGGCCGGTGGCCGGCCCGAGCTGCCGGCCCGCCGGCCGTTCCGCGACTACCTGCAGTGGCTCGCCGAGCAGGACGGCCGCCAGGTCGAGGAGCACTGGCGGCAGGTGCTGGCCGGCGTCACCGCGCCGACCCCGCTGCCGTACGACCGGCAGCCGCAGGACGCCCACGGCAGCGAGTCCTCCGCCACGGAGTCGCTGCGGCTGCCGGCCGAGGTGACGGCCCGGCTGCAGCGGGCCGCCCGGCAGGCCGGCCTGACCGTGAACACGCTGGTCCAGGGCGCCTGGGCGCTGCTGCTGTCCCGCTACAGCGGGGAGCCGGAGGTCATCTTCGGCAGCACGGTGTCCGGCCGGCCGGCCGAGCTGCCCGGCGTCGAGTCGATGGTGGGCATGTTCATCAACACCCTGCCGACCCGGGTCCGGATCGAGGCCGACCGGCCGCTCGCCGGCTGGCTGCGCGACCTGCAGGCCGCGGAGACCGAGTCCCGCCGGGTCGACTTCGTCCCGCTGGCCCAGCTCCAGGCCTGGAGCGGGCTGCCCGCCGGCACCGCCCTGTTCGACAGCATCCTGGTCTTCGAGAACTATCCCTTCGACGAGAACTCGACCGCCGGCGCCGGGCTGCGGATCCGGGACGTGGAGTCGGTCGACCCGACGAACCTCCCGCTCAGCGTCAGCGCGTACCTGGCCGACCGGCTCGGCGTGGACCTCGCCTACGACCCGCGGCTGTTCGACGCGGCGACCGTACGGCGGCTGGGCGGGCACCTGCTGGCGCTGCTGGCCGGCATGGCCGACGGCCTGGACCGGCCGGTGGGCGGGCTGGAGCTGCTCGGCGCCGAGGAGCGCCAGCAGCTGCTGGTGGACTGGAACGACACCGCGCTGGCGGTGCCGGCCGCGACGTTCGGCGAGCTGTTCGAGGCCCAGGTGCGGCGGACCCCGGACGCGACCGCGCTGGTCGCCGGGGACACCACCCTGACCTACGCCGGGCTGAACGCGCGGGCGAACCGGCTGGCCCGGCACCTGGCCGCCCTCGGTGCCGGCCCGGAACGGGTCGTGGCGTCGGCGCTGCCGCGGACGGTCGGGATGATCGAGGCGATGCTGGCGGTGGCGAAGGCCGGGGCGGTGCACCTGCCGGTCGACCCGGCGCTGCCGGCGGACCGGATCGCGTTCGTGCTGGCCGACGCGGCGCCGGCGCTGGTGCTCACCGCCGGGGCCGGCGACGGGCCGGTGCTGCCGGCCGGCGCGGCCGTGCTCCGGCTGGCCGACCCGGGGGTCCGGGCCGCGCTGGAGCGCCACCCGGACACCGACCTGACCGACGCCGACCGGACCGGCCCGCTGCGGCCGGACAACGCGGCGTACGTGATCTACACCTCCGGCTCCACCGGCCGGCCGAAGGGGGTGGCGGTCGAGCACCGGAGCCTGGCGAACCTGCTGGCCAACCACCGGGCCGACCTGGTGCCCGCCGGCGGCGACCGGCTGCGGGTGGCGCTGACCGCCTCCTTCTCCTTCGACACCTCGTGGGAGGGGCCGCTGCTGATGGCCGGCGGGCACGAGCTGCACCTCATCGACGACGAGGTCCGCGCCGACCCGCCCGCGCTGGCCGGCTACGTGGCCGGGCACCGGATCGACTTCCTCGACGTCACCCCGTCGTACCTGCGGCAGCTGCTGCCGGCCGGCCTGCTCACCGACGAGCGGCACCGGCCGCGGGTGCTGATGGTCGGCGGCGAGCCGCTGGACGCGGACCTGTGGGCGGAGCTGGCCGCGGCGCCGGACACCGTCGCGCACAACTTCTACGGCCCGACCGAGTGCACGGTGGACGCGCTGTCCGCCCGGGTGGCCGGGACGTCCCGGCCGTCGGTCGGCCGGCCGCTGCGCAACGTCCGGGCGTACGTGCTGGACGCCGCGCTGCGGCCGGTGCCGGTCGGTGTGGTCGGCGAGCTGCACCTGGCCGGGGACCAGGTGGCCCGCGGCTACCTGAACCGGCCGGGGCTGACGGCCGACCGGTTCGTGGCCGACCCGTTCGGCCCCCCGGGGTCGCGGATGTACCGCACCGGCGACCTGGTGCGCTGGACGGCCGAGGGCCGGCTGGAGTTCGCCGGCCGGGCCGACGAGCAGGTCAAGATCCGCGGGTTCCGGATCGAGCCGGGCGAGATCGAGATGGCCCTGCTCGGTCACCCGGACCTGGCCCGCGCGGTCGTGGTCGCCCGGGACGACGACGGCACCGGTCACCGGCGGCTGGCGGCGTACCTGGTGCCGGCGGAGGGGGCGGCGGTCCCCGGGGCGGCGGAGCTGCGCGAGCTGCTGGGCCGGAGCCTGCCCGAGCACATGGTGCCGGCCACGTTCACCGCGCTGGACGCGCTGCCGCTGAGCTCCAGCGGCAAGGTGGACCGGCGCGCGCTGCCGGCCCCGGAGGCCGGGCCGCGCGCGGAGTCCGCGTACGTCCCGCCGCGGACCGAGGCGGAACGCCAGGTGGCCCGGATCTGGGCCGAGGTGCTCGGGGTGGAGCGGGTCGGGGCCGAGGACAACTTCTTCGAGGCCGGCGGCGACTCGATCCTCAGCATCCGGCTGGTGTCCCGGCTGCGCACCGAGCTGGGCGCCGACGTCTCGCCCCGGGCCGTGTTCAGCACCCCGACCGTGGCCGACCTGGCCCGGTCCGTCCCGGTCGACGGCGTGGCCGGGGCGGCGGCCGCCCCGGCCATCCCGGTCCGGCCGCGGGACGGGCAGCTGCCGATGTCCTTCGCCCAGCAGCGGCTGTGGTTCCTGGCCGAGTTCGAGCCGGACAGCGCCGAGTACCTGACGCCGACGGCGCTGCGGCTGCGCGGCCGGCTCGACGTGCCGGCGCTGTCGGCCGCGTTCACCGCGCTGGTCGCCCGGCACGAGTCGCTGCGGACGACGTTCGGGTCGGTCGACGGGCGGGGCGTGCAGCTGGTCGGCGCGCCGTACGAGGTGCGGGTGCCGGTGCTCGACCTGACCGGCACGCCGGAATCGGAGCGGGCCGCCGCGCTGGCCGGGGTCCTCGCCGAGGAGACCGGGCGGCCGTTCGACCTGCGGACCGGGCCGCTGCTGCGGGTCCGGCTGGTCCGGCTCGCGCCGGAGGAGCACGTGCTCACCCTGGTCCTGCACCACATCGTCACCGACGGCTGGTCGATGGGCGTGCTGGCCGACGAGCTCGGCACCCTGTACGCGGCCGCGCTGGCCGGGGAGCGGGCGGAGCTGCCGGCGTTGCCGGTGCTGCCGGTGCAGTACGCGGACTTCGCGGTGTGGCAGCGGGAGCTGCTGGCCACGCCCGTGCTCGGCGAGCAGTTGGCGTACTGGCGGGAGCGGCTGGCCGGGCTGGAGCCGCTGGAGCTGCCGACGGACCGGCCCCGGCCGGCGGTGCAGACCAAGAACGGCGCCGTGCTGCCCTTCACCGTGCCTGCGGACGTCGTCACGCCGCTGCGGGAGCTGGGCCGGCGCCGGGACGCCACGCTGTTCATGACGCTGGTGGCCGCCTGCCAGTTGCTGTTCGCCCGCTGGTCCGGCCAGGACGACGTGGCGGTGGGGACCGTGACCTCCGGCCGGGACCGACCGGAGCTGGAGCGGCTGGTCGGCATGTTCGTCAACACCCTGGTGCTGCGGTCCCGGGTGGACGGCGCGCTGAGCTTCGCCGACCTCCTCGGGCAGGTGCGCGAGACCACGCTGTCCGCGTTCGACCACCAGGACGTGCAGTTCGAGCGGATCATCGACGAGCTGAACCTCGCTCGGGACACCTCCCGCTCGCCGTTGTTCCAGGCCATGGTGGTGCTGCAGAACCTCCCGAGCGGGCCGCCCGACTTCGCCGGGCTGGCCGCGGAGGGGGTCGAGCTGCCCGTGGTGGCCGCCGGCGTCGACGTCACGGTCGAGTTCGCCGAGGTCGACGGAGGCCTGGAGGGCGCGCTGACCTACAACACCGACCTGTTCGACGCCGCCACCGTCGAGCGGATGGCCGGGCACCTGCGGTGCCTGCTCCGCGGGATCGCCGCCCACCCGGACCGGCCGGTGGGCGAGATCGAGATGCTGGGCGCGGACGAGCGCCGGCAGGTGCTGGTGGACTGGAACGACACCGCGCTGGACGTGCCGGCCGCGACGTTCGGGGACCTGTTCGAGGCGCAGGTGCGGCGGACCCCGGAGGCGACCGCGCTGGTCTTCCAGGACACCGTGCTGACCTACGCCGAGCTGAACGCCCGCGCCAACCGGCTGGCCCGGCGCCTGGTCGAGCTCGGGGCGGGGCCGGAGCGGGTGGTCGCGCTGGCCCTGCCGCGATCGGCCGAGATGGTCGTGGCCATCCTGGCGGCCGTCAAGGCCGGCGCGGCCTACCTGCCGGTGGACTCCGGCTACCCGGCCGAGCGGATCGAGTTCGTCCTCCGGGACACCGACCCGGTGCTGGTGGTCACCGGCGCGGATCCCCTGCCGGTCCCGCCGCCCGGGGACGCGGCCGTGCTGGACCTGGACGACCCGCGGGTGTCGGCGGCGGTCCGGGAGCTCCCGGACGGGGACCTGACCGACGCCGACCGGCTCGGCCCGCTCGTCGCGGACAACCCGGCCTACGTCATCTACACCTCCGGCTCCACCGGCCGGCCGAAGGGTGTGGTGGTCTCCCACCGGAACCTGGTGAACCTCGTCCACGACCACCGGCAGGAGTCCGGCCCGGCGGCCGGGCGGGGCCTGCGGATCGCGCTGACCGTCGCGTTCTCCTTCGACCCCTCCCTGCTGGGCCTGGTGTTCCTGGCCGGCGGCCACGAGGTGCACGTCGTCGCCGACGCCGTCCGCACGGACCCGGAGGCGCTGGTCGACTACGTCGTCGACCGCCGCGTCGACGTCGTCATCGTGGTGCCGTCCTACGCCCGGCAGCTCCTGCAGGTCGGGCTGCTGGCGGATGGGCGGCACCGGCCGCGGAGGGTGCTGGTGGGCGGCGAGGCCATGGGGGAGACGCTGCACGCGGAGCTGACCGCCGCCGCGGATGTCGAGAGCTACAACGTCTACGGCCCGACGGAGTGCACGGTCACCGCGGTCTGGCACCGCCTCCGGGCGGACGGGCGGCCGCTGATCGGGCGGCCGGGCCGCAACCTGCGGGCGTACGTGCTCGACGCCCGGCTGCGGCCGGTGCCGGTGGGGGTCCTCGGTGAGCTCTACATCGCCGGTGACCAGGTCTCCCGGGGCTACCTGAACCGGCCGGGGCTGACCGCCGAGCGGTTCGTGGCCGACCTGTCCGGGCCGGCGGGGTCGCGGATGTACCGCACCGGTGACCTGGTGCGGTGGACCGCCGACGGGCGGCTGGAGTTCGCCGGCCGGACCGACGACCAGGTGAAGATCCGCGGGTTCCGGGTGGAGCCGGGCGAGATCGCGGCCGCCCTGCTCCGCCGCTCGGACCTGGCGCAGGCCGTCGTGGTCGCCCGGACCGACCAGGTCGGTCACCACCAGCGGCTGGCCGCGTACGTGGTGCCGGTCGACGGGGCGCCGGAGCCGGGGACCGCGGAGCTCCGGGAGCTGCTGGCCCGGACCCTGCCCGACCACATGGTGCCCTCGACCTTCACGGTGCTCGAGGCGCTGCCGCTGACCTCCAGCGGCAAGGTCGACCGGCGGGCCCTGCCGGCCCCGGCGGCCGACCAGCAGCCGGCGTCCGGCCACGTCGGGCCGCGCACGCCGGTGGAGAAGGTGCTGGCCGCCGTCTGGGCCGACGTCCTCGGCCTGGAGCAGGTCGGCGTGGAGGACACCTTCTTCGCCCTCGGCGGCGACTCGATCCTGAGCCTGCAGGCGGTGTCCCGGGCCCGGCAGGCCGGCCTGCGCCACACCACCAAGGACCTCTTCGTGCACCAGACGATCGCGGCCCTGGCGCCGGTGGTCGAGGTCGAGGAGGCCGGCGCCGCCGAGGAGGCGGTCGTCGGGGCGGTCCCGCTGACGCCGATCCAGCACTGGTTCTTCCGGACCCATCGGCGCAACCCGCGGCACTTCACCCAGTCGATGCTGGTCGAGCTGGCCGACGAGCCGGACGAGGCGGCGCTGCGGGCCGCGCTGGACGCGCTGCTGGCGCACCACGACGCGCTGCGGATGCGCTTCGAGCAGGTCGACGGCGAGTGGCGGCAGCACAACGCGCCGGTCGAGCCGGTGCCGGTGCTGGACCGGCAGGACCTGTCCGGGCTGGTCGGGGAGGACGAGCGGCTCGCCGCGATGGAGAAGATCGCCGACGAGACGCACGCCGGCTTCGACCTGGCGCGGGGGCCGCTGCTCAAGGCGGTCCTGTTCGGGCGGGGCGACCGGCCGCCGATGCTGTTCCTGGCCGCCCACCACCTGGTGGTCGACGGGGTGTCCTGGCGGATCCTGCTCGACGACCTCGCCACGGCGTACCGGCAGGCGGGCGGGGGCGGGGCCGTCGACCTCGGGGCCCGGACGACGTCGTTCCGGGACTGGTCCCGGCGGCTGACCGAGCACGTGGCCGCCGGCGGGCTGGACTCCGAGCTGGACCACTGGGCGACCGCGCTGGACGTGGCGCCGCTGCCGGTGGACCGGCGGGACGGGCCGGCCGGCACCGACACCGTCTCGGTGGGGCTGGACGCCGCGGACACCGACGCCCTGCTCCGCGGCGCCCCGACCGCGTACCGCACCGGAATCAACGACGTGCTGCTGGCCGCGCTGGCCTGGGGGCTGTCGCGGTGGACCGGGCGGGACCGGGTGTCGCTGGAGCTGGAGGGGCACGGTCGGGAGGACCTCCTCGACGGCGTCGACCTCTCCCGGACCGTCGGCTGGTTCACCTCCAGCTTCCCGGTCGCGCTGGAGGTGCCGGCGGAGGACCGGCCGGACTGGCGGGCCCTGGTCAAGTCGGTACGCCGCCAGCTGCGCCGGATCCCGCGCAACGGCATCGGGTTCGGCGCGCTGCGCCACCTCGGCTCGCCGGCGGCCCGGGACCGGTTGCCGGCCGACACGGCCGGGCCGCAGTTGGTCTTCAACTACCTCGGCCAGTGGGACGCCCGCTCGGCGGAGGCCGCCGACGGGTTCTACCGGGCGGTGCACGGCTCCCTCGGCCAGGACCACGACCCGGCCGAGGAGCCGACCCACCTGCTGGAGGTGTCCGGCGCGGTCCAGGACGGCCGGCTGGAGTTCTCCTGGACCTACCGGCCCGACCGGCACGACCGCTCCACCGTGGAGTCGGTGGCCGAGGACTTCGCCGCGGCGCTGCGGCGGATCGCCGAGGACTGCCGGGGGGCCCGGTGACCGCGGCGACCGTCCCGCTGTCCCGCAACCGGGACTACCGGATCCTCTGGACCAGCCAGGCGCTGGCCGAGTTCGGCTACAACGCCTCCACGATCGCCTTCCCGCTGCTCGTGCTGGCGCTGACCGGGTCGGCGGCGGCCTCCGGGGCGGTGCTCGGCACGATCGCGGCCGCCCGGCTGGTCGCCGGCCTGCCGGCCGGTGCCCTGGTGGACCGGTGGAGCCGGAAGAAGGTGATGCTCGGCTGCGAGGCGGCGCAGGCGCTGGCCGCCGCCAGCCTGGTGGCGGCCCTGTGGCGGGACGTGGCCTCCGTGCCGCACCTGATCGCGGTGGCCGCCGTGCTCGGGATCTCCGCGGCCCTGTTCGAGCCGGCCGAGGACGCCTGCCTGCCGGCCCTGGTCCCGGCCGAGCAGCTGTCCACCGCGGTGTCGCTGAACGCCGCGCGCTCCTCGCTCGGCCAGCTGTCCGGCACCGCGGCGGGCGGGCTGCTGTTCGCCGTCGGCCGGGCGGTCCCGTTCGCGGTGGACGCGGTCACGCACACCCTGGCGTTCGTGGCGCTGTCCTTCCTGCGGGTGCCGCCGCGGCCGGCGGCGCCCCGGCCGGCCGGCCGGCTGGGCGCGGAGATGGCCGCCGGCGTGCGGTGGGCCTGGCGGCAGCCGGAGATCCGGGTGACCGCGTTCTGCGCGGTCGTGCTCAACCTGTTCTTCAGCGCCTTCTACATCGTGGTCATCGTGCTGGCCCAGCAGCGCGGGGTGCCGGCCGGCCAGATCGGCGTGATGGCCGCGATGCTCGGCGCCGGCGGGATCGCCGGGGCGCTGCTCGCGCCGTACCTGCACCGGGTGGTGAGCCCGTACGTGTCGATCGCCGGCGTGTTCTGGGTGCTGACCGTGCTGACCGCGGTCTCCGTGCTCGTCCGGGACCCGGTCGCCGTCGGGGCGGTGTTCGCCGGGATGGCCCTGCTCCCGCCGACCGCGAACACCACGATCGTCACCCGGCAGCTGCTGCTCACCCCGGACGAGCTGCGCGGCCGGCTGAGCGGCGCGGTCGGGCTGGTGGTGGGCGTCGCCGGCGCGCTCGGGCCGGGGCTCGGCGGCCTGCTGGTGCAGGTCCTCTCCGGCCGCCAGGCGATCGGCGTGTGCGCGGCCGGGATGGCCGTCGTCACGGTGCTGGTCACCGTCAGCCCCACCCTGCGCCGCTTCCCCCGCGACCTGGCCTCCCCCGACTCGGGGGTGGCCGTACCCGCGTCCTGACGGCGACCGCCCCGGGACGACCCGCACGACCGAGAGGAGACAGCGAGATGGACGACGACGCCCGGTACGAGGTGCTCCGCAACGACGAGGACCAGTACTCGCTCTGGCTGGCCGGCCAGGAGGTGCCCGCCGGCTGGCACCAGGTGGGCAAGGAGGGCACCCGGCAGGAGTGCTCGGCCTACGTGGACGAGGTCTGGACCGACATGCGGCCGCGCAGCCTGCGCGAGCGGATGGACGGCGTGCCCAGCTCCTGAGCCCGGAGCGCGAGGTCCCGGCCCACCTCGGGCCGGGACCGGGCCCGCCCGGGTGGCGCGCCCGGGCCTGGGTGTGGGGTTAGAGCCAGCCGGCGGCTTGGGCGATGCGGATGGCTTCGACCTTGGTGCGGCCGCCGGTTTTGGTGATGGCGCGGGAGAGGTAGTTGCGGACGGTGCCGTCGGCGATGAAGAGTTTGGCGGCGATCTGGCGGTTGGGGTCGCCGTAGGCGGCCAGGCGTAGGACGTCGCGTTCGCGTTCGGTGAGGGGGTTGTCGCGGGCGTGCAGGGCGGCGACGGCGAGTTGGGGGTCCAGGAAGGGTTCGCCGCGGGCGGTGCGGCGGATGGCTTCGACGAGGGTGTCGCGGGTGGCGTCGGTGGAGATGAAGCCGACGCGGGGTGCGTTGCGGGGTAGTGCGCGGCCCAGGAGTCCGGTGCGTTCGGCGTCGAGGAGGACCAGCAGGCGGCTGCCGGAGAGGGTGGCGTAGAGGGAGGCGATGAGTTCGTCGGCCTCGGGCAGGGTGGCGTCCAGGACGGTGACCTCGGGTTGGTAGCGGTCGATCGACCCCGGTACGTCGGTGGACTCCGAGACCTCCCCGACGATGTTCATGTCCTTCTCACTGGTCAACATGTGCATCAACGCACTACGGAAAAGGATGCCGCGGTGCGCGACCAGCACGGATACCACCAACGCCCCCTCAGTGCCGCGACCCCTCTCGGCGATCGCCTCGTCCGACCACGCGCACGCGCCGGGGTCCAGGTCGGCGGGGGCACGGCCGGCCGGACCACGACCTGCGACTGCGCGCAACGGCACGAACGTAACGTTCACCCGCTTCTTCGACCTCCGTAGTCAGACCCTGATGTATCGCGCGCCAACACCCGAATTGGGCGAACTATGGAGATCACCGGACCCGGCACAGCGCTCGGCCGTCGGGCCGAGCCCCGCGTCCGGCGGCGGCACCGGGACCTGGTGACCGAGAAGCGCGGTCACCGAACCGCTGCTACGTTCCGGGCCGGAGTCACCCAACGTGACGATGTTGACCGATCGTCGACATCCCGCGTCGCCTGGCCCGCGCGGTTGAGATTCCCGTCCCGCGCTGGTCGGAAAGGCTGATACTTCCGCCCACACGCCGCCAAGCTGGCAGTTCGCCAGCTCGCCGACAAGCTGGCACCGCAGGTAACAGCAAATCCGTCCATCCGCGACACGAACATGAACTAAACGTGTTCTGTATCACGCTTGAGACTCGCTACGGACCGTTGCAGGTAGCAATCACCGTTGATACCTTTTTCACATCGGGCAAGCGCCCACAAACCCCCACAGAAAGGTTGTGATACCCATGCGCAAGCTGACTCGGGCCACCCTCGGAGCCGTGCTCGCCGGCGGTGCCCTCTTCGCCAGCGCGACCCCGGCGATGGCGTCCGGCGACAACGACGGCTCGCTGGTCGACGTCACCATCGGCGACGTGGACATCCTCAACGGCACCAACATCACCGCGGTCGCCGCCGCGGCGCTCTGCGGCGTCGACGTGAACGTCATCACCGCCCTCAATGAGGGCGACAAGATCACCTGCGTGCTGATCCCCGGCGCCAAGATCGAGCAGTAGAACGCCGGGCCGGTGGGGTGGCGGAGCCAGGCCGTCACCCCGCCGGCGCCCGCCGGAGTGCATCGACGACGGCGGCCGGCCCCGTCGGGCGGCCGGCGCCGGGCTGACCGAGGTCGCTGGTCGAAGATGCGCAAAGTGAGGACCGTCGTCGCCGGCATCGCGAACCTGCAGACCACCGTGCCGGTGGCCGGCTTCCCGATCGAGTACGAGCCGGCGCGCTACCTGCCCGGGGAGATCGTCATCGGCGCCGGCGGGGTCGGGATGAACGTCGCCCGCGTGCTCGCCGGTCTCGGCGGTCGCGTGGTGCTGGTGGCCCCGCTGGGCACCGACGTCACCGCGGACGCGGTCGAGGCGGAGACGCGGCGGGCCGGCGTCGAGCTGCGCCGCTCCGCCGCGCTGGACCGCTCGCCCCGCTCGGTGGTGCTGCACGCCCCGGACGGCAGGCGGCAGGTGAACACCGACCTGGCCGGGGCGACGGCCGCACCGGTGGACCTCCCCGGCTTCACCTCGCTCGCCGCCGGCGCCGACGCGGTGGTGCTGGGCAATGTCGACTTCACCCGGCCGCTGTTGCGGCCCGTGCAGGCGCTCGGGGTGCCGGTCGTGGTGGACCTCCAGGACGTGCGGGGCCCGGACAACCCGTACGACCGGGACTTCCTGGCCGCGGACGTCCTGCTGATGAGCGACGAGCGGGTCCGCGGCGCGGAGGCGGACGTGCTGCGGGCGGTCGCCGGCCGGTCCGCCGCCCGGCTGGTGGTGCTGACCCGCGGCGCCGGGGGATGCCTGGCGCTGGCGGCCGGCGAGGACGAGCCGTGGGCGGTCCCGGCGGCGGACGCCGGTCCGGTCGGCAACACCACCGGGGCCGGCGACGCGTTCACGGCGGCGCTGACCCACTACCTGCTCGGGCGGAAGCTGCCGGCCCGGCAGGCGCTCCCCGCCGCCGCGGCCGCGGCGGCCGCGGTGCTGGCCCGGCCGGACCGGCCGGTCACCGAGGGCACCGTCGCCGACGTGCTCGCCGGGCCGGCGCCCACGGAACACGGGTGACCCGAGCCCCTCGCGCCCGGCTTCACCGGCGACTACCCGCCGATCCTGATGCACCGCGGGCCGGCGCGGCTGCCGGTGCGCTGGCGCCCGCCGGCCTGACCGGGGGCCACGATGGCGGCCCCACCGGGTCAGTCACCGCCGGGGTCCGACCCGGACGCGGCGTCCTGGATGTCCAGGCGGACGATGCGGGAGTCCTCGATGTGGTGGAGGTGGTCGAAGGACCCCGTGGAGATGACCTCGCCGGCGAGGGACCGGACGACCTGGCTGATCCGGACCGTGACCGTGCCGTCGGGGCGGTGCGTGAACCTGACGGGCCGGTCGTGGGTGCGCACGCGGGTCCACTGCTGCGTCCAGTAGGCCGTGACCGCGGCCCTCCCCCGCAGCCGGTGCGACCCGTCCGGCCAGTCCACCTCGTCGCTCACGAGGGCGAGCAGGCCGTCGAGATCCTGCTGGTTGTACGCCGCATAGGCCCGCGCGAGCAGCTCCTCCGCGGCGCCCGCGGTGTCTTGCGCCGTCACAGGCTCAGCACCAGGTCGCGGACGGCGGCGGGCCGGGACAGGAACGGGTGGTGGCCCGCATCGAGCTCGACCACGCTGCCGGCCCGCCGGGCGAACTCGCGCTGCAGCCGTGCCGGGGTGCCCCGGTCCTCCGCGCACACCAGGTACGTCGAGGGCACCTGCTGCCAGGCGGCCGCCCCGACCGGCGCCGCGGTCACCCGTACGCTCTGCCGCGCGAGATGGTCCGCCGCATCCGCCCGGACCTCGGGGTCGCAGTCCTGCAGGAACGTCCCCACGAGGAGCTCGGGGCGGACCCCGAACGTGCCGGCGTCCGGATCGACGTCGAGGAACGGGGCGGGGCCGCCGTTGCCGAACTCCGACAGGCTCTGCCCGATCTCCGGCAGGTAGCTGGACACGAGCAGCAGGTGGCGCACCGACCCCACTCCGGCGGCGGCCTCCGCGGTGACGATGCCGCCGTAGCTGTGCGCGACCACGACGGTCGGCTCGTCGCCGTCCCGCAGCACCTGCCGTACCGCCGCCACGTCCTCGGGCAGCCCGGGGCCGTCGGCACCGCCCGGCACGCCCGTCTCGCCGCAGCTCGGCAGCGGCGGCGCGACGCTCGACACCCCCCGCTCCCGCAGCAGGTCGGCGGTGCGGTGCCACCACCACGACCCGTCCCGTACGCACGCCCCGTGCACGAACACGACCCTCATCGACGCCCTCCCCCTCAGCTGTGGTTGCCTGGGGACGACGGTAGACGTAACGTTTATTACACGAAAAAAGAAGGGGTCATGGGCCGACGACCGCAGCCGCACATCAGGGACAGCCTGCTCGACGCGTGCACCGACCACGCCCTCGCGCACGGCCTCCCCGACCGGCTCGAGCCGCTGGTCACCGCCACCGGCACCTCGGCCCGCATGCTGCTCTACCACTTCGGCAGCCGGGACGCCCTGCTGCGCGCGGTCCTCGGGCACGCGCGGCAGCGCCAGGTCGCCCTGTTCGGCGACCTGCTGCGGGCGCGACCGGACGAGCCCTACCCCGCCACGCTGGAGCGCGCCTGGACCGCCATGACCGGCCCGGACGGGCAGCCGTACCTGCGGATGTTCGGACAGCTGCGGGAGAGCGCGGAGCAGCAGCTGTGGCCGGACTTCCGCCGGATCGCGACGACCGACTGGCTCGGGCCGCTGGAGGACGGCCTGCGCAGCCTCGGCCGGCCGGACCTCGCCACCCTCGTCCTCGCCGTCATCCGGGGCCTCCTGCTCGACCTCGACGCCACTGCCGACACCGGCCGCGTCGACCGGGCCTTCCGCGACTTCCTCGGCGCTCTCCGGCACCTGGCCCGGGCCGACGCCCCGACCGCCCACTGACCACCCGGGCCCTGCCCCGGGTACCCGGCCCCGTGGGCGTACCCGGCCGGCTTCCGGACCCGCGACCAGATCTTCCGCGCGTACGGCCCGAACGGCCGGATCGTGGACGCAGAGGTGGTGCCCGGCACCGACGCCGAGGCGGCGATCGAGCGGCTGCTGGCCCGGCCGGAGGTGGACCGCATCGACTGCCGCAACGTCGCGTACGGGTGCTACACCTTCCGGGTCGAGCGCGCGGCCTGAGGTCCGACGGGCGTGCCCGCCGCCTGGTCGACATCCCGGGCTCCGCCCGGAAGGATCAGGACATGGACCGATCAGCGGGTCACCGCGACCGACCCGGCGTCGGCGCGCAGCTCCTGCCGGTCCACGCCGGGCCGTCCGGGCACCGGTTCCGCCCCGGCCGGGACCGGTGACGGCCATGGACGTCCTGCGCACACCGGAGGAGCGGTTCGCCGGGCTGGCCGGGTTCGACCACGAGCCCGGCTACGTCGAGGTCGGTGCCGGCCTGCGGATGGCGTACGTGGCCGCCGGACCGGCCGACGCACCGGTGGTGGTGCTGAGCCACGGCGAACCCACGTGGAGCTACCTCTACCGGGCCGTCCTGCCGGTGTTGGCGGACGCGGGGATCCGTGCCGTGGCGCCGGACCTGATCGGCTTCGGCCGGTCGGACAAGCCCGCGCGCATCGAGGACTACACCTACGACCGGCACGTCGAGTGGCTGCGAGCGGGGCTGTTCGACGCCCTCGACCTGCACGACATCACGTACGTCGGCCAGGACTGGGGCGGGCTGCTGGGGCTGCGCCTCGTCGCGGCGCACCCGGAGCGCTTCGCCGGCGTCGTCGCCACCAACACGGGGCTGCCCGTCGGTGACGCGCCGATGTCCGAGCTGTGGCAGACGTTCCGCTCGGTCGTCGCCACCACCGAGAACCTGGACGTCGGCTGGATCGTCGCCGCCGGCTGCGCCCGCACGCTCGGCGAGGAGGAGCGGGCCGGGTACGACGCGCCGTTCCCCGACGACTCGTACAAGGCCGGGGTGCGGGCGTTCCCGGAGCTGGTGCCGACCGAGCCCGACAGTCCCGACGCACGCGCCAACCGGGCGGCGTGGGCGGAGCTGGCCCGCTTCGACAAGCCGTTCCTGTGCGCGTTCTCCGACCGGGACCCGATCACCGCGGGCGCCGACGTCCCGATGCGGGACGCGATCCCGGGCGCGCGGGGGCAGCCGCACGTCACCCTGGCCGGCGGCGGCCACTTCGTGCAGGAGGACTGCGGCCCGGAGCTCGCCTCGGTGATCGTGCGGTTCGTCCGGGACCAGCGGCCGGACGCGCCTGCGTAGGGCGTGGGTCAGCGGCGGAACGGGCCGCTGATCTCGTAGGTGATGCCGCCGGAGGACGAGCCGCTGGTGCCCCGCTGCGAGGACAGGTAGAGCCGGGTGCCGTCCGGGGTGAAGGCGGGCCCGGTGATCTCCGACCCCGACTGGTTGGCGATCCGCAGGAACGGCGCGACGGTGCCGGCCGGGGTGATGAGGTTGACCTCCATGTTCCCGCCGTCCTCGGCGACGTAGATGTCGCCGGTGGCCGTCCCGGTGATGTTGTCCACGCCGGTCAGCGGGGCGGGACCGGGGTTGACCAGGTTGTCGTCGTACGCGAGCTCGTACCGGTTGTCCGCGGCGGACAGCCGCCACACCCTGTTGTCGCCCTTGGTGGTGAACCAGCAGACGCCGTCGGCGTAGTAGCAGCCCTCGCCACCGTTGAACCGCTTGGCCCCGGCCACCTGGTAGCGCGTGTACGTCGGGGAGCCGTCGGGATCCGGCACGACCTGCCAGCGGCCCGTGCCGCTGGTCGCGGTGCCGGCGACGAAGACCTCCAGGGTGCCGGTCGACAGGTCGCCCCACGTGGTCGGCCGGAACCGGTAGAGGCAGCCGTCGGACTGGTCCTCGGTCAGGTACACCACCCGGCGGACCGGGTCGGCCGCGGCCGCCTCGTGGTTGAAGCGGCCCATCGCGGGCCGGCGCACGGCGGCTCCGCCGAACGGGTTCGTCTCGTAGACGTACCCGCGTTCGACCTCCTCGCAGGACAGCCACCGGTTCCACGGCGTGCGGCCACCGGCGCAGTTGCGGTTGGTGCCGGACAGGATCCGGTACGCCGCGGTGACCGTGCCGCCCGAGCCGAAGCGGATCGCGGACGCGCCGCCGGTGCCGGAGATCTCCGAGTTCGACACGTAGATCCAGCCGGTGCCGTCGGCGAAGCAGGCGCCGCCGTCCGGGGCGTCGTGCCAGCGGTAGGAGGTGCCGGCCACCAGCTGGCCGGACCGGGCCACGACCCGGCTGCGGAAGCCCGCGGGCAACCGGATCCCGTTCGCGTCCGCCGAGCCGAGAGCGCCGTACGGCCCGGGCCCGAGCTGCGCCGGCGCGGCGGTCGCCACCGCCTGCCACAGCCCGCCGGAGAACGCCACGCCACCGGCTCCGACCACCGCGGCTCGCAGGAACGTACGACGCTGCATGGGCTCTCCCAGCTCGACCGGCCTCAACTGACCCGATCGTGACCCGGGAACGGCTGCGATCCGGGAGCCGGTGGATGAACACTGCGCGACCGTCCGCTGAGCGCGCGACAGCGCGCCGGGCGGAGCCTGACCGGGACAACCCGGCGCGGAGCGGGTCCGCGGTCAGCCGGCCCGAGGGTGAGGTCGAGGTGCCCGGCTGGACGCTCTACCTTGCGGCTCTTCCGGCCGGATACAACGGCCGCCATGTTCGCGCACGCCCCAGACTGCGTCCAAAGGTGTAAGCGGCGGCCGCGGCGAGGGCTGTGGTCAGGTGGAGGAGGTGAGCTTCGCGGCCCAACGGATAGCTGAGCATCAGGTAGAAGTAGCCCACAGGTAAGCCGGCGGCTGTTGCTGCGAGCGCCCATGGGACAGCTCGGAGCACCGCGGCGCGGACGCTCGTCGTCGGGTGCACGAGGTGCGTCCTGGTGTACCACCAGCCGCGCACGAGGGCGGCAACCGAGAACAGGGCGGCGACCAGCGGCCAGAACGGTCCGAGCGGCCCACGATCGAGCGCATCGAGCGGCACGATCCGGGCGCGTGCCGCGACGTTGGTGGCGAGCTGCAGGCTCGCGATGGTGCAGCAGTAGACACCTTCGCGGGTGCGTATCACGGTGTCGTTCTGACCGGTGACGGGATTCCAGCTCGTGACCGATCCTGAGTCGGACTCGAGTAGCAGCCGCCCTCGGTTCCAGGCGAGCGGCGCGGACGGGTCCGGAGGGGCGAGCAGGGCAGGAACATCGCCCTCGGCGGCGATGTGCACGATCGGCTGGCCGGCAGGGCGCCGCTGATAGGGGGTGGTGGTGCCGGTGCCTGTCGGTACGACGTCCGGGCTGGAGTCCTGCGCCCGGCGAAGCGCGAGGATCCGCCCGTCGGGAGACCAGCCGGCGGCCGCGATGTCCCATCCGGGGAGCATCGTGTCGCCGCCGATACGACGTCCATCGGCCCGGAACACGTCGAGGCGGGTCCGGCCCGCGAGGGCGAGCCGGCCGTCGGGTGCGAAGGCAGCGCTTGTCGCCGCCTCCGTCACGTGGACAGCGAAGCCGTTCGACACGTCCACCACATCGGTGCCGGTGGCGGAGCCGACTGCGATCCGGGTGCCGTCGAGGGACCAGGCGAGCAGGCGTGCGCTGTTGGCGAGTTCGAGACCGGGGACGGTTCGTGTGCGGCCGTTCGTCAGATCCAGCACCTGCAGGGAGTGTCCCCGGCGCACCGCGAGCTGACGTCCGTCCGGTGCGAGGAGGAACGGACTGTTGGTCGAGTCAGCGGGGACTCCGTCAGGTGCTGCGGTCGAGCCTGTCGGGTCGGGGACCTGGCGAGCCGAGGTGCCCTCGGCGCCGATCAGGACGAGGAAATGCGCGCCGTCCTCGTCGCCGTCGAGGTAGGCCATGGACGCGGCTCCGGCAGGCGACCTGTCCGCCCGAGCGGGCGGGGGGTCCCAGGCAGGGAACCGGTCGGGCAACACCGGGCCGGCCGTTGCCGATGGCTCCTCGGTGCCGGTGCGACTCGCGGCCACGTCGTGGGCCGCCACTGCCGCGGCGATCGTCAACAGCATCGCCACCGCCACGCCGAGGCGAGCGACGGGGTCGACGAACAGGCAGCGCAGTCTGGACCGCGCAGCGAGAGCCAGCAGATCCGCGGCCTCCGAGACCGTGGGGCGGGACTGCGACGGCGTGGCGGCCTGGAGGAGGACCGCGACCATCTCCTCCTCACGCGCGGCCCGTTGCGGTGCAGGCAGTGCGCGGAGCAGCCGACGATAACGCCGCTCGAGCCGCTCGCCGGACCCCTCGTCCGTCATGACGCGGTTCCCGTCCCCGGGAGCGGCCCCCCGACGCCGCGCAAGCGGCTCAGTGCGACCTCGACCTGGCTGCGACGACGCATCGCCTCGGCCTCGAGCCGCTGCGCACCTGCGGCTGTGAGTCGGTAGTAGCGACGCAGCCGCGAGTCCACGACCTCCTCCGCGTCGAGCTCGACCAACCCCTCGGATGCGAGCCGGTCCAGCGCGCCGTACAGGGTGCCCACGCGGAGCTTCACCGCCCCTGCCGAGATCTCCTCCACGTCCTTCAGCACTCCGTAGCCGTGCTGCGGCCCGCGGGCCAGCGCCGTGAGGACGAGGAACGACGGCTCCTGCAGGCGCCTTATTGGCATGGCGGCGACAATACTCCGCTCGACGGAGTATCCCGGTTGGTCGTGGGCCTCCACAGCAGCCAACCTGACAACGACCCGTATCCCCATCGGTCGGGAGCGTGGCCGGTATCCGAACTGGGCCGAACGGTCAGCGCACGGTGCCGTCCACGTACACCCAGCGCCCCCGTCGGCGCTCGAACCGGCTCCGCTCCCGGAGCCGGCCATGCGTCCCGGCGGACTCGAAGGCCGCCTCGAACTCGACCTCGCCGGTCTCGTCGCCCCGGCCACCACCGACGACGTCGAGCACGGTCAGTCCGGTCCAGGCCCGCGCCGTGTCGAGAGCGAGCGGCTCAGGTCGTGTCCGCGGATGCCAGCTGCGGACGAGATGACCGAGGTCACCCACGGCGTACGCCGCGTACCGCGAGCGCATCAGTTCCTCGGCGCTCACCGCGTCCCGGGTGCCGCAGTGCAGCGGGCCGCAACACGCGGCGTACGGCACGCCCGATCCGCACGGGCAGCCGGGCAGCACCATGCCTACGACGATAGATGGCTCGGGAAGGACCCGCGCCGGCCGTCGACGGGCCCACCGCTGACCGCCACCATCGCGCAACGCCACGAGCCTGCGGACGTTCGCGCTCGGCGAAGAGGAGAGCCGCCGGGTCGACCGCCGCGGCGGTCCTCGACCGGGATGATGGCGGTATGGCTCAGGCAGCGCAGTCGCCGGCTCGGTACGACTCCGTGGCGGACTTCTACGCGGCAGGCTTCCCCGACCGGTACGACGACTCGGCCACCGCGGCACTGCTCGATCTGGCCGGGCCGGTCGACGGGCTCGACGTCCTCGACCTGGCCTGCGGGCACGGACGGATCACGCGTGAGCTCGCCCGCCGTGGCGGCCGAGCGACCGGGATCGACATCGCCGGCCGGCTGATCGAGAAGGCCGAGGACCTCCAGCGCACAGAGCCGCTCGGGATCGCCTACGCGGTCTCGGACGCGAGCGCACCCGGCGACGCCCTGCGGGATGCCGCCTTCGACCTGGTCGTGTGCTGCTTCGGCCTGTCCGACATCGACGGGCTCGACGGCGCGATGGCCACCGTCGCGCGGTGCCTGCGCCCGGGCGGCCGGTTCGTCTTCTCGATCCTGCATCCGTGCTTCCCGGGTGCCGGCGACATCTCCGGCTCCTGGCCACCGGACGGCAGCTACTTCCACGAGGGACGATGGACCGCGGTCGGCTCCCGGTCCACACTGCGACAGCAGGTCGGCGCCAACCACCGCATGCTCTCCACCTACGTCGCCGCCCTCAGCGGACACGGCCTGAACCTCGACGTCCTGCGCGAGGCGACGCCGCCGGCGGAGTGGGAGACCTCGGCTCCGGTCGCCGCCCGCCACCCCGTCTTCCTCGCCGCCTCCTGCTCGCTCCGGCAACACTGACCCCGCCTCGGGCACCGGGCTCCGGCCCGCGAGCCCGGTCCGGGTCCACCATGGCGAGGACGCCGGCCGGGGCTCGCGGCGCTGCGCTGTGCCGACGTCGTGCTCGTCAACGCCTGGGAGGATGGCCCGCCGCCTGGCTCGACGGCCGGCTCCGCGCTCCACCGTGCCGTTCGGGCCGGTCCTCGCGGCAGGCGATGCCACGCCCGAGCCCGCAGAATTGATCGCGGGCCTGTTCGCAAGGTCAGGTGTTGGCGTCAGTGCGTACGAGGCGGAGCCAGCCGAGCAGGAGCGCGGCGCTGGCCCAGACCAGCAGCACGGAGACCGAGGAGCTCGTCGTCATGCCGTCGATCTCGCCGACCAGCAGGTGCACCGCACCGGTACCCGGGAGTAGCCGGGCCACGTCGTCGCCCCACTCGAGCGGCAGGTTCGGCAGCATGATCGGCAGCACGAGCATCACCAGGAAGACGCTGACGAGCACACCGGCCGTGCTCCGGAGCAGGAACCCCAGGCCGACGCCCAGCAGCGAGCCGGCGGCCACGACGAGCGCGACCGTCGCCAGCACGCCGGCACCGTCCGCGGGAAGGACGAGCACCCCCCGGGAGGCGGTGAGCGCGGTGAGCACCGCGGCCAGGGCCAGCAGCACGGCCGCGGCCGTCGCCACCGTCACCGCCACGATCGACCGGGCCACCAGCAGCACCGTCCGGCGGGTCGTCCACTGCAGCGTCGGGACGATGCCGCCCGTCGCGTAGTCCGAGGTCACCAGCGTCAGCGCCAGGGCGAGGAACGCGAACTGCCCCGGCAGCGTGGTGAACTCCGCCGCGACCCACGCCGGGTCGCCGGCGGCCTCCGGGTCCGACGCGGCGCCGCTCCCCGCCGCCGCGGCGATGCCGACCATGACGACCGCCCCGGCGACGAGGAACAGCCACGTGGCGCGGACCGTCCACAGTCGCGTCCACTCGGCCGCGCACGTGCGGGCCAGCACCCGCGCTGAGGACACCTCCGCGTGCGGGGGCCCGACGTCCGTCGTCGTCGTCACGATGCTCCTTCGCTCGCCGCGGCGGCCAGCGGCTGCGCGCCGCCGTGGAATTCCACGCTGCTGCCGGTGAGCTCGACGAAGGCGTCCTCGAGGGACTGCCCGACCTCCGTCAGCTCGTGCACCGGCAGTCCGAGGGCATGGGCCAGCTCCCCGACCTCGACCCTCGGCGCCTGCACCTCGAGCGCGCCGTCGTCCAGCCTGCGGACCTGCCGGTCGCGCTGCCGCAGCGCCAGGAACAGCCGCTCGGTGTCCGGCACCCGCACCCGCACCTGCGCGCCGCCGAGTCCGCGCAGCACCTCCTCGGTGGTGGCGTCGGCGATGAGGCGCCCGCGCCCGATGATGACCAGGCGGTCGGCGGTCTGCTGGACCTCGCTCATCAGGTGGCTCGAGTACAGGACCGTGCGTCCGTCGTCGGCGAGCCGGCGCAGCAGGCCCCGGACCCACCGGACACCGTCGAGGTCGAGCCCGTTCACCGGCTCGTCGAACATGAGCACGGCCGGGTCGGCGAGCAGCGCGGTGGCGATCCCGAGCCGCTGCCGCATGCCCAGCGAGTAGCCCTTCACCCGACGGCGGGCCGCCTTGCCGAGGCCGACCAGCTCGAGGACCTCGTCGACCCGGCGGGACGACAGGCCGGCGGTGCGGGCGGCCACCCGCAGGTGGTCGCGGCCCGAGCGGCCGGGGTGGACCGCGCCGGGGTCGAGCAGCGCCCCGACGTGCTTGAGCGGCTCGGCCACGGTCGCCATCTCGCGCCCGCCGACGAGCGCCTGCCCGGCACTGGGCCGGTCGAGCCCGAGCACCATGCGCATGGTCGTCGACTTGCCGGCGCCGTTGGGGCCGAGGAAGCCGGTGACCAGCCCGGGACGCACGTCGAAGGTCAGGTCGTCCACCGCGACGACGTCTCCGTAGCGCTTGGTCAGGCCGCGGACCTCGATCACGGAGCGGGGTTCCTGTTCATGCCGGGTGAGCACCGCGGAGTCCCCGGATGTGACGACCCGAGGTCGTCTTCTGCCGTGGGTCCCGCGCAACAGGTGGTCATCGCGAGCCTCCCGAGCTCGCGGCCGACCACTGGGCCGGCGGGCCGGACCGGCCCTCGTCGTCGTCCTCGACCCATTCGAGCAGGTCCCCGGGCTGGCAGCCGAGCACCCGGCACATCGACTCGAGGGTGCTGAACCGGATCGCCTTGGCCCGCCCGTTCTTGAGCACCGCGACGTTCGCCGGCGTGAGGCCGACCCGGTCGGCGAACTCGCCGACGCTCATCTTCCGCTTCGCGAGCTCCACGTCGATGCGTACGACGATGGCCATCAGACGACGGCCTCCAGCTCGGCCTGCAGGCTCGCCGCCTGTCGCAACAGCGCCCGCATCACGACCATCAGCAGGCAGACGACCGCGCCGAAGATCCACAGCAGGAGCAGCACGACCGGGAGCGCGGCGCCCTCGGCCACGAGCAGTGAGTGCACGAAGGCCACGAGCACCAGCGCACAGGCGGTGGCGAGCACCCCCACGATGGCGTCCACCCAGGCGAAGGACGCCTCGCTGAAGATCCGGCGGTCGGCCACCATGGTGAGCAGGCGCCAGATGCAGACGATGACCACCTGGACGCTCCCGAGGAGCAGCAGCGCGACGACGAGCATCGGCCAGCGTGGGACCGACCCCTCGGGCACCTGCCGCACCCAGTCGTCGTAGATCGCCGGCACCGCGCGCAACTGCGCGAAGGCGAGGACCACAAAGGCACAGGACAACAGCACACGAAGGACGACGACAGGACGAGGCACGGACATGGGCACGACTGTCGATGGCAATCTATCGAAAGTCAATAGCCACGCCAAGACTCGCGCAGTGGGAGGCACATCAGGATCGGGGCCGGGTCACCGGACCCGGCGGGCCCCGGCAATCAGACGAACAGCGGCTCCGGCGGGCGCCGCCGCATCAACTCCTGCATGGCGGGCTCCGCCGGCGGCTGTCGGAAGCGGGCGGCGGCCGAGAGCACCCTCGGCAGCAGGTCGACGTCGCCGACGCTGTCCAGGAACACCTCGGGCCGGCCGAGCGCCCACCACACCGCCAGGTCGATGTCGTCCTGGTCCTGCAGCGGCTCGTACCAGGTGGACCTCGTCCTGGGCCGGCCCGACCAGGGCCGCAGGGCCAGAGCCTTGATGGTCTGCACCGCGACCCGGCGCTCGCGGCAGGTCGCGAGCAGCGCCTCGAAGTTCTCCGCGTAGTACGGCAACTGCATGCTGACGTGGCTGTACGGCAGCAGCACCGAGTCGAAGTCGAACCGTTCCAGGCTGCGCCGGTGCGTCGCCGCGATCTGGGATCCGTGCCCGGTGACCCCGATCCAGCGGACCAGCCCCTGCTCGCGCGCCTCGACGGCCGCCTCGATCGCGCCGCCCGGGCTCAGCGCCACGTCCCACTCGATCGGGTCGGCCAGCGCGTGCAGTTGCCAGAGGTCCACCGAGTCGACGCCCAGGCGGTCCAGCGACCGGTGCAGTTCCTCGCGGGCCTCGGCCGCGGTCCGCTTCCCGGTCTTGGTGGCGACGAAGAACCGACCCGGCTCCCGACGGAGCCACGGCGCCACCCGGAGCTCGGCGTCGCCGTAGTCGGCGGCGACATCGATGTGGTTCACCGCGTACTCCAGCAGCACGTCCAGCGTCCGGTCAGCGACGGCCTGGCTGACCTCGGCCAGCGCCGCGCCGCCGAAGATGACCCGGCTGCTGACGTGGCCGGTACGGCCGAACGTCTCCATCGGCACTGCCATCGGCATCGGCATGAAGCCTCCTTCGGGCCGGGTCCGGCCAGCCTCGCACGGGAACGGGATCCCCGCGGAACCTAGGGTGCCCGGCTGTCGATCACCCGTCCGTGCGGCGCCGGATCGCAGCGGCCGGAACTGTGCGTGTCCGGTGGCTCAGGCCTACTGTTGCGACGTGCTGCGGGACCTCATTCGGCTGCGTCGGGCTGCTCGGCGGGTGCAGGAGGATCTGCGCCGGACGACGGGTGGACCGTGGTCATGCGTCGTGGGCGACGACTACGTCCTGTCGATCGACGACGGCCGGCGGGTGGAGCAGGTGCTGCTGGCGGCGGCGGTCGAGGACGAGGAGTGGTTCTTGCCGCCGGGTGTGGACGCGACGCAGGTGGACGAGTCCCTGGATGCCGATGCCGATGAGGTGGTGGGCGGCGAGGCCGCGCACGTGCTGACGGTCCTGGGCGTCCGGTGGCCGGTCTGCGCGGAGCACGGCGGGATGCTCGGGAACCGCTCAGCGGCAGAAGGGCCGGTCCCGCGGGCGGCACGGGCTGAGGGATGAGCAGCTGTCGCCTTGGGGCTGAGGTCGGCGGCCTCGGGGGCTACGGTCTGCGGATGGGCGCCCTGACGGTGGACGGCTACCGGATCGAACCCCTGAGCATGCGGACGTGGGACGCGTTCGCCGATCTCGCCGAACGGCACAACGGCGTGTGGGGCGGGTGCTGGTGCACGTACTTCCACCTCGCCCCGGAGAACGAGGAGGAGCGCCGGGCGGTCGGCCACCGCGAGTTCAAGCGGCGGCTGGTCGAGGCCGGCCGTGCGCGCGCCGCCCTGGTGATGGAGGGTGCCGTCGCGGTCGCCTGGGCCGAGTTCGGGACGGTTCCCGAGCTGCCGAACCTCCACCACCGCAAGGAGTGGGAGCGGGGCGTCACCCGGATGCCGGACTACCGGATCACGTGCCTGTTCGTCGACCGCGCCCACCGTCGCGCCGGGATGGCCGCGGTCGCCGTGCGGGGTGCACTGGCGCTGATCGCCGAAGCGGGCGGCGGCCTCGTCGAGGCGTACCCGCACGACCTGCCCGAAGGCAAGAAGACCTCGGCGTCGTTCCTCTACAACGCCACCCGGACCATGTACGAGCGGCTCGGGTTCAGCTACGAGCGACCGAAGGGCAAGGGCAACTGCGTCATGAGCGCGGTCGTCCCGGCCGCCCCGGCCTGACCGACCGCAGGCCGCTCTGCGGGGAGGCCACGGTGTCCACCATCGGGCAGGACGATGCCGGGCCGGCGCTCGAGGACGTTGCCGCTGCAGTGG
The DNA here is from genome assembly GCA_902805565.1 of uncultured Mycobacteriales bacterium. Classification (GTDB taxonomy): domain Bacteria; phylum Actinomycetota; class Actinomycetes; order Mycobacteriales; family CADCTP01; genus CADCTP01. The sequence continues at coordinate 40,618 of CADCTP010000212.1, forward strand.
GCGACCGCTGCGTCCGGATCCCTCCCCACCACAGCGGGCGAGGTGACCGCGCGCAATCCCGGCCGCTGCGCCGGGACACGGGCCGGCCGGCGGTGGGTCAGGCGACCGGGGCGGTCACGGAGGGCTCCGGCGCGTGCTTCGGCATCGCCAGCAGGGCCAGGGCGGCCAGCAGGGCGGCGACCGCGCAGATCGACCAGACGGTGAGGTAGCCGGAGAGCGGGGCCCGCCCCTCCTCCGGTCCGTCGAGCGAGCCGGTCGAGGTCAGGGCGATCGCGAAGACCGCCGAGGCGAGCGCACCGCCGACGGTCTTGGTCGCGTTGGTCATGCCGGTGGCGAACCCGGTGCGCTCCGGGGGCGCGGCGGCCGCGGCGACCGCCGGGAGGGCCGCGACCAGCGCGCCGGAGCCGAGCCCGGCGACGGCCATGTTGAGCAGCGCCTGGCCGGTGGTGTCGTGGAAGGGCAGCCACAGCGCGTACCCGAGGGCGACGAGCAGGCAGTAGGCGACCATCGCGGTGCGCGGGCCGAGCAGGCGGGACGTCAGCGGCAGCGTGAGCGCACCGATCGCGAGGAACACGACGTAGACGCCGATGAGGGTGGAGACGAAACCCGCGTCGGCACCGAGGCCGTAGCCGGCGACGGCCGGGTCGGTGCGGGCGAACGTCGACAGGGGGATCTGGGCGCCGAGCACGGACATGCCGAACAGGAACGCGGTCAGCTGCACCGGCCACTGGCCCGGCGAGCGCAGCAGGCGTACGTCGACGATCGGGTCCGGCCGCGCCTCCTCGTGCCGCCCGAACGGCACCAGGGTGGCGAGGCCGGCCAGGACCAACCCCCACGCCGGCAGGCTGGTCGGCCCGTCCAGCCGGATGACGACCAGCCCGGCCATGACCAGGCCGAGGGCGGCGGTGACGAACGCCAGCCCGGTCCAGTCGAAGCCGCCGGTGGCCGCGCCGGGGACGTCCTCGACCCCGACCCAGATCGCGACCAGGCAGAGGGTGACGGCGACCGCGGGCAGCGTCAGCAGGAGGTTCATCGACGTGGCCTCGACGAGGGCGCCGGAGGTGAGGGCGCCGACGATCACGGCGAGCTCGAGCGCGCCGACCAGGACCGCGGCCGCGCGCCGGGTCAGCAGCGACTGGCGGCCGGTGCCGGCGGTGCGGCGGTGGATGATCGCGATCTCCAGCGGCAGCCAGATGACGTACGCGCCCTGCAGCGCCCAGCCGATCAGGAAGGTCGTGAACCCCGGGGCGAGGACGAGCAGCCACGAGCCGACCGCGGTCACGGCGGTCGACAGCAGCAGCACCTTCTTGTGCCCGACGAGGTCGCCGAGCCGGGCCAGCGGCGGGACGAGGAGCGCGGAGACGATCAGCTGCGCGGCCTCGAACCAGTTGACGTCGGCGTCGTCGATGTCGAGGTGGTCGGCGATGTCGGTGAAGATCGGCGTGTAGTAGCCCTGCAGGATGCCGCTGGCCAGCTCGACGCAGACGAGGAAGCCGACGACGGCCACCAGGCCGCGGGCCCTCACCGGGGCAGCTCCTCGATCAGGCGGCGGTACCAGCGGACGCCGTCGAGGAAGGCGTCGACGCCGAGGTGCTCGTCGTACGAGTGGATCGACTCGCGCTGCGCCCGGCTCATCCGGAACGGCGCGAAGCGGTAGACCCGGTCGCAGATGCGGGTGAAGAAGCGGGAGTCGGTGGCGGCCAGCATCACGTACGGCGCCGGGACCGCGTCCGGGAAGACCGCGCCGATCGTGGCCTCCAGGAGCCGGAAGGCGTCGTCCCGCGGCGAGATCGGGCTCGGCTCGTTGCGCTCGACCACGTCGAGGTGGACCCGGTCGTCGGCCACCACCTTCCGCACGTGGTCGAGGACGCCGGCGACCGTGTCCCCGACCATGACCCGGATGTTGACGCCCGCCGTCGCGGTCGCGGCCACGACGTTGAGCGCCGGGCTGCCCGACAGCGTGGTCACGGCGAACGTCGTCCGCGTCATCGCCGCCGCCTCCGGCCCGGCGGCGAGGAGCACCCGGGCCAGCGCGGGGCCGAGGCGGTCGGCACGGGCGAGGACCGTGCGCAGCGGGAACGGCGCGTGCGGCGCCAGCCGGCGCAGCAGCTCGACCGTCGGCTCCGGGGTGGTGGCCCGCATCGACGACCGGTCCAGCCGGGTGACCGCGCGGGCCAGCCGGGCGGTGGGCCCCATCCGGGCCGGCGTCGAGGCGTGCCCGCCGCGCCCCTCGACCCGCAGCTCGATCGAGGTCACGCCCTTCTCGGTCACGCCGATCACGCCGACCGGTGCGGCGACCCCGGGGAAGGCCTCGGCGGCGACCGCGCCGCCCTCGTCCAGGACGAACCAGGGCCGTACGCCCCGGCGCTCGAGCTCGTCGACGGCGAGCGTCGCGGCCGGTCCGGACACCTCCTCGTCGCAGCCGAAGGACAGCCAGACGTCCTGGGCCGGGACGTGGCCGTCCTCCAGCAGGGTCTCGACCGCCTCGCAGATGCCGGCCAGGCAGCCCTTGTCGTCGAGCGTGCCGCGGCCCCACACGCTCCCGTCGGCGACGACGCCGGAGAAGGGCGGATGCCGCCAGCTGCCCTCGACCGGGACGACGTCGAGGTGGGCCATCAGCACGACCGGTCGCTCGCCGCTCGCCCCCGGCCAGCGGAAGAGCAGGGCGTGGGTGGAGACGCGGGTCAGCTCCAGCCGCTCGTGCAGGACCGGGAACCGGCGCTCCAGCTCGGCCAGCAGGCGGTCGAAGGCTCGGGTGTCGACCAGGGCGGGGTCCCGGTGGCTCACGGTGGGGATGCGCACCAGCGCCTGCAGCTTGGCCACGGCGCGATCGCCGCGCCCTGCCGTCCCGCCCGCCGTCACCGGCGCGAAGGTACACCCCGGTACGGCGGTCCGGTGGGTGGTCTACGAGGCGTGCCGGGCGGCGGCGGTGCGCAGGCCGGCGAGGACGGCGGCGACGCCGGGGACCCGGCGGGCGTCCGGGCGGACCAGCACCTCCACGACCCGGTCGTCCACCCCGCGGACCGGCACCGCCCGCACCCCCTCCTGCACGGAGGCGGCGAACGCCCAGGCGGGCAGGAGGGCGACCCCCAGCCCCGAGGCGACCAGCCGCTGGGCGACGACGTGGTCGTCGGTCGCGAAGCGCACGTCGGGGGTGAAGCCGGCCGCCGACGCGCAGCGCAGCAGGTGCGCGCGGCAGCGCGCGCAGCCGGCGATCCAGCGCTCGCCGGCCAGGTCGGCCAGCCGGTCCGGGCCGGCGGGCCGGTCCGCGGGGACCGCCGCGAGCACCCCGTGCCGGGTCAGCGGCTCGCGCAGCAGGTCGCCCTCGCCCGGCGCGGTGTCGAGGACGTGCCGGAAGACGACCGCGACGTCCGCCGAGCCGTCCCGTACGGCGGCCTCCGCCTCGGGCGGCTCGCACTCGTCCAGGTGCACGTCCAGCCGCGGCGCCTGCCGCAGCAGCGCGGCCAGCACCGGCGGCAGCAGCACGGCGGCCGCCGTCGGGAACGCTGCGACCCGTACCCGCCCGGTCCGCAGGCCGGCCAGCGCGGCGAGGTCATGCTCGGCGGCCTCCAGCCGGTCGGCGACCGCGTCGGCGTGCCGCAGCACGACCCGGCCGGCCTCGGTCAGCGCGACGCCGCGACCGGCCCGGACGACCAGCGGCGTGCCGGCGGCCTCCTCCAGCCGCCGGACGTGCTGGCTGACCGCCGGCTGCGTCCACCCCAGCGCGCGCGCCGCCCCGGCCAGCGAACCGGCCCGGGCGACCTCGCGGAAGATCAGCAGTCGGCGGGGGTCGCCCAGGGCGGTCATGCCGCACCCAAGCACAGCTTGGGGGTGCTGGGCGACCCCATGCTCTGGCGCTCCCCCACCACCGGGCCGCAGCCTGGAGGCATGAAGACCATCGGGATGCTCGGCGGCATGAGCTGGGAGTCGACGGCGCTGTACTACCGCCTGGCCAACGAGCTGATCCGCGACCGCTTCGGCGGGCTGGCCAGCGCCGACCTGCTGGTCCGCAGCGTCGACTTCGCGCCGGTGCGCGAGCTGCAGCTGCAGGACCGCTGGGACGAGGCGGCCGGCCTGCTGCTGCGCGAGGCCAAGGCGCTGGAGGCCGCGGGCGCCGACCTGCTGGTGCTGTGCACCAACTACATGCACAAGACGGCGCCGGTGCTCGAGGCCGGGCTGGGGGTGCCGTTCCTGCACATCGCCGACGTCGCGGCCCGGGCGGCCGGCGCGCTCGGCGCCACCCGGGTCGGCCTCATCGGCGCCGCCGGGACGATGGCCGAGCCGTTCTACGCCGAGCGGGTCGGCCGGCACGGGATCGACGTCGTCGTGCCCGGCGACGCCGACCGGCAGCGGCTGGAGCGGGCGATCTTCGACGAGCTGTGCCAGGGCGTGCTGTCCGCGGGGACCCGTACCGACCTGCGGCGGATCCTCGCCGGGCTGGTCGGGCAGGGCGCCGAGGCCGTCGTGCTCGGCTGCACCGAGCTGGAGCTGCTGCTGGGCGCGGAGGACTGCGCCGTCCCGCTGCTGCCCACCGCCCGGCTGCACGTCCGGGCCGCGGTCGAGGCCGCCCTGGCCTGACCGGAGGAGGTCGGCGTGGTCGGGGCCGTGGGATCCGGCCTGCCGGCGTACTGTCGCCGGTGGTCGCCGGACCCGGCGACGGTGGCCCGGCCGTCCGCGGCGCGACGTCCGGCGGGCCGGCGACCTGGTGGTGGCGGTGTGCGACAGCGCGCACGAGGAGCTCGGCCCGGCTCCGGACCGGCTGCACCGGTCGGTGCCCGTACGGTCCGGACCGACGGCGACGTCGCCTTCGAGCGGGCGTACGACGAGCCGGCCGACCGGGTCGACCGGCTCGCCACCGCAGTCCCCGGCCACCACACCCCGACCGCCAGGAGCACCCGATGACCAGCCCGCCGCGGCCCCCGACACCGCAGGACCCGACCGCCGCCCCGCCGGAGGTCCTGTTCGTCTGCGTGCACAACGCCGGCCGCTCCCAGATGGCCGCCGCGCTGCTGGACTCGCACGCCGCCGGGCGGGTCCGGGTCACCTCCGCCGGCTCCGCACCGGCCGACAGCGTCAACCCGGCCGTGGTCGAGGCCATGCGCGAGGTCGGCCTGGACATCTCCCGCGAGTTCCCCAAGCGGCTGACCACCGACGCGGTCCGGGCCGCCGACGTGGTGATCACCATGGGCTGCGGCGACGCGTGCCCGGTCTTCCCGGGCAAGCGCTACCTGGACTGGAAGCTGGACGACCCGGCCGGCCAGGGCGTCGAGGCCGTACGCCCCATCCGGGACGAGATCGACCGCCGCGTCCGCGCGCTGCTGGCCGAGCTCACCGGCGCGCCGGCGTAGGCGCGGCGGCCGGCGCGCGCCTCGGGCCGGGTCCGCCCCGATCCGCGCACCGGCGGCTCAAGGACGGTCCCCGGCCGGTCAGGACCGGGAGCCGGTGAGCGCCCGGGCGATCTCGGCGAGCCGCGCCGGCACGGCCCGGTAGTACATCCAGACCCCCCGCTTCTCCCGCGTGACCAGCCCCGCCTCGTGCAGGACCTTGAGGTGGTGGCTGACCGTCGGCTGGGAGAGACCGACCGGCCCGATCAGGTCGCAGACGCACGCCTCGCCGTCCGGCCCGGCCTGGATCAGGCTGAGCAGCCGCAACCGGACCGGGTCGGCGACCGCCTTCAGCACCGAGGCCAGACCGACGGCCTCGTCGTGGTCGAGCACCGCCCCGGTGATCGGCGGGCAACAGGACGCCGCGGCCGGCGCGACAACGGACGGCTCCAGGCTCGATACGCCGGCGGCACCCATGAGCCCAGTGTGGCACCCGACCGGCCGGCGCATCGACGGACGTCGATGGTTGCACGCATCGATCCTCATCGATACGTTCGACCCATCGAAGGGCGTCGATGGAGGAGTACGTGGTGGACGGATATCCCGTGGTGGTGGTCGGAGCGGGTCCGATCGGGCTGGCGGCCGCGGCCCGGCTGCTGGAGCGCGGCCTGGAGCCGCTGGTCCTGGAGGCCGGGCCGGTGGCCGGGGCGGCGGTGGCGCAGTGGCGGCACGTGCGGTTGTTCTCGCCGTGGTCGGAGGTGATCGACCCGGCGGCCGGGACGCTGCTCGCCGGCACCGGGTGGCGCAGCCCCGAGCCGGGGGCGTACCCGACCGGCGCCGAGTGGGCCGGCTCCTACCTCCGGCCGCTCGCCGCGGCCCTGGGTGGACGCGTCCGGTACGGCACCACCGTGGTCGGGGTGGCCCGCCGCGGCCGGGACCGGGTCGTCGACGCCGGCCGGGACACCGAGCCGCTGACCGTGCACGTCCGCACCGCCACCGGCGAGCAGCGGATCCCGGCCCGCGCCGTCGTCGACGCCTCGGGCACCTGGTCCACGCCGAACCCGCTGGGCGCCGACGGCCTCCCCGCGACCGGGGAGCGCGAGGCCGCGGACCGGATCAGCTACCGCGTGCCGGACCTCGCCGACCCGGCCGTCCGGGCCCGGTACGCCGGCCGCCGGACCGCCATCGCCGGCAGCGGGCACAGCGCACTGACCGCCCTGGTCGCCTTCACCGAACTGGCGCCGGACACCGGGCTGGTCTGGCTGCTGCGCCGCGGCGAGGTCGGCGCCGTCCTCGGCGGTGGCGACGCCGACGAACTGCCGGCCCGGGGAGCGCTCGGCCGCCGGGCCGCCGCCGCGGTCGGGGCCGGGCGGATCGAGGTGGTGCGCGGCTTCCGTACCGCCGAGGTCCGGCCCGGGCCGGTGCTGGTGGGCGAGGACGGCCGCGAGGTGCCGGCCGACGAGGTCGTGGTGCTGACCGGGTTCCGCCCGGACCTGTCCTGGCTGTCGGAGCTGCGCCTGGAGCTGGACCCGACCCTGCAGGCCCCGGTCGCCCTGGCCCCGCTCATCGACCCCAACGTGCACTCCTGCGGCACCGTGTACCCGCACGGCGTCCGCGAGCTGTCCCACCCCGAGCCCGGCGTGTTCCTGGTCGGGATGAAGAGCTACGGCCGGGCCCCGACCTTCCTGGCCCGGACCGGCTACGAACAGGTCCGCAGCATCGCCGCCGCCCTCGCCGGCGACACCGCCGCCGCCGAGCGGGTCGAGCTGACCCTCCCGGAGACCGGCGTCTGCGGCGGCTCCGGCCTCTACGACGAATCCGGAGCCGCCGGGGCGGACGGCGGCTGCTGCGTCCCGCCGGCCGCGCCGGTCGCCGTGTCGATCGGCACCGGTCGGGGCTGAGCGGCCCCGACACCGCCGGCCCCGACACCGCCGGCCCCGGGCGGCGTCGGAGTACGGGCCGGGCCAGCCGGCGAGCGGGATCGGGGCGTGGAAAAAAGTCGTCCGGGCCATGTCCGGACCGGCGCCGGTCCGGCGACGCACGGGTGAAGGGCACCGCGAGGAGGTGCCCGTGGCCCAGGGAGCGGACCATGTCGAGCACCATCAGCACCGCCGGCACTTCTGTCGCCGACACCCCCACCGGCCCTGTCGCGGGGTCGGCCGCGGCGGCCCGCGAGCGGCGTACGACGGCGCGCCTGCTGTCGGCCGGTGTCGTCGCCGGGCCGCTGTTCCTTACCGTCGGGTCGGTCCAGGCGGCCACCCGCGACGGTTTCGACCTGGACCGGCACCCGCTGAGCCTGCTCGCGCTGGGGCAGCTCGGGTTCGTGCAGCTCGCGAACTTCGTCGTGACCGGTGTCCTGCTGGCCGTGGCCGCGGTCGGGCTGCGCCGGGCCCTGGGCCCGGGGGCCGGCGCGACCTGGGGGCCGCGGCTCGTCGCCGGCTTCGGCGCCGGCATGGTCCTGGCCGGTGTCTTCGTCGCCGACCCCGCGGACGGCTTCCCGGTGGGCACGCCCGCCGGGCCGGGGCAGGTCAGCTGGCACGGCGCGCTGCACGGCCTCGGGTTCGCGGTGGCGATGCTGTCCTGGGTGTCGGCCTGCCTCGTGCTCGCCCGCTGCTTCGCCGCCCGCGGCCGGCGGGCCCGGGCCGCCGGGTGCGTCGCCGCGCTCGCCGTCGCCGCGGCGGTCGCCGCCTCGCCGCAGGTGGGCAGCGTCGGTGTCCGGCTCGTGCTGGTGTCCGCCGTCCAGTTCGCGCTCGTCGCCGCGGTATCCGCCGGGCTCGCCCGGGCACCCCGCACCGCATGATCAACGCCGGCAGCGCCGGCCCACGTCCGTCCATCCCCTCGAAGGAGACCGAGATGCAGTTCATGACCATGCTGAAGATGCGTGAGGACGTCGGCGCGCCGCCGCCGGAGTTCCACGAGGCGATGGGCCGCTACATCGCCGAGGTCGCGGCCGGGGGCCGGCTGGTCACCATGGGCGGCCTGCTGCCCAGCGCCGCCGGCGCCGAGATCCGCGCCGGCGGCGGCGGGATCGCCGTGACGCACGGCCCGTTCGCCGAGGCCACCGAGCTGGTGGGTGGCTACGCCGTCTTCCGGGTCGGGTCCCTGCAGGAGGCCGTCGCGATGGCGACCGACTTCGTCCGGCTGCACGTCGAGCACTGGCCGGGCTGGGAGGGCGCCTCCGAGGTCCGCCAGATCATGGAGCCGCCGGGCGCCTGACCGCACCCGCGCACCCGGGCGAGCCGCGTACGCCGGCTTGCCCGGGTGCGGCCGTCCCTGCTTCCATCCGCCGGTGACCAGCTCGCACGACGCCGTGGTGACCGCCTGGCGGGAGCAGGCACCGCGCCTGATCGGTGGTCTGGTGCGGCTGACCCGGGACGTCGACCTCGCCGAGGACCTCGCCAACGACGCGATGGTCGCGGCGCTGGAGCAGTGGCCGGCGACCGGTGTCCCGCAGAATCCCGCCGCCTGGCTGATGACGGTGGCCAAGCGCCGCGCCGTCGACCAGCTGCGCCGCGCCGAGCGGCACGGCCGGGCCGAGACCTGGCTCGCCCACGAGCTGCGTACCGAGGAGGTGGGGCAGGTGCACGGTGCCGACCCGGCCGACGCGGTCGACACCGTCGAGGACGACGTGCTCCGGCTGATGCTGCTGACCTGCCATCCCGCGCTGACGCCGGAGTCGCAGGTCGCGCTCACCCTGCGGCTGGTGGGCGGGTTGACCTCCCGGGAGATCGCCCGCGCGTTCCTGGTGCCGGAGGCCACCGTCGTCCGCCGGATCACCCGGGCCAAGACCACCCTGGCGCAGGTCGCCCGCGGCCAGGACCCCGACGGCGGCGCGCTCGTCGACCCGCCGGACGCGGCCGGGCGCGTCCGCCGGCTGCCTGCCGTGCTGCACGTGCTCTACCTCGTGTTCACCGAGGGCTACGCCGCCACGGCCGGTGCCGACTGGTTGCGTCCCGAGCTGTGCGACGAGGCGATCCGGCTCGGCCGCCTCGTCGCCGCGCTGGTCCCCGGCGAACCCGAGGCCCACGGCCTGCTCGCGCTCATGCACCTGCAGGCCTCCCGCGCCCCGGCCCGGACCGATGCCGCGGGCGACCCGGTGCTGCTGGAGCGGCAGGACCGCGGCCGCTGGGACCGCGACGCCATCGCCCGCGGCGTCGAGTCCCTCGGTCGCGCGCTGGCCGCCGGCGCGCCGGGCCCGTACACGCTCCAGGCCGCGATCGCCGCCTGCCACTCCCGGGCCGCCACCGTGCGGGACACCGACTGGACGACGATCGCCGGCCTCTACGACCGGCTCGCCGCGTCCACCGGCTCCCCGATGGTGCTGCTCAACCGGGCCGTCGCCCGCGGGATGGCGGACGGCCCGCAGGTCGGGCTGCGGCTGGTCGAGGAACTGGCCGGCGTCCCCGGCCTGCGCGGGCACCACCTGCTGCCGAGCGTGCGCGGCGACCTGCTCGCCCGACTCGGGCGCGGCACGGACGCGTGCGCCGAGTTCGAGCGCGCCGCCGCCCTCGCGGCCAACGCCCGGGAACGGGCGCTGCTGCTCCGGCGCGCCCACGCCCTCCGCGCCGACCCGGCCGGGGACGGCTAGCGGCGCGGATCGTCAGGGCCGTGCCGGCCGCAGCGCGGCGGCCTCCGCGCGGATCCGGCCGGCCGCCGTGACGTCACCCAGCGCCGCGTGGACGTCCGCCGCGCGTCCGTACGCGGCCACGGCCCCCTCCAGGTCCCCCTGCTCGCGCAGCACCCCGGCCAGTTCCTCCTCGGCGCGGGCCTCGACCACCCCGAACCGTTCGACCCGGAGCAGGACGATCGCCCGACGCAGGTGCTCGGCCGCCTCGGGCAGCCGGCCGAGCGCCCGGTACGCCGAGCCGAGCCGGGCCGTCACGGTGGACCGGGCGCCGTCCGCCACGTGCGCGGAGATGCGGCTCCCGGGGTCGTCCAGCAGGGCGAGCAGCCGCCGCAGCCCGGCCAGGGCCTGGGCGGGCCGGCCCAGTGCCAGATCGCTGTCGGCGAGGTACTGAACCGCCTGGCAGTAACCCTCCAGGTCGTCGATCGAGCGGAACAGCGCGGCCGCCCCCGTCGCGCAGCGGGCGACCTCCTCGGTCTCCCCCAGCCTCCAGTGGGCCGTCGCGGCGTAGATCAGCGCCCAGGCCTGCTGGGCCACGTCGCCGGCCTGCGCGGCGAGCTCACCGGCCCGCAGCGACAACCGGACCGCCTCGCCCCACTCCCCCTGCATGCTCCTGGCCCAGGACAGGTAGTTCAGCTGGCGCGCCTCCTCCGCCGGGTCGCCGAGAGCGCCCGCGGCCGCGCTGGACATCGCGAACACCTCGTCCCAGTGGCCCCAGTGCACCCAGTGATCGGAGAACCAGTGCATGGCCTCGGCGACCTCGACCACCCGGGCCGGCCGGCCGGCCGCCGCGGCGGACCGGAGCGCGGCCAGCCAGTTGTCCGCCTCGACCCGCAACCAGGCCGACGCCTCCGGCATCGACGCCAACGACACGCCGCCCGCCCAGCCGGCCGGCAGCGCGCCGAAGGCGGGCTCGAACCACCGGCCGGCCACCACCGCGACGTCCAGCAGCCAGTCCTCCATCCGCGCGGCCGCGGCGGCCCGCTCGGCCGGTGGCTCCTCCTCGGCGAGCCGCTCCCGCGCGAACAGCCGGACCAGGTCGTGGAACCGGTGCCGGCCGCCGGGCACGGGCTCCAGCAGTCCCAGGTCGGCCAGCTCGTCGAGCGCGTCCTCGAGCTCGGCCGGCGTGGCCCCGTCGACCGCCGCCGCCAGCGGTGCGCCGAAGTCGGGACCGGGTACGAGCGCCAGCCGTCGGAACGCCCGCCGGGCCGGCGGCGACAGGTGCTCGTACGACAGCCGGAACGCCGCCGCCACCCGGAGATCACCGGCGACGAGCTGGTCCAGCCGGCGCTCCTCCTGCCGGAGCCGGCCGGCGAGGTCGCCGGGGGTCCAGGCGGGCCGGCTCAGCAGCCGGTTGCCGGCGATCCGCAGGGCCAGCGGCAGGCATCCGCACAGCCGGGTCACCTCCTCGATCGCCGCGGTCCCCGCCGCCTGCCGGTCCGGGCCGACGATCGCGCTCAGGAGCTCACCCGCCGCGGCCGGGGACAGCGACCCGAGGTTGAGGCGCCGGACGCTCTCCAGTCCGGCCAGCAGCCGACGGCTGGTGACCAGCGTGAGGCTGCGCCCACCCGCCGGGAGCAGCGGCCGGACCTGGGCCTCGTCGGCGGCATTGTCCAGCACCACCAGGACCCGATGCTGCCGCAGGAGGGTCCGGTACAGCCCGGCCAGGTCCTGCGGGTCGGCCGGGACCGCTGACTCCGCCGTGCCGAGCGCCCGCACCAGCCGGCCCAGGGCCACCGCGCCGGGCACCGGCTCCGGGTCCATGCCGCGCAGGTCCAGGAACAGGGCCCCGTCCGGGAACCGCGCACCGAGCACGTGCGCCGCGTGCACCGCCAGGGCGGTCTTGCCCAGCCCGGCGGGGCCGCTGACCAGGGCCACCGTGGCGGCGCCGGCCCGGCCGTCCCCGGATGCGTCGGCGAGCGCGGCGACCCAGTCCAGCTCCGCGCCCCGGCCGGTGAAGTCGGCGACCGACCGGGGCAGCTCGCACAGGCCCGCCGGTGGCGACGCCGCGGTCGACGGCAGCCGCCGGGCCCGCGCCGCCGCCAGCATCGCCCGGTGGTCGGCCGGTGGCAGCCGCAGCGCCTCGGCGACAGCGATCACCGTGCGCCGCTGCGGGGTCCGGCTGCGGCCACGCTCCATGTCGCTGATCGCCCGGGCGCTGACACCGGAGGCCTCGGCCAGCTCCTCCAGGGTCAACCGGGCCCGGTGCCGGTGCGCCCGCAGCAGCGAGCCGTAGGAGTCGTGCCCGGTCGTCGAAAGCCGCTCGTCCGCCTCCGCCACGTGGCCGAGCCCCATTTCTGCGTGTGCTTCTGCATGGCCAGGCCGGCCCGCGTGCCGTTCGATGGTCCCTGACGGGCCACCCGCGAGCCAGACCCGACAGGACCAGGACGACCGCCGCCCGCCGGCGGCACCGACGCACGGCCCGGGCCCGGCCGGACCAGCAGCCCCCGGTCCCGACGGGACCGGGACCACCCGACGGCGCGTGGGCGACCCCCCGCGACGAACACAAGGAGCCAGCCACCATGAAGCCCACCATCGTCCTGGTCCACGGCGCGTACGCCGAGTCCGCCAGCTGGAACGACGTCATCGATCCGCTGCTGGACGAGGGCCACCGGGTCATCGCCTGGGCCGTACCGCTGCGCGGCGTCGCGGCCGACGCGGCCGGCCTGACCGACCTCGTCCGCAGCATCGACGGTCCGGTGCTGCTCGTCGGCCACTCCTACGGCGGCGCGCTGCTCACCAACGTCCCCGCCGACGCCGGCGACATCGTCGGGCTGGTGTTCGTCGCCGGCTACGCGCTGAACCCCGGCGAGAGCTGCGCCGACGCGTCCGGGCTGGCCCCGGGCGGGACGCTGGGCGGGACGCTGGAGCGGGTGCCGCTGTCCGGCGGCGGCTCGGACACCTACATCGCGCAGGACAAGTACCACGCCCAGTTCGCCGCGGACCTGCCCGAGGCGCAGACCAGGGTGATGGCGGTGACCCAGCGCCCGGTGCCCGAGGCGGCGCTCGGCGAGCCGTCCGGGGACCAGCCGCTGTGGCGGACCGTCCCGAGCTGGTTCCTGATCGGGGAGAAGGACCTCAACATCCCGGCGGCCGCGCAGCACATCATGGCCGAGCGCGCCGGGTCGCGGCGGACGCTGGAGATCCCCGGCGCCTCGCACGTGGTCGGCATGTCGCACCCGGCGGAGACGGCGCAGCTGATCCTGGAGGCGGCCGGCGCGCGGTCCACGGCCTGACCCACCGCCACCCCGGCCCGGACGGCCCCGCCCGCTCGGGGGCCGTCCGGGCCGGGACGGCCAGACGACGACCACCCCAGGAGGGCCCGTGTTCGAGGGATTCACACTGCACCAGGTGGACACCGGGCCGCGGCGACCATCGACTCCCGGCTGGATCAGGCGGACCTCGGCCACCACCGGATCGGCTGCCCGGCCCTCGCGCTGTGGGCGGCCCGAGGCCTCCTGCCGGTGCTCTACGACCCGCCGGCGGTCTGGTCGGACTGGGCCGACGACGTCCGGGCGAGGCGATCAGCAGCGGGCACTACCTGGCCGAGGAAGCCCCGCAGGACACCACCCGGGCGCCGCTGGACTTCTTCCTCGCCGGCTGAGCGGGGCGGACGACCGGGCCGGCGGTGGACGGCTCGTCCACCGCACCCGGGGCGCCCTGGTCGGGGTGACGCCGGAGCGCCGCCCCGACCGGGGCGGGCGGGTCAGCCGGCGGTGCCGGTGATGTAGGTCCGGGCCTTGTCCCACGCCGCGTTGCCGACGGCCATGCCGAGGTCGCGGCCGTCGAGGTCGCCGTCCTCGAAGTGGATGCCGCCCTGCCGCCGGGACAGGCCGGCCTGGTTCGCCGCGTCGGTCCAGCTGGTGAAGCGCAGGACGGTGTCCCTGGCCGGCACCAGCCCCGGCTCGATGCCGGAGCTGCCGGCCTTCACGCTGGTCGTCAGCTGGATCGGGAACCGGTCGGTGCCGATGTAGCGCAGGAACACCTGGCAGGCGGCGGCGGAGAAGGCGCTGTGCCCGGAGGTGTACTCGGAGAACGGCGGCGTGACGACGGACGCCTCCTGGTACGGGCGCCACTGCGACCCGTCCATCCACACGGTGCCGACCCCCGGCCCGCCCCACGCCCTGATCTTCTTGCCGGCGTACAGCCAGCGGATGTAGGAGATCGGGCGGGCGGTGTCCTGGACGCGCTTGGCGTGCCAGGTCGCGATGCTCGCGTCCAGCAGGGCGTTGCCGAGCGCGAAGAACGCCTTGACGTTGCCGTCCAGGTCCAGCTTGCCCGCGCGGGACGCGGCCTGCGCGAACATGGCCCAGTGCCCCGGCGGCAGCTCCGAGCCGGGTCCGTCGGCCCAGTAGAACGCGCTGGTCTTGGCCGCGTCGGTCAGCTTGGCGGACAGGTCCACCAGGTCCTTGGCCTGGGCCGGGAGCTTCGAGCGGTCCAACGCCGGCGGCCCGAACTGGTCGGGCCTCGTCAGCGCGAACGGGGTGACCCGACCCCACTGCGGGGTGGCGAAGGACTGCACCGTGCCCGTGCAGCCGGTCGCGCCGGCGGGTGGCGCCGGCACGCACTGCGGCTGCCACCGGTACGGGTCGTTCAGCGTGTTCCACGTGTTGACCGGGGCGTAGCCGGTGTAGTCCGAGTACGCCCGGCCGGGGACGCCGCCCGGCTCGTCGCCGCGCTGGTTGGACCCGTCCCCGCGCCGGTGCTCCAGCACGGCCTGCGCCGCCACGTTGCCGATGCCGGCCGGGGTGGTGGTGTCGGTGCTGGCGTCGGCCGGGTCGTAGCCGAGCGCGGTCATGAACGCGGTGAAGTCGGCGGCCCGGGACGGGAACAGGTCCAGCAGCACCCGGTACGACGCGTAGCTGATCGCCTTGGACTTGTAGTCGACGGTCCGCTCGTCGGCCGGCCGGCGCAGGGTGCCGCCGAGCCGGGTCCCGACCGCGGTCGCGTCGTACGCGGCCCAGGCGTCGTACCCGGCGGTGTGCACGACGGCCAGGGCCCGGGCCACGACCGTCGGGGCCGGCCCGGTCGCCCGGACCGCGGCCAGCGTCTGCTCGCCCCAGCGGAGGACGACGTCGTCGGTGGCGGCCGGGCCGTACTGGTCGAACGGCAGGGCGGTCGCCTTGCCCACCGGCTTGGCCGCCTTGGGCGCGGCCGGCGGCGTCTTCGCCGCCGACGCGCCGTTCTGGAGAACGGCCACGCCCACCAGGGACAGCACCGCGACTCCGACGACGATTCGGACCGGGCCGAGCTTCCGCATCACGATATGGACACCTTCGAGGTCAGGGCGCGGTGCGAAGCACTGCCGATTCTGGACAGACACCGCTCACGCAGACAAACGCTGAGAAGCTAATGGCCGCGGTCCCGAACAGCAAGGTCGAGTACGCACCGACATCTCCCGGTGACACCGGGTCGCACCGGCGCGGGTCCCGGGCACCGCGGTCGAGCGCGGACGCCGATCCGGTCGAGCCCCTGGCGCGGCGGCGGCCTCATCCTCGGCTCCGGGCCGCCCCTCCCCGGTCCCCGGCGGCCGGGTCGCCCGCCGGGCAGCACCCGTCGGCGCAGCCGCCCGGGTCCGCCGGACCGGCCGGGGCCGGGGCGCAGCAGGTGTCACCGCGCCAGGCCTGCCGGCCCTCCCGGACCGCGACGGCGGCGATGACCAGCGCGGCGACCGGGTCGGCCCACCACCAGCCGAACGCGGAGTTCGCGGCCAGCCCGAGCAGCAGCACCGCCGACAGGTACGTGCACAGCAGCGTCTGCTTGGAGTCCGCGACCGCCGACGCGGAGCCGAGCTGCCGCCCGGCCCGGCGCTGCGCCGCGGACAGCACCGGCATCACCGCCAGCGACACCGCGGCCAGCACCAGCCCGACGGTGGAGTGGCCGGCCTGGTGCCCGGTCGCCAGGGCCCGGACGGACCCGACCCCGACGTACGCGGCCAGCGCGAAGAAGGACACCGCGATCACCCGCAGCGTCGCCCGCTCCCGCCGCTGCGGGTCGGCCGCGGCGAACTGCCAGGCCACCGCGGTCGCCGAGGCCACCTCGATCACCGAGTCGAGCCCGAAGCCGATCAGTGCCGTGGACGACGCCCGGGCGCCGGCGGTGAGGGCCACGACGGCCTCCACCAGGTTGTACGCGATGGTCGCCGCGACCAGCAGCCGCACCCGGCGGACGAGCGCCGCCCGCCGGCCGGCCGACACGGCGACGGCGGCCATCAGCGGCCCCCCGTCATCGGCAGCGGCCCGTCGTCGGCCACAGCGTCATCAGCGTCATCAGCGTCATCAGCGCGGCCCGTCATGGGCAGCAGCTCTCGTCCGCGGCGGCCGAGCAGGCGGCCGGGTCGACGGCGAGCACGAGGCCGAGCAGGTCGCCCAGCGCGTGCCCCAGGCGGGCGTCGGCCAGCTCGTACCGCAGCCGCCGGCCCTCCGGCACCGCCACCACCAGCCCGCAGCCGCGCAGGCAGGCCAGGTGGTTGGACAGCTTCTGCCGGCTCACCCCCAGCACGTCGGCCAACTCGGCCGGATACCCCGGCGCCTCGCGCAGCGCGAGCAGCAACCGGGCCCGGGTCGGGTCCGACAGCGCGCGCCCGAACCGGGCCAGCACCTCGCCGTACGTCAACACCTGCACAACCGGGACGGTACAGCGACGCGTGAATCAAGGGAACCCTGAACAACCGGGCAGCCGGTCCGGAAGGTCCGGGTGCCGGCCGCCTCCTGAACCGGCTGCCGCTAAGGTCTCGACACAGCTTCCCCGGGCCGACATGACCGGACGTACCCGGACGAAGCGGACCACCCGAACCCGCCCGCCGTGCCGTGTCCCGGCACGGTCCCGGACCGGTCGGTGCCCGACGCAGGCCCCGTGCCCACCGGCGGGCGCCGCCACCTGGCTCCCACAACATGGCCGGCGCCCGCCGGCCCGGATTGGATCTCGTGCGCGGCGTCTCCCACGTCACCACCGGCGTCGTCGCCGGGTTGGCCACCGCCCCGCTGGTCACGTCCGGCCCGTACGAGACCGCCCTGTGGTGCGCCGCGGTCGGCGGGGCCGCGATGTGGCCCGACATCGACCATCCCTCGGCGACGATCGCCCGCACCTTCGGCCCGGTCACCACGCTGCTGTCCCGGCTGGCGTTCCGGCTGTCCGGCGGTCACCGCAAGGGCACCCACTCCCTCGCCTTCGCCGCCGCCTCCGGCGTGGTCGCCCACCTGGCCGCGTGGGCCTCCCCCGTCGCCGGCGGCGTCCTGCTGGTGCTGTTCATCGGCCTCGGCCTGCGGGGCGCGAACGCCGCGGTGCCCCGGCACCAGCGGATCAACGTCGCGGTCCACTTCGCGGTCGCGACCGGCGCCGTCCTCCTCGCGTACCAGCAGGGCCTGACGCTGGGCTGGCTCGGCGCCGCGGTGGCCCTGGGGAGCGTGACGCACCTGGCCGGGGACTGCCTCACGGAGGCGGGGTGCCCGTTGTTCCGGCCGTGGTCGAGACGCTCGTACGGCATCCCGCTCACCGAGGACCGGCCCACCGCCGAGCCCGCGATCATCGCCGCGGTGAACCTCGCCGGCGTGGCCATGGTGATCGACCGGGCCGGCTGGTGGCCGGTGGTGGTCCAGCTCGATGTCTGGGCCACCCGGCTGGACGACCGGATGCTGCAGCTGCTGACCTGAGCCCGCGGCGCCGCGCCCGCCGGGCCGGGGCGCCCCGGCCCGGCGCCGGAACCGGTTACGGTCGGCCGGTGGCCACTGTGCACCCCGGCGCGTCGCTCGTCCCGCACTTCCGGGACTTCCTGCCGGCATGGGTGGCCCGGCAGCCGTGGTATCAGGGGACGGGCGTGCCGGCGCTGCGCCCGGTGGGCTTCATCCGGTTCACCGACCCCGCCGGCGAGGTCGGCCTCGAGACCCACCTGGTCACCGACGGCGCCACCACCTACCAGCTCCCGCTGACCTACCGGGGTGCGCCGCTGGCCGGCGCCGGACCGGTCGCGACCGCCCGGCACAGCGTGCTGGGCAGCCGGTGGATCTACGACGGCGTCACCGACCCGGTGTGGCGGTCGGTGCTCGTACGGCTCGTCCGGTCCGGCGGGGTGTCCGATCCCGCGGAGAGGTCCGGGGTGGGGCGGGCGGAGGCGCGCGGGCTCCTGCTCGGGCCGGCGGAGCGGCTGGACGGCCCCGTCGCTATCGACCTCGACCGGGTACCGGCGGCGGACGCGGCGACCGGCCGGCAGCCCGCGGACCCGGACCTGCTCGGCGTGGTCCTCGGGCGGTGGCATCCCGACGGGCCGGACCGGCCGGCGGTCGCGGCCCGGTTGGCGCGGCTCCGCCCGGCCTGACCGGCCGCGGCCCGGCCCCGCGTCCACGTCGGGGGCTGACCAGCTCGGGCCGGGCGTGAATACGCTCGGGGTGCTCCCGGGCGGGCGCCGACGTAGTTTCGCCGGGAGCGGCTCCGCACGCCGGTCGGCGATGAGGCCCGTTCGGGGAGGGGACTGGGAGATGGCCGCGTGCCGGACGGGCTGACCGACCTCGAGCGGTCGGCGTACGAGCTGCTCCTGGAGGGACCGCCGCGGTCGGTCGACGAGCTCCGGTCGCTGCTGGGGCTGGGTGCGGACGCCGTCCGGGCCGCGGTCGCCGGGCTGGAGGCCGGCGCCCTCATCATCCGGCTGCCCGGCGAGCCGGCGCGGTACGACGTCCGGCACCCGCAGGAGGGGTTCGCCGAACTGCTGGCCGCGCAGCAGGACCAGCTCCGCAGCACGGCGGCCATGGTGGACACGTACGTGCAGCGGTACACCAACTCCCGCCGCTCGTCGATGAGCCTGGACGTCGTCGAGGTGCTCACCGACGACGAGGAGGCCTTCCGGCGCTACCAGCAGATGCAGGAGTCGGCGGTGCACGAGTTCCGGGCGTGCGACCGGCCGCCGTACGTGGGAGACCCCGAGGAGGTGGACGGCCTGGGTCCGCGCATGGCGGGCGTCCGCTTCCGGGTGATCAGCGACACCCGCAGCCGGGCCTTCCGGCATCCGTCGGCGTGGCAGCGGTGGGCGGCGGCCGGCCAGGAGACCCGCGAGATGGCCGACGTGCCGCTGAAGCTGATGATCTCCGACGAGCGGATGGCGTTGATCGTCCTGGACAGCCACGACGAGCGGGTCCGCAGCACGCTGGTGGTCCACCCGTCGTCGCTGCTCGACGGGCTCATCGCGGTGTTCGAGTCGCTCTGGAAGGCCGCCGTGCCCCGGGATCCGCTGGTCGCCGCGGAGGAGGACCGGCTGTCCCCGGACGACCAGGCGCTGCTGTCCCTGCTGGCGTCCGGGGTGACGGACGCCGTGATCGCCCGCCGGCTGGGGGTGAGCCAGCGGACGCTGCAGCGGCGGATCCATGACCTGATGACGCAGATCGGCGCGGCCAACCGGTGCCAGGCCGGGCTGTGGGCGGCCCGGCGCGGCTGGTTGTAGGCGCTGATCCCGGCACCCGGGCACGGGCGTGCCCCCGGTCGGGATCCCGACCGGGGGCACGCCCGTGGCGGTGCGGGGGACGCCGCCCGCCCGGCTCCCTACCGGCGGAACGCCCGGAGCACGGTCTGCTCCACCGTGGCGCCCCGCGAGTCCTCGGCCGACGCCCGCAGCGAGACGAAGCCCCGCCCGGCCACCGACGGCGGGAACACCGCGGTGCCCTTGCCCCCGCTCAGCCGTACCCGCTGCGGCTTCGACCAGGTCCGCCCGTCGTCGCTCGACGCCCGGACGGTCACGACCGAGGTCTCCCCCGCCGCTCCCTGGCTGGTGACGGTCACCGGGACCCGCACCACGCCCGGCGAGGTCAGCCGGCCGGTCGGGTCCACCTCCGGCCAGAACCGGACCACCGACACCGGCAGGTCGACCCGGTCGTCCGACACGGTGGGCTCGGACCGGAACGTCCACGTGACGTCCACCACCGTGCTCAGTGCGGCCAGGCTGGTCCGGTCGAGCCGGGCCTGGATGCGGTAGTCCGCCGCCTCGCGGGGCACGGTGACGACCGCACGGGATTCGGGCTCGTCCGCCACGACGGTGCCGTTGCGGGTGACCACCGTCCGCGCCGAGTCCAAGGTCGGCTGGAAGCCGACATGTCCCGCCCGGTCGCCGACGAGCGTCGGCTGGACGACCAGCCGGTCACCGTAGAACGCCTGCTCCGGGTACGTCGACCTCGGCACGTTGACCGGGCCGTAGACCGGCACGTTCCAGCTGTCCTGGTACGTGCGACCGGCCTGGTACACCGTGGGGAGGGGGCTC
Organism: uncultured Mycobacteriales bacterium; assembly: GCA_902805565.1. Lineage (GTDB taxonomy): Bacteria > Actinomycetota > Actinomycetes > Mycobacteriales > CADCTP01 > CADCTP01. The sequence continues at coordinate 60,806 of CADCTP010000212.1, forward strand.
AGGTAGATGGCTCCCTGGTCCGGGAACGGGCCGTCCGTCGGGATCGGCTCGGTGAAGGTGGCGTCCCACTCGACCGGCAGCCCGTCGGAGGCGAACCGGTCGACCCGGCGATGGGGCAGCCGCACGCCCGTCGCCCGGACCAGTGCTCCGTTCTCCGAGACGCCCGGCAGGTTGGGGATCCAGCTGAGCTCCCCGCGGTCCTGCTTGTTGCGACCGAACGTGTGCACGACCGTCGCGACCTTGTCGTCGGTCAAGGTCCGCTCGAGGCCCTCGAACATCGAGCCCGGGCGGTACCAGACGCCGCGGTAGGCGTACGGGCTGGCCGCGAAGTCGCCGTTGGCATCGGGGCGGGCCCACTCGCCGAGCGCGGAGGACAGGAACTTCACGTCGGGACGCAGCGGCGAGGTGTCGCCGTCGGCCCGCACGTTGCCCGTCCAGAGCCGCGTACCGGGTCCGGAGTTCGTCACGAACAGGAACGACAGGCCCTCCGGGGCCAGCAGCTCCGACGAGACGCCGATCTGGGTGGGCGTCGCGCCCGCCTGCGGGATCCGCACGTCGATCTCCCGGGCCGTCCGCGCGTCGAAAGGCACGGTGGTGGGGCCGCGCACGGTCACCTGCCGCGCCACCATGACCACCCTCTGCGGCCCCTGCGCGGTCTCCGCGTCCTGGTACGCGACCATGAAGTAGTCACCGGGCGGCAGGTCGAGGGTGGGGGTGCTGGGCATGAGCTCCCCGCTGACCGTTCCGTCGTACTTGTAGAGGTACACGGAGGCGTCCGTGTCCGCCGGACGCTCACCGGCGCGGTCCACCTGGTTGACCGTGACCGGGTAGGACTCGCTGGCCTGGGTCATCGCCAGGGCCGTCTGCACCTGCACACCGGGCGCCGTGGCGACCACCCGGCCGCTCCAGAGTCCCAGCGGGGCGTCGGCGGGCAGCAGCCAGGAGACGCCGACGGTGGCCGTGCCGCCGGCGGGGACGGTGACCGAGGGCGCCGCGAGCGTGAGCGTGCCCGCCGGCCCGGCCGAGCCGTCGGGGGCGACGACCGACGTCGCCAGGTCCAGCGTGACGGCCGCGGTGCCGCTGTTGCGGAAGCCGATGGTGCCGGTGAGCGGCTGGTCGTCGTCGTGCGGCCACGGCTGCCGGCCCAGGTTGACGTTGCCGAGCGAGGTCACGGTCTGCTCGATGGCCCGCGCGACGTCGACCCGGCCCGAGCCCTGCGCGTACGAGCTGACGCCGGGCAACCCGACCGCCGACGCCATCAGCAGCCGCTTGAGCTGCTCACCGCCCGTCCCCGGACGGCGCTGCAGCAGGATCGCCGCGGCGCCCGCCACGTGCGGCGTGGCCATCGAGGTCCCCGAGATCGTCAGGTACGGCCCGGACCCGCCGTCCGGGATGATGTTGGTCGAGGCACGGGCGGCGGTGATGGCCACGCCCGGCGCGGCGACGTCCGGCTTGATCGCCCGGTCCCCCACGCGCGGGCCGCGGCTGGAGAAGTTCGCCATCCGGTCCTCGACGTCGACGGCGCCGACGGTCAGGGCGGCGTCCGCGGTGCCGGGCGAGCCCACGGTGAACGGGTCACCGGTGTCACCGCCGCTGTTGCCGGCGGCGATCACGAACAGCGTGCCGTAGGTGGCCGAGAGGGTGTTGACCGCCTCCTCCTGGGGGTCGACACCGGGCAGGTCGCCCCCGCCCAGGCTCAGGTTGACCACCGGAGCGCGCACCTCGGCGGCCGCCCACTGCATCCCGGCGATGGTGGCCGACTCGGGGCACTCGCCGTTGCGGTTGCAGACCTTGCCGTCGGCGAGCGTGGCGCCGGGCGCCACGCCGCGGTACCTGCCGTCGGAGGCCGCGCCGCTGCCGGCGACGGTGGACGCGACGTGCGTGCCGTGACCGTAGGAGTCGCCCGGACCGTCGCCGACGAAGTCCCTGACCGCCGTCACCTTGCCGGTGAAGTCCGGGTGGGCGCTGTCGATCCCGGTGTCGAGCACCGCGACGGTGACGCCGGTGCCGTCGTAGCCGGCCTGCCACGCGGTCGGGGCGCCGATCTGCGGCACGCTGCGCTCGAGCGTGACCTTGCGCACGCCGTCCAGCCAGATCCGCCGGACGCCGGCCCGCGTCGCCGTCGGGCTGTCCTCCGGGGCCGCCGTCCGGCCCGTCAGGGCATCCCACAGCCGGACGGACTTCGACCGCTCGGCCCGTACGGCCAGGCCCCGCACGGCCGTCAGCTCCCGCCCGGCGCGCGCGCCCGACGCCGTCACCGCCGCCCGCGCGGTGGCCGTCGCCGCGGCGCTGGTGGCACCGACGATCAGCGGGACCGACTCCGTGCGGTCCAGGCCCTGCTCGAGCAGCGTGGTGACGTCGAAGAGCCGCCGGTCGACCCGCCCGGAGCGGACCAGCGCCGCGGCGTCCGACGGGATGACGGAGCGGCGACCGTTGACGTTCGTCATCGTGAACGACACGCCCGCGCGACCGGGGCCGGGCGACACCGTCGGCTGTCCGTCACCGGCCACCGTCACCCGGTCGCCGGTGATCAGCGTGACCGTGCGCGGCGCGGCCTTGGCCCCGGCCTCCGCCGCGACCGGCCGCCGGACCTCGGTCCCCGCCGCGGGCTGGGGCGCGGCGACCGCGGCCGGGAGGCCCTGCGCGGCCGTCGCCAGGATCGCCAGGGCGACCACCGCGGGAGCGCGGCGGCGCAGCGGCACCCGGAGGCGTCTGGGTCGGGCGGGTTCGGGGATGCTCGGGTCGGTCA
>CADCTP010000213.1 GCA_902805565.1 uncultured Mycobacteriales bacterium
CGGGCGGGGCGGCCCGCCGGGGGCGCTAGTGGTCGTGGTCGGCCGGGAGGACGCCGTGCCGGACGGCGTCGAGGAGGCGGGCGTGGTCGGCCTCGGTCTGGTCGGCGTACGCCCGGGCGAAGCGGACCAGCGCCTCGTCCAGGGCCTCGCCGTGGCCCACGTACCCGGCGATCATCGAGGCGCCGGAGGTGCGGGCGTGCCCCTTGCCCAGCAGCGAGCCGCAGCTGCCGGCGTAGTCGACGAGCGCGTCGGTGTCGATGCCGTCGACGGTGATGGCGCCCTTCATGTCCCGGAACTGGCGGACGTAGTACTGCAGGTCGCCGACGGTGGTCCAGCCGAGCAGCGGGTCGCTGACGGTCTGCAGCGCCTGCTGGTACTCCACCACCCGCTGGCCCTGGTGGGCGTGCCAGGCGGCCTCGCCGTGCACGTACGGCCCGAGGACCGAGCGGCGGGCCTGCTTCAGCTGCAGGAACAGGACGTCGTCCGGGGAGCTGCCCTCCAGCAGCGCCACGTAGGCGCGCAGGCCGACGGAGCCGACGCCGACCACCTTGTGCGCGATGTCGACCAGCGTGTAGCCGCCGACGATGCGGGCCCAGTGCGGCGGCAGGGTGCCGAGGTAGTCGTCCAGCCCGGCAGCCAGCAGGTCGGCGTGCTGGTCGGACGGGCGGGTGATCAGCGGCGGCTCCTCGACGATCCGGCGGGCGCCGTCGCGCTGCTCGGTGAACCGGGGCAGCGCCCGGTCGCTGGTCCGCTTGCGGGCCCGCTTCGCCGCCCGCTTCACCTCCCGCTTGAGCGCGTCGCCGGCGCCCTCGCCGAGCTGGTCCACCCCGATCCGCTCGAAGGACCGGGCCAGCAGCGGCTCGTCGGCCAGCCGCCGCAGCTGCTGCCGGTACGCCGCGACGCAGCCGGTGACGGCGTCCGCGCAGTCGTCCTCGGAGGTGCCGTTCTGCCGGCCGGCGACCCAGACGCTGGTGACCAGCCGGCGCAGGTCCCACTCCCAGGCGCCGGGGTGCGCCTCGTCGAAGTCGTTGAGGTCGAAGACCAGCTCACGCTCGGGCGAGGCGTAGAAGCCGAAGTTGCCCAGGTGGGCGTCCCCGCAGACCACCGGCACGATGCCGGTGGACGGCAGCCCGGCGAAGTCCGCGGCCATGATCCCGGCCGTGCCCCGCAGGAACGCGTACGGCGAGGCGACCATCCGCCCGACCCGGACCGGCACCAGCCAGGGCACCCGGCCGACGTGCGCGGCGGTGATCCGGTCCACCGGGTCCGGCCGGTCGGCCGGGACCGCCCAGTCCCCCAGCGACGAGCGCGGGACCTGGTGGCGCAGCCGCCGACCCAGCTCGTACCGCTCCTCGCGGGGGGTGCCGGGCTCCCGGAGCGAGGCGTGGCCCCGGCCGTCGGCGCCCGCGGTCACCTGGTGGCCGGCCCGGCCGAGGCCGACCCGGGTGCTCAGCGCCCGCGCGGCCGCGGTCACCCGGCCGCCGCCCCGGGGCCCGCCCGGGTCGCCGTGGTGCCCGCCGCGCGGGGCGCCGTCCGGGGCGCCGCCGCCCTCGTGCCCGCCCACCGATCACCCTCCGAGCCGGGGAAGTCCGCCGCCCCAGACTCTACGGCCGCCGGGGGCGGTCAGCCCCGCGCCGGCAGCTCCTGCAACGACCAGGTGTTGCCGTCCGGGTCGGCGAAATACACGAACTTGCCCCAGGACTGCTCGTCGACCTCGCTGACGCCGACCCCGCGCCCCAGCAGCTCCTCCCGGGCCGCCGCGGCGTCCGGGACGACGGCCATCAGGCCGCGCTGGGAGCCCGGGGTCATGTCGGTGATGCCGAGGCCGATGACGACCGAGCAGGCCGACCCCGGTGGGGTCAGCTGGACGAACCGCAGCTCCGGGTTGACCACGTGGTCGTGGTCGGCGACGAACCCCACCTGGTCGACATAGAACGCCTTGGCCCGGTCGACGTCGGTCACCGGCACCGGCACGACTTCCAGCTTCATCTGCATGCCGGGGACGCTAGTGGTGGGGTCCGACAGTTCTGGGTAGCGGTGCTGGGTGGAGACCGGGTGCCCGAAGCGCATGGTGCACGGACCGTGCGGCGGGGTGCGGGCCGACCTGGGCTGCGAGCTCGGCGACCGGCCGTGCCCGTTCGCGGCGCCCGGGCGGGGCGCGGTGCCGTGGCCCGGCGAGCCGGTGGAGCCGGTGCCGGCGCGGGTGCCGCTGCTGCTGACCGACCTCACCGTCCGCCCGTACGACCCGGGCTCGGTCCGCCGGGTGGTCCGGACGCTGGCGCCGGTCTCCGACGGCCTGCTGGTCGGCGAGCACCACAACCGGCCGGACCTGCCGCCGACGCTGTTCGCGGCCGAGGTGCTGGCCGCCGGCGGCCGGCCGTGGACCACGCTGACCTGCCGGGACCGCAACCGGGTCGTGCTGGAGCAGGAGCTGGTCGGGCTGCGGTCGCTGGGCGTGCCGGGCGTGCTCTGCGTGACCGGCGACGCCCGCGGCCAGGGCGTGCGGCCGGACGCCACCCAGGTCTTCGACCTCGACGGCACCCCGCTGGCCGCGCTGGCCGCCTCGCTCGGGCTGCCGGCCGCGGTGCCGGAGGCGCCGGACGCGCCGACGGTGCGGCTGCGGCCCGCCCGGGTCGCGGCCAAGCAGCGGGCCGGCGCGGCGCTGTGCGTGCTCAACCACGTGACCACCCCGGGCCGGGTCGCGGCGTTCGTCGCGGCGGCCCGGGCGGCCGGGGCGACGCTGCCGTTCGTGGCCGCGGTGGCGGTCTACACCGACGAGGTGTCGGCCCGGGTGCTGCAGCGCTTCCCCGGGCTGGGGATCGACCCGGCGGCGGTCGGGGCGGTGCTGGCCGCGCCGGACGCGGTCGCGGCCGGGATCGCCGCCGCGGTGGCGGCGGCGCGGGCGCTGCTGGCGGTCCCCGGGGTGGCCGGGGTGAACCTGTCCGGCCTGGCCTCCGGCCGGGGCGAGGACGCGGCGGCGGAGGTCAAGGCGGCGGTCGCCGCCGAGGTGCGGGCACTGGTGGGAGTGGGATGACCGAGGCGATGGACGTCGAGTTCGACGTGGTGGCGACGTGGACCGAGGAGGTGGTCCGGGAGCTGGGGCCGGACTACGCCGTCGCCGCCGGCTGCCGCGGCTCCGGCAGCCCGGCCGGCCTGGCCGGGCTGGCCGAGGCGCTGGAGGTCCCGCTGGCGACGCGGATGCTGGACGCCGGCTCCGGGGTGGGCGGGCCGGCGGCGTGGCTGGCCGAGCGGTTCGGGATGACGCCGGTGTGCGCGGAGCCGATGCCGGGCGCGGCGCTGGCCAGCCGGCGGCTGTTCGGGCTGCCGGCGGTGGTCGCGCCCGGCCAGGCCCTGCCGTTCCGGTCCGGGACGTTCGACGCGGCCTGGTGCCTGGGCGTGCTGGACACCACCGAGGACAAGGCCGGCCTGCTGGCCGAGGTGCGCCGGGTGCTGGCCCCCGGCGGCCGGTTGGGGCTGCTCGCCTTCCTGGCCGACGGCCCACTGCCGCCGCCGCTGCCCGACGGCAACGACTTCCCGTCCGAGGCCGGCCTGCGCGACCTGCTCACCGGCACCGGGTACGCGGTGCTGCAGGCCGTGCCGGCGCCCCCGCTCCGGGACGCGCCGGTGACCTGGCAGGCCCGGGCCGACCGGGTGGAGGACGCGCTGGCCGAACGGCACGCCGGCGACCCGCGCTGGGACGACTCCCGGGAGCAGTCCGCCCGGATCGGCACGTTGATCGCCGGTGGCCACCTGCGCCCCACCTTGCTGCATGCGGTAGCGGTGTGACCATGCGCCCGTTCCGCTTCCTCGCCCCGGTCGGCGACGTCCCCGACCTGCCCGCGCTCACCGCGTACGCCCGGCGCGCCGAGGCCATCGGCATCGACGTGCTGGTCTCCCCGGACCACCTGCTCCCGCAGTACGCCCCGCTGCCGCTGCTCACCGCGGTCGCCGCGGTCACCGAGCGGCTGCGTGTCGGGACGTTCGTGCTCAACGTGGACCTGCGGCACCCGGCGGTGCTGGCCCAGGAGCTGGCCACCCTGGCCGTGCTGTCCGGCGACCGGCTGGAGGTCGGGCTGGGCGCCGGCTGGAACACCGCGGAGTACGACGCGGTCGGGCTGGTCCAGGACCCGCTGCCGACCCGGGTGGACCGGCTGGGCGAGGCGCTGGACGTGCTGGCGGGCTGCTTCGGCCCCGGCCCGTTCTCCTACGCCGGCCGGCACTTCAGGATCACCGACCACGACGGGCACCCGAAGCCGGCCCGGCGGCCCCGGCTGTTCCTCGGCGGCGGCGGGCGGCGGTCGCTGACCCTGGCCGCCCGGCGCGCCGACACCGTCGGGCTGGCCCCCCGGCCCGGCGACCCGGCCAGCTGGACCGCGGCCGGGACCGAGCAGAAGGTCGGCTGGGTCCGGGAGGCGGCCGGCGACCGGTTCGACCGGCTGGAGCTGAACGCGTACCCGTCCGGCGGGCCGGTGGTGGTCACCGACGACGCCCGCGGCGCCGCCGCCGAGCGGGCACGGCGGCTCGGGCTGGGCGTCGAGGAGGTCCTGGAGTCCCCGCACGTGTTCATCGGCTCGGTGGCCGGGCTGGCCGAGAAGTGCCGGGAGCTGCGGGACCGGTACGGGATCACCTCGATCATGCTCGACGACCTGGACGCCGCCGAGGCGGTCATCCGCCGGCTGCGCTGAGCTCCGCCCGGTCCAGCAGGTACGCCGTCAGCGGCAGGTAGTGCCGCGGGTCGACGTTGTCGTCCAGCGGCACGCAGGACAGCACCCGGCCCTCGGCCTCGCCGACGAACAGCGCCGGGTCGTTGCAGTCGGCGAACCCGACCGTGTCGATCCCGGCCTGCCCGGCCGCCCCGGCCCAGCCGTGGTCGGCCAGCACCAGGTCCGGCGGCGCGTCCAGGGCGGCCAGGATCGCCTCCATCAGCAGCGGCGAGTGGGTGTGCCGCAGGTTCCCGTACGGCCCGCGCAGCACCGCCACGCCGTCCACCCAGTCCAGCGTCCCGTCCTGGTCGCCCAGCGCCGGCACGTCCGGGTGCTCCCAGCCGCCGGCCGCGGTGAGCACCCGGCAGCCGGCCGCGGCCAGCCCGGCGGCGACCGCGGTGTGGGTCGGCCGCAGCCCCACCGGGTGCCCGGTCGCGACCACCACCCGCTCCTGCCGCTCGGCGGCCAGCCGCAGCCGGTCGGCCATGGCGTCCAGCCGGTCCAGCGTCCGGTCCGGGTCGATGGTGTCCTGCCCGGCGGTGAAGTCCGGGTCGGGCACCACGCCGCAGCGCTCGGCCATCAGCGCGAGCACCTCCGGGAAGGTCCATGACCCGGTCGGCCGCAACCCGAAGAGGTAGAGCGGCTCCCGCCGGCTCATGAGCAGGAAGTTCCGCAGGTTGTTCTCCCGGGGGGTCGCCACCCGACCGGCGATGCGGGACGTGACGAGGTGGGAGCGCAGCTGGTCCCGGGTCGGGGTCTGGATGGCAGAGGTCACCCGTCCGAGGCTAAGGCGGTCGGGGCCGCCGTGTGCGGCGAACTCGCGGACGGCATGCCCACCGGGCGGTCGACCCACCTGCGCACGGACCGCCGGACGGGCCGGCGCGACCGAACCCGCACGGAGCAGTGCCGGACGGCTCCGCCCGATCGGGTTCCGCGGCCGTTCTCCGCCTGTTCGACGGGCGGATGATAACCGGAAGTATCTGGATGTCCGATTCGGCCGTAGCCTCCGCGTAGGAGTTACCTGCGCCGAACGGAGCAATTCCGATGACCCGACGCCCGACGTTCCTCGCCCCGCTCGTGATGCTGTTGCTGCTCGCCGGCCTGGCCTGGGCCCCACCGGCAGCGGCCGCCACCGTCTCGAAGTCCCTCTCCGGCGCGGTCGCCGGCCTGCCGGTCGCCACCGAGATCCGCACCGGCTACGACCGCGGCCTCTTCCCGCACTGGATCGACGCCGACGGCGACCGCTGCAACAGCCGGTACGAGGTGCTGATCGCCGAGGCGACGACCGCGCCGACCGTCGGCTCGGGCTGCACGCTGTCCGGCGGCCGCTGGTACTCCTACTACGACGGCGCGTACTGGACCCTGCCGGCCGACCTGGACGTCGACCACCTGGTCCCGCTGGCCGAGGCGTGGGACTCCGGCGCCCGGACCTGGACCACGGCC
>CADCTP010000214.1 GCA_902805565.1 uncultured Mycobacteriales bacterium
GCGCTGGCCGGGTCGGTCGGCGGTGCGGACGGGCGCGGGCCGTCCGCGGACGGGGTCGCGCCGGCCGACCGGCGGCGGCCGTGACCGCCGCCACCGGCACGACCCGGATGCTGGCCGAGATCCGGGAGCAGCCGGCCGCGCTGCACCGGACCATCGAGGCGCTGCTCCCGCTGCGCCCCGCCGTCGCCGCGCTCGCCGGCCGGACCCGCCAGGTGCTGTTCATCGCCCGCGGCTCGTCCGACGCCGCCGCACTGTACGGCCGCTACCTCTGCGAGGTCGGCGCCGGCCGGCTGGCCACCCCGGCCTCCCCGTCGGTCGCCACCCGCTACCACCGCCGGCTGGACCTGGCCGGCGTGCTGGCCGTCGCGCTGTCCCAGTCCGGCCGGACCGAGGAGATCGTCGAGACGCTGGCCTGGGCGGCCGACTGCGGCGCGACCACCGTGGCGATCACCAACGACGGCGACAGCCCGCTGGCCGCCGCGGCGGAGCTGGCCCTGGTCACCCGGGCCGGCCCGGAGCGCGCGGTGCCGGCCACCAAGTCGTACACGACCCAGCTGGCCGCGCTGGTGGTGCTCGCCCTCGGCCTCGGCGCCGACCCGGCCCTGCGGGAGGGGCTGGTGCGGGTCCCGGACGCGGTCGCCGCCCTGCTGGACACCGACCCGGAGCCGCTCGCGTCCGCGCTGTCCGATGTGGACGGCCTGGTCGTCTCCGGTCGCGGGTTCGCCGCCTCCACCGCGTGGGAGCTGTCCCTCAAGGTCCGGGAGACCTGTTCGATCGACGCGAGTGGACTGTCCTATGCGGACTTGCTGCACGGCCCGATCGCGGTCGCCGGCCCGCGTACGCCCGCCCTGCTGGTCGCCGCGGGCGACGGCCCGGTGCTGTCCGGCGTGCTCGCGCTGGCCGACCGGCTGGCCGCGGCCGGCGTCCCGGTGCACGCCATCGGCGGCGGCGACGCGCTGCGGCGCCGGGCCGACACCGCGGTGCCCGGCCCGGACCTGCCCGAACAGCTCGCCCCGCTGGGGCTGGTCGTCCCCGGCCAGCTCGCGGTGGAGGCGCTCGCCCGCCGGCTCGGGCTCGACCCGGACGCCCCCGGCGGGCTGGCCAAGGTGACCCAGACCGACGAGAGGCCGGCATGACCGCTCCGGTGCACGTGACATCGCCGACCGAGGGCCGCAACCCGGCCACCACCGACATCGACGTGCTGCCCACGGCCGAGGTGCTGCGGCTGCTGGTGGCCGAGGACGCCACCGTGCCGGCCGCGGTCGCCGCCGCGCTGCCGTCGCTGACCGCCGCCGTGGACCTGCTCGTCGCCGCGTTGCGGGCCGGCGGCGCGGTGCACGTGGCCGGGGCCGGCACCTCGGGCCGGCTGGCCGCCCTGGACGCCGACGAGCTCGGCCCCACGTACGGGCTGGAGCCCGGCCGCTGGACCGCGCACGTGGCCCACTTCGACGGCACGGTCGACGCCGAGGACGACACCGCCGCCGGCGCCGCTTTGGGCGCCCTGGCCGGGCCGGGGGACGTCCTGGTGGGCGTGACCGCCAGCGGCCGCACCCCGTACGCGGTGGCCGCGCTCCGGGCCGCCCGGGAGCGCGGCGCCGGCACCGTGCTGCTGTCCGGCGACCCCGGTGCGGCGGCCGGGGCCGACGTGGACGTGCACGTGGCGGTCCGCACCGGCCCGGAGGCCGTCACCGGGTCCACCCGGCTCAAGGCCGGCACCGCTCAGAAGCTGGCGCTCAACGCGTTGTCCACAGCCACCATGGTGCGCTGTGGACGAACCTGGTCCAACCTCATGGTCGGGGCCGTGGCGACGAACGGGAAGCTGCACGGCCGGATCGCCGCCGCCCTCGCCGAGGCGACCGGCGAGGCCCCGGAAACCTGCCGCGCCGCGGTCGCCGCGGCCGGGGGCGACGGCCGGGTGGCTCTCCTCACACTTCTCGCCGCCGTACACCCGGATGTGGCTGCCCGTGCCCTCGCCGCCACCGGCGGTCACATCCGGGAGGCCCTGACCACCCTGGTTGCTGCTCCGAACGGGTGATGATTGCCCGCGACTCGCATCACCCTGGGTCAGATGACCTTGACGCCGTTCGTACAGGCCGTAGTCTTCACGCGGCTTACCGGCCCTCTGTCGTCCACTCGGGACGACACCGGGAAGTCACCGCCTAATCGCGATGCGGAAACACGCGAAGTCGCGAGCCGGGGACCCACCCGCTCTCTGGGGTGAATCGGGACCACCGCCGGATCATCACCCGGTGGCAGGCCGTAGGGCGCCTTCCACGCCCGAACCCGTCAGCTAACCCGGTCGGTGGAACTGGAAGACAAGGAGTGCCGCCTCGGTGGCAGTACCGAGACCCACTTCCCGCCTGTTCCGATCCCTGTCCGTCGCCGGAGCGGCCGCCCTCATCGTGGGTCTGTCCGCATCCGGTGGCGCCGCGGTCCCCGGCGCGCCGACCCCCTCGGCGCCGACGACCTCCGCACAGGCGATGGCACAGCTTCGGGCGTTCAACGAGCAGTTCGAGAAGGTCACGGAGCAGTACAACGACGCCCGCATCGAGCTGGCCAAGCGCACGGCCCAGTCGAAGACCGCCACGGCGAGGGCGACGGCCGCCGCCAAGCAGGTCACGGCGTTCCGGGGCCGGATCAAGCAGCTGGTCACGTCGGAGTCGCGTTCGGACCCGTTCGGCACCTTCGGGGCGATGCTGTCGAGTGACTCGCCGGGCGACTTCGCCGCCCAGGCCAGCATCATCGACGTCGTCTCCAGCCGCCGCGCCGCCGTGCTGACCGAGGCGAGCCGGGCGAGCCAGGCGGCCACCAAGGCCGCCAACGACGCCAGGACCGCCAAGGCCAAGGCCGAGAAGCTGATCAAGGACCTCGCGGCCAAGCGGGGCGACCTGCAGCAGCGGGCCCAGCAGAGCAAGGCCATGTTGGACCGGCTCTCCGCCTCGGAGCGCCAGGCCTTCCTGGCCACCCCGACCCACGCGGCCGAGGAGCGCGGCAGCCGCGACGAGACCCGCGAGCCGGCCGGCGAGCAGCAGGCGCCGCCGATGTCGGACGTCCCGGCCAGCGGCCGGGCGTCGGCCGCCATCGCGGCGGCCCGGTCCAAGCTCGGCAGCCCGTACGTGTGGGCGGCCGCCGGTCCCAGCACCTTCGACTGCTCCGGCCTGACCATGTACGCCTGGGCGGCGGCCGGGGTCTCCCTGCCGCACTCGTCCCGGATGCAGGCCACCTCCGGCTCGTCGGTCTCGGTGGGCTCGCTGCAGCCGGGTGACCTGGTCTTCTACGGGTCGCCGATCCACCACGTGGCGCTGTACGTCGGCGGCGGGCAGGTCATCCACGCCCCGCAGTCCGGCGACGTCGTCAAGTACGCCCCGGTCGCGATGATGCCGATCACGGCGGCCAGCCGGCCGTAGCACGCAGCACCCCCCGACGAGGGCCCGGCCGCGGTGCGCCGGGCCCTCGTCGCGCGTACCGTCGCCTGGTGCTCGACGTCCGCCGGATCTACCTGGAGGCCGAGGCGGCCGACCTGCCCCGCGGCAAGGAGGTCCTGGCCCGGTTCCCGGACGCCGAGCGGGTGCCGGTGGACAGCCACTGGCGGATCCCGCAGCTGCACGGCGACGAGGCGAACGTGGACCGCTGGGTCCGGATCAAGACCGAGTCGCTCGTCCTCGGCGTGAAGAAGAGCCTGACCGCCCGGCCCAACGGCCGCTCCGCCGACTTCATCGCCCCGTCCACCGCGAACGGCTGCGCGATGGCCTGCGCGTACTGCTACGTCCCGCGCCGCAAGGGTTACGCGAACCCGATCACCGTCTTCGCCAACATCGACCGGATCACCGGCTACCTCGCCCGGCACGCCGCCCGGCAGCCGCCGAAGGAGCCGAACCAGGTCGACCCGTCGGCCTGGGTGTACGACATCGGCGAGAGCTCCGACTGCTCCGTCGACGCCGAGGTCAGCGACAACGTCCGGGACCTGGTCGCGCTCTTCCGCGGGCTGCCGGCGGCGAAGGCGTCGTTCGCCACCAAGCACGTCAACCGGGACCTGCTGGCCTACGACCCGGCCGGCCGGACCCGGGTCCGGTTCTCGCTGATGCCGGACCGGGTGGCCCGGCTGCTGGACATCCGCACCGACCGGATCGCCGACCGGATCGCCGCCATCGACGACTTCGTCGCCGCCGGCTACGAGGTGCACGTCAACTTCAGCCCGGTCGTGACGTACGAGGGCTGGCTGTCCGACTGGGACGAGCTGCTGTCCACACTGGACGCCGGCATCGGCGCCGCGGCCAGGCGCCAGCTGGCCGCCGAGGTCATCTTCCTGACCCACAACGCCGCCCTGCACGAGATCAACCTCGGCTGGCACCCGAAGGCCGAGGACCTGATCTGGCGACCCGACGTGCAGGAGCCGAAGCGCTCCGGCACCGGCGGGGACAACGTGCGCTACCGCGCGGCGTACAAGCGGGTGTGGGTGCGGCGGCTGACCGCACTGATCGGCGAGCGCCTGCCGTACTGCCGGATCAGGTACGCGTTCTGATCGTCGCCGGACCGGGTACGAGGGCCGCATGACCGAGCCGGAGGACCAGGACCTGCCCCGCATCACCGAGGCGATGACCGCCCCCGGCGCCGCCCGGGCCGCCGAGGAGGCGCTGCGCCAGGCCGCGCACGCCGCGTGGTCGGGCACCAGCACGGCCGCCGACGTCTACACCGTCTTCGGCGCGGTCGGCTACTCGCTGGAGCTGATCCCCGACCTGCTCGACCAGGTCACCGGGTGGCTGGAGAAGCACGCCCACGAGCTGGAGTCCGCCGCCGAGGGTGGCACCGCGGCCGACCGGATCGCCCAGGTCCGGGCCGAGCTCGACGCCGCGGTCGGGACCATCGCCGCCGGCCGGGACGGCGTGGCCCGGGCCCAGGCCGCGCTCGCCCCGATCTCCGGCCCCCGGCGGACCTGATGTTCCCGGCGACCGCGATCGTCACCGGCTCCGAGTCCGGGATCGGGCGGGCGACCGCGGTCGCCCTGGCCGAGGCCGGCTGCGACGTCGGCATCACGTGGTACCGGGACGAGGCCGCCGGCCGGCGCACCGCCGAGGAGGTGCGCGCGCACGGCCGCCGGGCCGAGCTCCGCCACCTCGACCTGACCGACCTGCCGGCCGCCGCGGACGTCGTCGACGACCTCGCCGGCGCCCTCGGCGGCGTCGACGTGCTGGTCAACGACGCCGGCACCGGCGCGGCCACGCCGTTCCTGGACCTCACGTACGAGGACTGGCGGCAGGTGACCGCCGTCGACCTGGACGCCGCGTTCCTGTGCTCGCAGCGGGCCGCACGCCGGATGATCGCCGCCGGCCGCGGCGGCCGCATCATCATGATCACCAGCGTGCACGAGACCCAGCCCCGGGTCGGCGCCGCGCCGTACTGCGCGGCCAAGGCCGGCCTCGGCCTCACCGCCGCGGTGATGGCCCTGGAGCTGGCCGAGCACGGCATCACCGTCAACTGCGTCGCCCCCGGGGAGATCGCCACCCCGATGACCGGCCAGGAGGACGTCGACCCGCACACCGAGTCCCGCCCCGGCGTGCCGCTCGGCCGCCCCGGCGACGCCCGCGAGATCGCCGCCGTGGTCGCCTTCCTCGCCGGTGCCCAGGCGTCGTACGTGACCGGCGCCTCGTGGACCGTGGACGGCGGCATGAACCGGATGGGCCCGCACGCCGGCTCCCACTTCACCGACGACTCCTGGCGCCGCCCCTGACGGGGCCGCATCCAGTCCCGTACGAAGTCCGGGTGCATCCGGGTCAACCGCTGCTGCACCGCCGCCCGCTCCCGCGCGGCCCGCACCGCCCGCTCCGCGGCCGCCGGGTCCTCCCGGCCACGCCGCCGGACGAGCACGACGCCCACCAGGCCCGTCGCCAGGATCGCCCCGACGACGACCATCGTCACAACCACGACTCATCCTGGCAGGAAACCCGCGACCGCCGTCCGGTCGTTGCCGACCGGAGACCCGCCCGAGCCGCGACCGACGGATCGGCGACGAGGAGGAGGGACGAGGCGGCCCGGCGGCCGTGAGAGACTGACCGCGCCGGCCGAGGCCGGTCCGCCCTCGTAGCTCAGGGGATAGAGCACCGCTCTCCTAAAGCGGGTGCCGCAGGTTC
>CADCTP010000215.1 GCA_902805565.1 uncultured Mycobacteriales bacterium
CACCCTGGCCGCGGGTCAGGTAGACGCCGACCACCGGTACGCCCGGCACGGCCGGCCGGGCGGCGAGGTCGCGCCGCGGCCGGACCCCGGGGGCGTCCCGCGGCACGACGGCGTGGAACCCGGCCACCGCCGGGTCGGCCGGATCGAGGACGGACACGCCGACGGCCCGCCGCCGCGCGTGCGGGAAGCGCTCGTGCACCCGCCCGACCGGCCGCCCGGTCAGCGGCCCGCACGCCCACACGACGTGCGTGTACTTGCCCGGGTCCACCTGGAGCACCTCGTCGGCGTCCTCGAGCAGCAGCCCGCCCCGCGCCCCGTACGCCCGGAGCATCGCCGGGCTGTACGCCAGGTCCACCTCGGCGCCGTCGGCGCGCAGGCGCTCGGCGACGGCCTCCGCGCTGAGCAGGTCGCCGGCGGTCGACTCGCCGTGCAGGACACTCGACCACCCGATGATCAACACGCGCACGCCGTGCATCCCACCAGGTCCCCGGCCTACCGGCGACCCGAGGGCCCGGCACCCACCGCCGGCGCGCCGGGCGAGGGGCGCTCGGTCGCGGGGCCGTGCCGCCGAGCAGCGCCGTGCCGGAGCCGACCGCACGTGCGGGTGGCCCGGTCACCAGCCGCGAGCGCGCCAGGTGGGAACGGAGGGTCCTGCACCCGGGCAGGCCGCCCATTGCCTCGGGGTCCCACTCGTACCGGGTGAACAGCGCCCGGCCGGCCGCGAACTCCATCGCCCGGGGTCCGGCGTCCACACCTCCACCCCGGCATGGAGGTGCGTGCACCTACAGGCCGAATGCGTCGCCCTCGACGAGGATGAGCGCGCCGATCCCGATCAGGACGATGGGCATGAGGACATGCCCCCATCGGGACAGTGCCCTGGCGACGACCGGGCGGCTGGCGAAGAACCAGCCGGCGGCGCACCACACGGCGACACCGAGGAGGAAGACTGCCACATAGATCGTCATGCCACCCGCTCCTGCGACGGCGAACACCGGGACGTAGACGCCGATGTTGTCGCCGCCGTTGGCCAGCGTCACCGCGGCCACCTGCCACGCCCCCGGACCGCCGGCGGGCCCTTCCTCCTGGTCCTCGCCTGACGCACCGTGACGGCGCTCGCGCCAGGCTGTCCTGGCCGCCCGCAATCCGAGGACCAGCGGTAGCAGGCCCAGATAAGGAACCGCCGATTCCGGTAACAGGCCCGTGCCCAGGGCGGCGACCACGGACGCGGCGAGGATGGCCACGAATCCGGCGTACTGACCGATGACGACTGTGAGCACGCCCGCCCGGCCGCGTCCGGTCTCACCGAAGAACAACGCCAGGACGAGGATGTCGTCCACGTTGGTGATGGCGAACATACCGACGGCGCGACCGAGTAGACCCCAGTCCACGACGCCCCTTCCGTATGCCTGACGGCTCTGGCGGAGGCTAGGTCACTGGCCTGACTCCTCCGGAGGAGTCCGGTGGCGCTGGCCCTCGCCAACACCGACGAGATCATCGGCCTGTCCGGGTCGCAGCCGATGACAGCGGTCATGCTGGCGGCGCCCGCCGCTGTTGGCAGGCGTTCGGCTGCTCGGCGATGTTGTTCCCGTAGGCGACCCTTCTCCGCTCTACCGCCGATCATGACGCTCGTAGCGGCGCCGGCTACAGCACCGGAGGCTGCTCCGATGACGACGTCAGAAAACCCATAGCGTCACCTGCGCACGGCGAATCCGCCTCGTGAGTCCTGTTGCCAGCCGTTCACCAGCCGCGGGAGCGCCACTCGGGGATGGCGGGGCGTTCGGCCCCGAGGGTCGAGTCGTTGCCGTGGCCCGGGTAGAACCACGTCTTGTCGTCGTAGGTGCCGAAGACGCGGGACTCCAGGTCGTCCATCAGCGAGGTGAAGTCCTCCGGACCCGTTGTCCGGCCGGGGCCGCCCGGGAAGAGGCTGTCGCCGGTGAAGAGGTGGGTGAGGCCGGTCGGGTCCTCGTACGCCAGCGCGATCGAGCCCGGGGTGTGCCCCCGCAGGTGCACCACGGACAGGGTGGACGAGCCGACCGCGACCGTGTCCTCGTGGCCGACCTCGATGTCGACCGGGACCGGCAGGCCGGCCGCGTCGAGCGGGTGGGCCGCGGTGCGGGCGCCGGTGGCGGTGACCACGGCGGCCAGCGCCTGCCAGTGGTCGGGGTGCTGGTGGGTGGTGACGACCGTGGTGATGCCGGCCGGGCCGATCAGGTCGAGCAGCCGGTCCGCCTCGTTCGCGGCGTCGATGAGCAGGCCGTCGCCGGTGGCGGTGTCGCGCAGCAGGTAGGCGTTGTTCTCCATCGGCCCGACCTGGAGCTTGGTGATGGTCAGCGGGCCGAGCTCGCGGGCGTCGGCCGATCCGCCGACCGTGACAGCACCGGTGTAGGTCATCCCGCCATCCTGCCCCACGGCGTACCCTCGACCCCCCAGCCCCCGGGAGGTCCGATGTCGTTCGAGACCGGCGCGCCGCCGCCGCCCCCGCCGCTCCCGGAGATCGACCACTCCGTAGTGGTGCACTCCGACGTGCTCCTGCCGCCCGTCCGGCAGGCACCGCCGGCCCGGCCGGCCCGCGGGTACGACGCCGCCAATGTGCTCTATCCCGGCCTGGTGCCACCCGGCGTCACGACGTACCGGCTGAAGGGCACCGAGACCACCCAGGTGGAGTAGCTCGGGAAGAAACTGTCGGTCGTCGCCGCTACCGTAGGTCCGTCCTTCCCTCCCGTCGGCCGGAGAGAGAAACACCCTGTGGCAGACCGCCTCGTCGTGCGCGGTGCGCGCGAGCACAACCTCAAGAACGTCGACCTCGACCTGCCCCGCGACAGCCTGATCGTCTTCACCGGGCTGTCCGGGTCGGGCAAGTCGAGCCTGGCCTTCGACACGATCTTCGCCGAGGGCCAGCGTCGCTACGTCGAGTCGCTCAGCGCGTACGCGCGGCAGTTCCTCGGCCAGATGGACAAGCCGGACGTCGACTTCATCGAGGGCCTGTCGCCGGCGGTCTCCATCGACCAGAAGTCCACCTCCCGCAACCCGCGGTCGACGGTCGGCACGATCACCGAGGTCTACGACTACCTGCGGCTGCTCTACGCCCGCGCCGGCCGCCCGCACTGCCCGAAGTGCGGCCGCCCGATCAGCCGGCAGACGCCGCAGCAGATCGTCGACCGGGTGCTGGAGATGGCGGAGGGCACCCGGTTCCAGGTGCTGGCCCCGGTCATCCGCGGCCGCAAGGGTGAGTACGTCGACCTGTTCTCCGACCTGCAGACCAAGGGCTTCTCCCGGGTCCGGGTGGACGGCGTGGTGCACCCGCTGACCGAGCCGCCGACGCTGAAGAAGCAGGAGAAGCACACCATCGAGGTCGTCGTCGACCGCCTCGCGGTGCGGGAGTCGGCCAAGCGCCGGCTCACCGACTCGGTGGAGACGGCGCTCGGGCTGGCCGGCGGGCTGGTCGTGCTGGACCTCGTCGACCTGCCCGAGGACGACCCCGGCCGGGAGCGGACCTTCTCCGAGCACCTGGCCTGCCTGTACGACGACCTGTCGTTCGAGGCGATGGAGCCGCGGTCGTTCTCCTTCAACTCCCCGTACGGCGCCTGCCCGGAGTGCACGGGCCTGGGCACCCGCAAGGAGGTCGACCCGGAGCTCATCGTCCCGGACCCGGAGCGCACCCTGGCCGAGGGCGCGATCTCGCCGTGGGGCAGCGGGCAGACCGCCGACTACTTCCTGCGGCTGCTCAGCGCGCTGGGCGACGCCACCGGCTTCACCGTGGACACCCCGTGGGAGCGGCTGCCGGCGCGGGCCCAGAAGGCGATCCTCTACGGGCACGACACCCAGGTGCACGTCCGCTACAAGAACCGGTACGGCCGGGAGCGGGCCTACTACGCCGCGTACGAGGGCGTGGTCCCGTTCCTGGAGCGGCGGCACTCGGAGACCGACTCCGAGTTCAGCCGGGAGAAGTACGAGGGCTACATGCGGGAGGTGCCCTGCCCGGCCTGCGGCGGGGCGCGGCTGAAGCCCGAGGTGCTGGCGGTGACGCTGGGCGGCAAGTCGATCGCCGAGGTGTCCGGGCTGTCGATCGGCGAGGCCGGGGAGTTCCTGCGCGGGCTGGAGCTGTCCGAGCGGGAGAAGATGATCGCCGAGCGGGTGCTCAAGGAGGTGCACGCCCGGCTCGGCTTCCTGGTCGACGTCGGGCTGGACTACCTGTCCCTGGACCGGCCGGCGGGCACGCTGGCCGGCGGCGAGGCGCAGCGCATCCGGCTGGCCACCCAGATCGGCTCCGGCCTGGTCGGCGTGCTGTACGTGCTGGACGAGCCGTCGATCGGCCTGCACCAGCGGGACAACCGGCGGCTGATCGACACCCTGCTGCGGCTGAAGAGCCTGGGCAACACGCTGATCGTCGTCGAGCACGACGAGGACACGATCAAGGTCGCCGACTGGGTGGTGGACATCGGCCCCGGCGCCGGCGAGCACGGCGGCGAGGTCGTCGTCTCCGGCACCGTCGAGGAGCTGCTGGCCAGCGAGCGGTCGATCACCGGGGCCTACCTCTCCGGCCGGCGCGAGATCCCGGTGCCGGCGTCCCGCCGGCCGCGGATCCCGGGCCGGGAGCTGGTCGTCGAGGGCGCCCGCGAGCACAACCTGCGGGACGTGGACGTGCGGTTCCCGCTGGGCACCTTCGTCGCGGTCACCGGGGTGTCCGGCTCGGGCAAGTCCTCGCTGGTCAACGACATCCTCTACACCTCGCTGGCCAACAAGCTCAACGGCGCCCGGATGGTGCCCGGCCGGCACCGGCGGGTGCGCGGCGTGGAGGAGCTGGACAAGGTCGTCGGGGTGGACCAGTCGCCGATCGGGCGGACCCCGCGGTCGAACCCGGCGACGTACACCGGGGTGTTCGACCACATGCGCCGGCTGTTCGCGGAGACGCAGGAGGCGAAGATCCGCGGCTACCAGCCCGGCCGGTTCTCCTTCAACGTCAAGGGCGGCCGGTGCGAGGCCTGCGCCGGCGACGGCACCATCAAGATCGAGATGAACTTCCTGCCCGACGTGTACGTCCCGTGCGAGGTCTGCGGCGGCGCCCGCTACAACCGGGAGACGCTGGAGGTGCACTTCAAGGGCAAGACCATCGCCGAGGTGCTGGACATGCCGATCGAGGAGGCGGCGGAGTTCTTCTCCGCGGTCCCGGCGATCGCCCGGCACCTGACCACGCTGGTCGACGTGGGTCTGGGCTACGTCCGGCTCGGCCAGCCCGCGCCCACGCTGTCCGGCGGCGAGGCCCAGCGGGTCAAGCTGGCCTCCGAGCTGCAGAAGCGGCAGACCGGCCGGACGGTGTACGTGCTGGACGAGCCGACCACCGGCCTGCACTTCGAGGATGTCCGCAAGCTGCTCGGCGTGCTCGGCCGGCTGGTCGACGCGGGCAACTCGGTGATCGTCATCGAGCACAACCTGGACGTGATCAAGACCGCGGACTGGGTGATCGACATGGGCCCGGAGGGCGGCAGCGGCGGCGGCACGGTGGTCGCCCAGGGCACCCCGGAGGAGGTGGCCGCCACCCCGGGGTCGCACACCGGCGGCTTCCTGCGCGACCTGCTCGGCACCACGGTGGTCCCGGTCTCGCCGGCGCCGCGGAAGAAGGCCCCGGTCACGGCGGCGGCGAAGGCACCGGCCCGCAAGCCGCGGGCGAGAGCGGCGGTCTGACCCGGGCCGCAACGACGGACGACCCCCGCACCGGGGCGCACGGAGGGCCGCGGTGCGGGGGTCGGACGGTGCGGGGGTCGGTCGTCGTACGGGCAGGGCGCCGGCCGCGGCCGCGCGGCGGCAGGTCTCCCCGGTGCGGCCGGACCCGGGGGCGCGTACGGGGGAGGCGGAGCCGCGTGGGGAGCGTGGACGCTGCCGTGCGGGGGAGCCTTGCCGGTGCGGGGGGTCGGGACGGGCCGTGCGGGGAGCCGCGCCGTCGCGGCGGGCCGTGCTGCCGTGCGTGCTGCCGTGGCGGGCTCGGTCCCGGCGCGGGACCCCGGGGACCGGGAGGCCGTCCGCGTGGGGGAGGCGGGCCGCGTGGGAGGGCGCCGGGGCGCTGCCGTGCGGGGGAGCCGTGCCGTGCGGGGAG
>CADCTP010000216.1 GCA_902805565.1 uncultured Mycobacteriales bacterium
GCCGGCGCGGCGGCCCGGTCGTTCGCCGACGCCGAGGACCGGCTGCACGCCGGCCGGGCGCACCTGGTGGCCGCGGCCGGCTGGCGGTCCCGGGGCCGGGAGGCCGACGAGCGGCGCGAGCGGGACCAGGCCCGGGAGCTGCTGGAGGGCTGCGACCCCGGCCTGTACGCCGCGCTGTCCGCCCGGTTCGCCGCCCCGCCGCCCGGCCGGGACCTGACCGGCCGGGAGCGGACCGTGCTGGGCCTGCTGGCCGACGGGCTCACCGCGGAGGCGATCGCCCGGCGGCTGGCGATCTCGCCGCGGACCGTGCACCACCACCTGGAGCGGCTCTACCGCAAGCTCGGCACCACCGACCGGCTGGTCACCGTCCTGCGGGCGCAGGCGCTGGGCCTGCTCGACGACCCGCCCGGCGTTCAGTCCGCGGACACCGGTGCCACCACGGCCTGACCGCGCACCACCGCGGCCAGCTCCCCCAGGGTCGGGGCGTCGAAGACCGCCGCCATCGACAGGGACACCCCCAGCCGCCGGCGGGCGTGCGAGATGACCTTGCTGGCCAGCAGGGACTGCCCGCCCAGGGCGAAGAAGTCGTCGTCCGGGCCGACCGCGTCGACCCCGAGCACCTCCCGCCAGATCGCGGCCAGCTCGGCCTCCTGCGGGTCGAGGGCCCGGCCCGGCTCGGTGCCCGGCCCGGGACCGGCCCCGGCGGCCGCCCGCAGCGCGGCCCGGTCCACCTTCCCGTTCACGGTCAGCGGGAAGGCGTCCAGCACCAGCCATCCGTCCGGGACCAGGTGCTCCGGCAGCACCCCGGCCACCCGGTCCCGGACCGCGGCGGCCAGCCCGTCCGGCGCCGCCCCGGCCGCCGGCAGCAGGCAGCCGACCAGCCGGCGGGTCTCGGCGCTGTCGCCGGTGCCGACCACGACCGCGTCCCGCACGGCCGGGTCGGCTCGCAGCGCCGCCTCGACCTCGGCCGGGTCGACCCGGAAGCCGCGCTTCTTGAACTGGTCGTCTACCCGGCCGGCGAAGCGCAGCGTGCCGTCCGGGTCCTGCCGGACCAGGTCGCCGGTGGCGTACAGGCGGCGGCCGGCGGCCAGCGGGTCGGGCACGAACCGGTCGGCGGTGAGCCCCGGGTCCCCGGCGTAGCCGCGGGCCAGGCCGGTGCCGCCGGCGTACAGCTGGCCGACCGTGCCCGGCGGCACCTCGGCCAGGTCCCGGTCCAGCACCCGGACGTACGTCCCGGCGACCGGGCGGCCGATGGGCACGTCGTCCCCGGCCGGGTCGCCGACCTCGTGGTAGGTGGTGGCCACGGTGACCTCGGTCGGGCCGTACATGTTGATGAGCCGGCTGCGCGGGGCGGCCGCGGCGAACCGGCGGGCGTGCGCGGCGGAGAGCACGTCGCCGGCCGGCAGCACCTGCCCGACCCCGGCCAGGTCGCTCGCCCGCTCGTCCACCATCAGGTGGAACAGCCCGGTCGGCAGCAGCGCCACCGTCACCCCGTGCCGCCGGACCAGCTCGCCGACGTCGGTCGCGGACAGCCGTCCGGGCGGGGCGACGGCCAGCCGGGCGCCGTTGGCCAGCGCGCCCCAGATGTCGAACGTGGCCGCGTCGAACGAGGTCGAGGACAGGTGCAGGACCACCTCGTCCGGGCCGAGCCGGGGCACGTTGGGCTCCCGGACCAGCCGCAGGACGCCGCGGTGGGTGACCAGCACACCCTTCGGCGTCCCGGTCGAGCCGGAGGTGAACATCGTGTACGCGAGGTCCTCCGGGTGCACCCGCGGCCGGACGTCGAGCGGCCCGGTCACCCCGGCCAGCGGCAGCGCGCCCGGGCCGTCCCCGAGGACGGTCCGGCAGCCGGCGGTGGCGGTCATCATCCGCAGCCGTTCCGCCGGGTACGCCGGGTCCAGCGGCAGGTAGTCCGCGCCCGCGGTGAGCACGCCCAGCGCGGCCACCACGAAGTCCACCGACCGGGGCAGCCGCACGCCGACCGTGCTGCCCGGCCCCACCCCGAGGCCGGCCAGCCCGCCGGCTACCCGGTCGGCCCGGGCGACCAGCTCGCCGTAACCGACCACCTCGTCGCCGGCCAGCACCGCCGGCCGGTCGGGCTCCCGGGCCGCCCACCCGGCGACCGCGCCGTGCACCCCGCCGTACGTCCCGGGCTCAGGCACCGGACACCGCCCCGGCCGGCGGCAGCGCGGTCAGCACGTCGGCCAGCAGCGGCTCCAGATCCGTGCCGAGCAGCCGCGCGCTGAGCCCGGCGTAGTCCGGCTCCGTGTCCCCGGCCAGCTCGGCCCACAAGCCGGCCAGCCGGTGCCGTTCGTCCACGCACGCCACGTCGGCCAGCTCGGCCGACAGCGGGTCGCCGAGGGCGGCCGCCTTGGCCAGCGCCACCGCCATGGCCAACAGACCGGTGCTGATCCCACCCAGCACGACCAGCGGGTGCTCCCGCTCGGCCAGCTCGGCCGGGCCGTACCGGTCCAGCAGGGCGCGGGCCGCGGCGGCCAGCCGGGCGGCCTCCCCGGCCAGGTACGCCGCGTGCCGGCCGCACCGGCCGGGCAGAGCCGGCGGGTCGACCGGCGGGCCGGCGGCCGGGTCGGCGCGGACCGTCTCCAGCACCCCGAGCGCGGTCCAGTAGTCCAGCAGGAAGTCGACCCCGCCGGACACCCGCAGCACCCGGGCGTCCCGGGCGAACCGCTCCACCGGCAGCGGCACCGCGCCGCGGGCCGCCTTGCTGGCCGCGGTCTCCACCCCCTCGCCGCCGAGCAGCCCGACCGTCCGGTCGACCACCCGCCAGCAGGCCACCGAGGTGAGGTTCTTCAGCGCGGTCAGCTCGGCCTCCCGGTCGGTCGGGTCGGCACCGAGCAGCGCCCACTCGACCGCGGCCCCGGCGGCGAACACGTCGGCGGCCGAGGTGGCCACCCGTCGCTGGATCTCGTCGTAGGACCCCAGCGGGCGGCCGTCCATCTTCCGCCGGCCCACGAAGTCCCGGGACCAGGCCAGGCACAGCTTGGCGATGGCCAGCGCGGGCGGGGCGATGGCCAGCGTCCGGGCCAGCAGGACCAGCCGGACCAGTTCCTTCTCCTCGCGCCACCGCCCGGCCGTCGCCGGCAGCAGGTTCTCCGCCGGCACCCGGGCCGCGGTCAGCCGCAGCACTCCGATCGGCGCGCCGGCCAGACCCAGGAAGTCCTGTCGCAGGACGGCCCGGACGCCGGGGGTGTCGGTCGGCACGAAGAACACCCGCAGCTGCTCGCCCGCGTCGGTGTGCACGGTGGCGGCCACGTCGACCAGGCCGGCCACCGGGGAGTTGCCGATGAAGACCTTCTCGCCGGTCAGCTCGTACGCCCGGCCGCCGTCGACCGGGACCGCGGTGGTCGCCCGCCGCTGGTTGGCCGCGCCGGAGGCCTCGGTGTCCGCGCTGCCGCCGAGGTTGCCGGCCTTGGCCGCCGCGATGACCAGGTCACGCAGCGGGCCGTCCGGGATCATCGGCAGGTAGTTGCCGGCGCCGAACCCGGCGGAGATGGCGAGCATCCAGGCGACCGCCGGGCTCCAGCTCGCCGCCGCCTCCAGCACCCGGACCGCGCTGAGCGGGGACAGGCCGAGCCCGCCGAGCGCGGGGTCGAGGGTCAGGCCGGCGTAGCCGTCCCGGCGCAGCCGCTCGACCAGCCCGGCCGGCAGCCGCCGGGTGCGGTCCACCTCGGCCGGGTCGACCAGCTCGCGCAGCAGCGTGCCCAGCGCCGCCACCGCCGCGTCACCGCGGTCGCGCTCGGCCGGCTCCTGCGCCGGGAACGGGTGCAGCAGGTCCCACCGCAGCCGCCCCCGGAACAGCTCCGCCAGGAAGCCGGGCGAGGTCGGTGGCGAGCCGGCGGAGGAGGTCATCGTGTCGCTCCCTGAGGTAGAAGTGGCCGCCGGCGAACATCCGGAGGTCGAAGGCGGCGCGGGTGCAGGCGGCCCAGCCGGCCAGGTCGGCCCGGCTGACCCCGGCGTCGTCGGTGCCGCCGAGCGCGACCACCGGCAGGTCCAGCGGCGCGGCCGGGGTCGGCTCGTAGCCGGCGACCACGGTCAGGTCGGCCCGCAGCGGGCCGAGGACCAGCGACCGCCAGTCCGGGTCGTCGAGCAGCTCCGCCGGCACCGGGCCGAACTGCTCGCGCACCGCGTCGAACAGCGCCCGGTCCGCCAGCAGCGGCAGCGCCCGGTCCGGGTGCCGCAGTTGCGGGGCCTCGTGCGCGGAGGCGTAGAGCACCGCCGGCAGCGGCCGGCCCCGCTCCCGCAGGGCGAGGGTCAGCTCGTACGCGACGGTCGCGCCGAGGCTGTGCCCGAAGAACGCGTACGGCGGGGCGAACGCGGCCCCGTCGGCGAGGGCGGCCACCAGTTCCGGCATCGCGGTGTGCGGCTCCTCGTCCAGCCGGCCGCCGCGACCGGGCAGCTGCACGCCCCACACCTCGACACCGGGCAGGTCGTCCGCCCAGAGCAGGAACTCCCCGGCCGAGCCGCCGCTGTGCGGGAAGCAGTACAGTCGCACCGGCGCGTCCGGCCGGCGGTGCCGGCACAGCAGCCACGGGGACCCCGGCCCGGCACTCACGGCCGGCCCCCGTCCAGGACGGCGGCCAGCGCGGCCACCGACGGGGACCGGAAGACCGCCCGGACCCCCAGCTCCACCCCGAGCTCGCGGCGCAGCGCGCCGGCCACCCGCAGCGCCAGCATCGAGTCGCCACCCAGCTCGAAGAAGCTCGCGTGCGGGTCGACCTCGCGCAGCCCGAGCACCGCGCCGAACGCCGTCGCGACCGCCCGCTCGGTGGGCGACCCGACGCTGCCGGCGACCGGGCCGGCCGGCTCGTCGTCGACCTCGTCCGGCAGGTCCAGCCGGAACCGCCGGCGCTGGAACGGGTACGTCGGCAGCGGCACCTTGCGCCGCCCGGGCGGGTGCAGCGCCGCCCAGTCCACCGGCACCCCGGACCGCCACAGCGCGCCGACCGCCGTGAGCAGCACCACCGGCGCCGGGGTGGGGTCGGCCGGGTGCGGCATGCAGGCGACCACCGGGCGGTCGGCGGCGCAGTCCGGGTGCTGCCGGGCCAGCGCGGTCAGCGTCCGGCCGGGACCGACCTCCAGCAGCGCCGTGTCCGGCCGGGCCAGCACGGTGGCCAGCGCGGCGGAGAAGTCAACGGGGTGCCGCAGGTGCCCGGTCCAGTACGCCGGGTCCCTCGCCTCGGCGGCGGTCACCGGCGCCCCGGTCCGGTCGGAGATCCAGGGCAGCACCGGCGGCCGCAGGTCGACCGCCGCCACCCGGGCCCCGTACGCGGCCAGGGCCGGCTCCACCAGGTGCGAGTGCGCGGCGGTGCTGATGTGCAGCACCCGGCCGTCGACCCCGGTCCCGGCGAGCCGGGACCGCAGCGCCGCCACCGCGGCCGCCGGGCCGGCGACCACGCACTGGCCGGGCCCGTTCACCGCCGCCACCGACAGGTCGGCGTCCAGCAGCGGCGCCAGCTCGGCCACGGGCAGCGGCACCGCCAGCATCGCGCCGTCCGGGACCTCGCCGAGCAACCGGCCGCGCTCCAGCACCAGCGCGACCGCGTCGGGCAGGGCGAGGACGCCGGCGACGGTGGCGGCGGCGTACGCGCCGAGGCTGTGCCCGAGCACCGCGGCCGGCCGGACGCCCCAGCGGATCCACAGCCGGGCCAGCGCGTACTCGACGGCGAACACGGCCGGCTGGCCGACCCGCATGGTGGCCAGCAGCTCCCGCGCCGGCGCCGGGTCGCCGGCCGGATGCAGCACCGTGCACAGGTCCAGGCCCAGCTCGGGCCGGGCCAGCTCGGCGCACTCGTCCACGTCCGCCCGGAACCCCGGGTCGTCGCGGTACAGCTCGGCCGCCATCCCCACGTGCTGGCCGCCCTGCCCGGGGAACAGGAACACCACCTCGCGCCCGGCGGTGGTGGCGCGCCCGGTGGACAGCCGGGCCGGGTCGGCCAGCGCGGCGCGGGCGTCGGCCGGGCCGGTGGCGACCACGAACCCGCGCTCGGGAAACTCCTGCCGCCCGGTCTGCAGCGTCCAGGCCACGTCCGCCAGCGGCCGACCGTCCAGCGCGGCGCCGAGCCGGCCCGCCGCGGCGGCCAGCGCTGCCGGGGTCCGGGCGGACAGCGGCAGCAACTGGTGCGGCGGCGCGGGCGGTCCCGGGACCGGCACCGGTGCCTCCTCCAGCACCACGTGCGCGTTCGTGCCGCCGAGGCCGAGGGAGTTGATCCCGGCCCGGCGCGGCCGGTCCGTGCGCGGCCAGGGCAGCGGGTCGGTGTTCACCGTGAACGGGCTGGCCGGCAGCTCCGCCTCCGGGTTGGGGGTCCGGAAGGTGGGGTGCGGCGGGAGCAGCTCGTGCTCCAGCGCCAGCAGCACCTTGACCAGCCCGAGCACGCCGGCGGCGGTGTCGGTGTGGCCGATCGTCGCCTTCACCGTGCCCAGCACCACCGGCCCGGCGTCCGGCCCGAACGCGCTGCTCAGCGCGCGCACCTCGATCGGGTCCCCGACCGGGGTGCCGGTGCCGTGCGCCTCGACGTGGTCGATGCTCGCCGGCTCGACGTCGGCGACCAGGTGGGCGGCCCGGACCGCCGCGGCCTGCCCGGTCACGCTGGGGGCGGCGAAGCCGACCTTGCCGGAGCCGTCGTTGTTGACCGCGGAGCCGAGCACCACGGCGTACACGTGGTCGCCGGCCTCGAGGGCGTCCTCCAGCCTGCGCAGCACCACCACCCCGGCGCCGTCGCTGACGACCGCCCCGGTGGCGCCGGCGTCGAACGCCCGGCAGTGCCCGTCGGTCGAGGTGATCCCCGCCTCCGCCGGCTCCCGCGGGAACGGCACGTGCACCGTCGCCCCGCCGGCCAGCGCCAGGTCGCAGTCCCCGGCCAGCAGGCCCTGCACGGCCAGGTGCACCGCGACGAGCGAGGTCGAGCAGGCCGTCTGCACACTCACCGCCGGCCCGGTGAGCCCCAGCTTGTACGCCACCCGGCTGGTCAGGAAATCCGGGCTGCTCGCCAGCCGGAACTGCGTCTCCGACACGTCCGGCAACCGGTCGCGGTGCGACCGCAGGGTCTGCACATGGTCGGTGTCGCCGCTGCCGGCGTACACCCCGATCGGGCCGGGGAAGCGGACCGGGTCGCAGCCGGCGTGCTCCAGCGCCTCCCAGGCGCACTCCAGGAACACCCGTTGCTGCGGGTCGACCAGCAGCGCCTCGGCCGGGGCGTAGCCGAAGAACCCGGCGTCGAACCGGTCGGCCCCGGCGATCGGCCCGTGCCCGGCGTCCCCGGTCGCGGCGGGGATGAGCAGTTCGCGGCCGGCGGCCAGCGCGGCCCACAGTTCGGCGGCGTCCGCGGCGCCCGGGAACCGGCCGGCGAACCCGACGACCGCGACCCGGGCCGCGTCCGGCGTGCTCACCGGGCCCCCGCCCCGACCGAGGGATCCCCGGTCGAGGTGTCGCGCAGCGACCGGACCGGCGACAGCAGCGGCGGCAGGATCGACAGCGCGCACACCCCGGCGGCCAGCCACAGCACCCCGCGCATGCCGACCGGCGCGACCAGCAGGCCGGCCACCGCCGCGCCGAGCGGCAGCGTCCCCCACTCGACGAAGCGCAGGGTGGCGTTGACCCGACCCATCAGCCACTCCGGGGTGATCGTCTGGCGCATGGTCAGCTGGACGACGTTGTAGAGCACGACGCCGACGTAGACGACGAACAGTCCGGCGCCGAAGCCGACCGGCCCGCGCGCCAGCGGCAGCATCGCCGCCCCCACGCTGAACACCGCGATCGAGCCGAGCAGCAGCAGGCCCGGCCGGACCCGGCGGGCCAGCACGCCGCTGAGCACCGCGCCCAGCAGCCCGCCGGCGTTGCCGACCGCCAGCACGATGCCGATCTCGGCCGGGGAGAGGTCCAGCACCTCGGAGCCGTAGAACACCTGCAGCGCCAGCACCGCGGCGAAGGCGAGGTTCGCGGCCGCGTCGCAGAGCGCCAGCGGGCGCAGCAGCGGGTGCCGGGCGACGTACG
The DNA here is from genome assembly GCA_902805565.1 of uncultured Mycobacteriales bacterium. Classification (GTDB taxonomy): domain Bacteria; phylum Actinomycetota; class Actinomycetes; order Mycobacteriales; family CADCTP01; genus CADCTP01. Next base: position 8,012 of record CADCTP010000216.1, read on the forward strand.
CGACGCCCTCGCCGACCTCCTTCCAGAGCCCGGCCCGCTCGGCCACCGGCGCCTTCTCGGCGCCGCCGCGGACGAACAGCAGGAACACGAACGACGCGGCGTAGCTCAGCGCGTCCAGCAGCACCGCGACCGGCGCGGACACCGCCGCCACCAGGAAGCCGCCCATCGTCGGCCCGCCGAGCTGCGCCACCGCGCGGGACCCCTCCAGCTTCGCGTTGCCCTCGGCCAGCTGGTCCTCGGCCACCAGCGCCGGCAGGTACGACATCTGCGCGACGTCGAAGAACAGCGTGCCGACGCCGACCACGAACGCCACCGCGAACAGCACCGGCAGCGAGAGCACGTCCAGCCACCAGGCGACCGGCACCACCAGCAGCGCCGCGGTCCGGGCCGCGTCGGAGACCAGGAGCACCGGGCGCAGCGGGAGCCGCTCGACCCAGGCGCCGGCCGGCAGCCCCAGCAGCAGCACCGGCAGGAACTCCACCGCCCACAGCAGCGCCACGTCGGCCGGCGAGCCGCCCATCAGCAGCACCACCAGCGGGAACGCGATGAGCGTCACCTGGGTGCCGAGCAGGCTCAGCGTCTGCGCGGCCCACAGGTTGCGGAAGCGGGACAGCCGCCACAGCGTGTCGGCCACCTCAGGCCCCCCGCAGGTCGCGCAGGCTCTTCGGCCGCAGGTCGGTCCAGACCGTACGGATGTGCGCGAGGCACTCCGGGCGGGTGCCGGTGGGGCCGGCGACCGCCCAGCCGGCCGGCGGTTCCCGGTCGGCCGGCCAGAGCGAGAACTGCTCCTCCTCGTTGCGCACGACCACGTACCGCCGGTCGTCGTCGGTGTACATCAGCTGTCCTTCCGCTCGCGGCGGCGGCCGGCGATCCGGGCCCGGCCCGCCCGCAGCCGGTCCGCCCGGTCGTCGGCCGGCGGCGCCGGCTCCTGCTCCCCGCCGGCCAGGTGCCGGGCCAGCGAGGCGATGGTCGGGTGCTCGTAGAGGGCGACCAGGCCGACCGTGACCCCGAGCGCCTCCCCGAGGCGGGAGTGGACGGTCGCCAGCGTCAGGGAGCTGCCGCCCAGCTCGAAGAAGTTGTCGTGCACGCCCGGCTCGGGGACGTCCAGCGCCTCCCGCCACACCGCGGCCAGCGAGCGTTCCAGCGCGGTCCGGGCCGGGATGCCCACCGGCACGGCGTCGGCCGGGTCCGGCAACGCCCGCGGGTCGGCCTTGCCGTTGGCGTTGCGGGGGATCGCCGGCACCCCGACCAGCGCGGCCGGCACCAGGTACGGCGGCAGCCGGCCGGCCAGGTGCTCGCGCAGCCCCGCCGGCACCGCCGTCCCGGTCCGCGGCACCACGTAGCCGACCAGCCGGTCGTGCCCGCGCCGGTCCGGGCGCACCGCCACCACCGCCGCGGCCACGTCCGGGTGGCTGTGCAGCGCCGCCTCCACGTGCGCCGGCTCGATGCGGTGCCCGCGCACCTTGAGCTGCCCGTCCAGCCGGCCGAGGATCTCCAGCTGCCCGTCGGAACGCCAGCGGGCCCGGTCGCCGGTCCGGTGCAGCCGTCCGCCCGGCACCGGACCGTACGGGTCGGGGACGAACCGGTCGGCGGTCAGGTCGGGCCGGCCCAGGTAGCCCCGGGCCAGGCAGTCGCCGCCGATGTGGAGCTCGCCCGGCACCCCGACCGGGACCGGTTGCAGGTCGGCGTCGAGCACGTACGCGCGGGCGCCGCGCAGGGGCGGGCCGATCGGCACCAGGTCGCCGACGAACGGGTCCGGCAGCAGCGTCACCGCGGCGTTGACGGTCGTCTCGGTCAGCCCGTAGCCGTTGAGCACCGGCACCCGGGCGATCCGCTGCCAGGTCCGCAGCGCGTCCGGGTCGACCGGCTCCGCGCCGACGGAGACCAGCCGCAGCGTCGGCGCGGGGTGGACGCCGCGGGCGTCGGCCCAGGTCGTCCACTGCCGCCAGTAGCCGGACGTGAGGATCGTGAAGCTGACCCGCTCCCGGGTGATCAGCTCGGTCATCCGGTCGGGCCCGGGTGGCGGGTCCGGGCTGAGCACCACGCAGCCGCCGGCGGCCCAGGTCGGGAACATCTCCTCCACGGCGATGTCGAAGCCGATGCTGGCGAACTGGAGCACCCGGTCGGCCGGCGTCAGCTCGTACATGTCCCGCATCGTGGTGACGACGTTGGCCAGCGAGCGGTGGGTGACCGCGACGCCCTTCGGCTCACCGGTGGACCCGGAGGTGAACAGCACGTACGCCAGGTCGTCCGGGTGGGCGCGCCCCGTCCCGGCCCGCCACGGCCCGTCGTCCGGCACCACCCGCACCGGGCTGCCGGCCAGCCGGCCGGCCAGCTGCGGGTCGGCCAGCGCCACCCGGGCGCCGGCGGCGGCCAGCACCCCGGCCAGGTAGCCGGCCGGCGCGGTGGGGCTCAGCGGCAGGAACGCCGCCCCGGCCCGGAGCACGCCCAGCACGGCGACCACCAGCTCCGGCCCGCGGTGCCGGAGCACGGCGACCAGGTCGTCCGGGCCGACGCCGGCCGCGCGCAGCCGCCCGGCCACCTCCTCGGCGCGGGCGTCCAGCTCGGCGTAGCCGATGTCGACGCCGCCCGAGCGCACCGCCGGCGCGTCCGGGGTCGTCGCCGCCCGGGCTGACACCAGCTCGTGCGCCAGCAGGTCCGGCGGGGCCGCCGGCGCGGTGTGCGCCCAGCCGCCCAGCACGGTGTCCCGCTCGGCCGCGTCCAGCAGCGGCAGCAGCGCGACGGGCGTGTCCGGCGCCCGCACCCCGGCCGCCAGCAAGCGGAGCAGCTGCGTCAGCAGTCGGTCCACCCGGTCCGGGTCGAACAGCTCCGCGCTGTACGTCAGCACCAGCGTCGCCGTCCCGTCCGCGTCCCGCGGCACCGACAGGTCCAGGTCGAACTTGGCGGTGTCCGGCCGCGGCACCCGGACCTCGGCCCGCACCCCGGGCAGCGCCGGCTCGGCCAGCGGCGCCAGGTCGGCGCTGAACGCCACCTGCACCAGCGGCGTGTGCCCTGGGCTGCGGTCCGGCCGCAGCTCCTCCACCAGCCGGTCGAACGTCACCGACCGGTGCGACAGGACGTCCAGCACCGACCGGCGGACCCGGTCCAGCACGGTGCCGAACGTCGGCCGCCCGGACAGGTCCAACCGCACCGGCAGGGTGTCCACGAACAGCCCGACCAGCTCCTCGTACGCCGGCTCCGGCCGGTCGGTGACCGGGATCCCGACGAGCAGCTCGGGCACGTCGGCGAGCCGCCCGAGCAGCGCCCCCCAGCCCGCGAGCAGCACCATGAAGGGGCTCATCCGGCGCCGGGCGGCCAGCGCGGCCACCTCGGTCAGCAACTCCTCGGGCAGCGCGGCGGTCCGGGTGCCGCCCGCGGTGCCACGGACCGCCGGCCGGGGCCGGTCGCCGGGCAGCTGCAGCAGGTCCGGCGCGCCGGCCAGCCGGTCCCGCCACCAGCCCAGCTCGGCCGGGTCCTGGTCCCGGCCGGCCACGTAGTCACGGAACCGGGCCACGGGCGGCGGCAGTTCCGCCCCGGCGTACGCGCGGCCGAGGTCGGCGAACAGCACCTGCAGCGACGCGCCGTCGCAGACGATGTGGTGCACCGCCACGGCCAGCAGGTGCTCCCGGTCGGCGAGCCGGACCAGCCCGGCACGCAGCAGCGGCCCGGCGGCCAGGTCGAACGGCAGCTCGCACCAGTGCCGGGCCAGTCGCTCGGCCTCGGCCTCCCGGTCCGACCCGGCCGGACCGGATGCCCCGGCCGGGCCGGCCAGGTCGGTCAGGTCGACCACCGGCAGCGGCACCTCCAGCCGGTCGGCGACCCGCTGCACCGGCACCCCGTCGTACGCGGGGAAGGTGGTGCGCAGCGCCTCGTGCCGGTCCACCACCGCGGCGAGCGCGGCCCGCAGCCGGGCCGGGTCGAGCGGCCCGGACAGCCGCACGGTGCAGAAGACGGTGTAGACGGAGCTGCCCGGGCGCAGCTGGTCGATCAGCCACAGCCCGAGCTGCGCCGGGGAGACCGGTGCGGTGGACGTCGACGGGCTGGCGGTCACGGCTGCTCCTCATCCGATGCGGACGCGCGGTCCGCCGGGCGGGCTGCCGCCGGTCGGACCGGCCGATCGTCTGCCGCGGGGCGCCGGTGGGGTACCCGGGCAGCCCGGGTCCCGGACCCTTGCCGGCGCACCGCTCCGGTGGTATTCGGCCCGGTCGGTATAGGCAATGTTGCCCATGTCCGTCTCGCCCGGCATCGGGTGACGATCCGGACGCATCCGGCCCGGTTGGCCGATGCGGCCGCCTGACCCGACCGGCCGCCGTGAAGGCCCGCCGGGAAGCCCCGGCGGGCGCGCAGACGGGAGACAGCGTGTCCGTGCTGACCATCCAGGCACCCGCCGAGCGAGGCCGCAGCCCCCGCCGGGTCGACCTGCGGGCGGGGGAGGTGGCGACCTTCGGCTCCTGCGGGTGCGGGGTGTGCGAACTGGACCTGCGGGTGCCCGCGGCGCCGGCACCGTTCCGCGGTGAGGTGCTGGCCGCCGCCGACCGCTGGCGGGTGGCCAACGCCGGCGACGGGGAGCCGTTCCGGGTCACCGACCTGGACACCGGCCGGACCGTCCTGGTCTGGCCGGGCGAGCAGGTGCCCTTCCGCTGCGACATGGCCACCGTGTCGCCCGGACCGGGTGGCACCGACGGCCCGGCCGGGATGGTGGTCTTCTTCAGCCCGGACACCGCGCCCCGGCCGGCCCGTGGCCGGCCCTGCCCGGCGATCCGGCCCCGCCGCGGCCCGCGGCTGGACCCGGACGCCCGCTATTTCGCCGTGCTGGAGGTGCTCTGCGAGCCGGTGCTGGACGGTGCCGGCGCGCGGGGCGTGCCCACCTCGGGGGACATCGCCGGCCGGCTCGGAATCAGCCCCCGGGCCGTCGACGCCCACGTCGACTACCTGGTCGACAAGCTGGCGATCCCGACGCCGCCGATCCGCGGCACCGGCTGGAAGCGCCGGGCCCTGGTCGCCCACGTGCGCCGGTGGCCGGACACGGTCGAGGGGCCGCGGGCCGGCGCCCACCAGCAGGGGACGTCGTGACCCGGCCGTACGTGGAGCTGCTGCACGAGGTGGTCGCGGCGCACGCGGCCCACCGGCCGGAGGCGCCGGCGCTGGTGCACGGCGACCGCACCGTGTCCTATGCCGAGCTGGACCGGACGGCCGGCGCGCTGGCCGCGGTCCTGCGCGGCGCCGGGATCGGTCCGGGCGCGGTGGTCCCGGTGCTGCTGCCGCCGTCGGTCCCGCTGGTGACGACCGTGCTGGCGGTGCTGAAGACCGGTGCGGCGTACGCGGCGCTGGACCCGTCCTGGCCGGTGGACCGGCTGCGGGAGGTCGACGCGCTGCTGCCCGGCCAGGTCGCGGTCACGGCCCCGCACCTGGGCGCCGACCGCGCGGGCCGCCGGATCGTCGTCGCCGACGACCTCACCACCCTCGTCGACGCCGGCCCGCCGGCCCCGCTGGTGGACCCGGCCGGTGCCCCGGCCATGGTGTTCTTCACCTCCGGCAGCACCGGCGCGCCGAAGGCGGTGCTGTCCCCGCACCGGGCCACCGCCCGACTGTTCCAGGGCCCGACCTTCGCCGCGTACGGCCCGGACGTGGTGGTGCCGCAGATCGCGCCCGTGCCGTGGGACGGGTTCGCGCTGGAGGTGTGGGGGCCGCTGGTCGCCGGGGGCACCTGCGTGCTGGTCACCGAGCGCCCGCTCACCCCGGCCGGGCTGCGCCAGGTGGTCGCCCGGCACGGCGTGAACCTGGCCTTCCTCACCACCTCGCTGTTCCACCTCGTCGTCGAGGAGGACCCGGGCGCCCTGGCCGGCCTGCACACGCTGCTGGTCGGCGGCGAGCGGCTGTCCGCGCCGCACGCGGCCCGGGCCCTTGCCGCCCGGCCGGACCTGCGGCTGGTCAACGGCTACGGACCGGCCGAGTCCGCGGTGTTCGCGCTGACCCGCGAGGTCCGCCCGGCGGACGCGGCCGGCGAGGTGCCGCTGGGCGTGCCGGTGCCGCACACCGGCGTCGCGGTGCTGCGGGACGGCCGCGAGTGCGCCGTCGACGAGGTCGGGGAGCTGTGCGTGTCCGGCGACGGGCTGGCGATCGGCTACCTCGGTGACCCGGCGCTGACGGCGGCGCGGTTCGTCACCGCCGAGGTGGGCGGGCTGCCGCGGCGGGTCTACCGGACCGGCGACCTCGGCCGGGTGGACGCGGCCGGGGTGTTCCACTTCCACGGCCGGCTGGACCGGCAGGTCAAGGTGCGCGGGCACCGGGTCGAGCCGGCCGGCGTGGAGCGGCTGGCCGGCGCGCTGCCGGGGGTGCGGCGGGCGGTGGTGGCGCCGGAGTGGGACGGCGGGTCCTGCGTGGCGCTGGTGCTGGCCTACCTGGGCGGTCCGGGGCCGGAGGAGGTCCGCTCGGCGCTGGCGGCGCGGCTACCGGCGTACTCGGTGCCGGACCGGATCGTCCGGCTGGACCGGCTCCCGCTGACCCCGAACGGGAAGCTCGACGTGCCGGCGCTGCTCGCGGCGGCCCGCCCGGCCCCCGCACCGGTCGCGGCCGTCGCCGGTGTCGGGACCGCCGGCGTGGTCGCGGCCGAGCTGGCCGGGCTCGGGATCGACGCCACCGACCCGACCGCATCGCTGTTCGCGCTCGGCGGCACCTCGATGACCGCGGTGCGGCTGGCCGCCCGGCTCGGCGTCCGGTTCGACCGGCCGGTCCCCGTCTCCCAGCTGGTCCGCACGCCCTCGGTGGCCGGCCTGGCCGAGTGGCTCGACACCGCGCCGGCGCCGCCGCCGGTCACCGGCGACGGGGAGCTGACCCCGATGCAGCAGGGCTTCGTGCTGCGCAACCTGGACCCGGCCGGCGACCCGGAGAACGCCTGCCCGCTCGCCTGGGACATCGCCGGGTCGCTGGACGTGGACGCGCTGCGGGCCGCGCTCGGGGACGTGCACGCTCGGCACGGCTACCTCTCCGGGCGGTACGTCGCCGACGAGCGCCCGCGGGTGGAGCCCGCGCCCGGCCCGCCGCCGTTCGCCCGGGGCGACCTCGCGGCGGCGATGGCGGAGCCGTTCGACCTGGCCGCCGGGCTGGTGTGGCGGGCCGTCCTCGACCCGGCCGGCCCGGACCGGTGGCGGCTCGGGGTGGTGGTCCACCACGCCGCGCTGGACGGGTGGGCGCAGCACGTCCTGACCCGCGACCTGGGGTTGGCGTACGCGGCCCGGGCCGGGGGGAGGGCGCCGGACTTCCCGGACCCGGCCCCGTCCCCGGACCGGGTCGCCGCCCTGCTCGCGGCGGCCGCGGCCGCCGCGGACCTGCCGATGCAGCGCCGCTACTGGACCGGGATCCTCCGCGACCTCCCCCCGGTCACCTGGCCCGCGGCCGGGGTCGGCGGGACCCCGGCGGCCGATGCCGGGCCGGCGGGCACCGTGGTCGAGGTGCCGGTGCCGGCCGGGACGCTGGCGCGCGTCGCCGCGGCCGCCCGGGCGGACGGGACCGGGCTGCTCGGGGTGCTGCTGGCCGCGGTGGCCGACGGGGTCTTCGCGGTCACCGGCCAGGACGATCTCGGCTTCGGCGTCCCGGTCAGCCTCCGCGGATCCGCGGAGCTGCAGCGGCCGGTCGGGTGCCTCATCGACACCGTCTGCGTCCGGGTCCGCCGCCGGGCCGACGGCTCGGGGCGGGACGCGGTCCGCGCCGCGGTGACCGGCGCGCTCGCCGACGCCGACCTGCCGTTCGCCGACGTGCTCACCGCGGTCCGGCCCCGGCGTACCGGCCGGCACCCGCTCTACCAGGTCGTCGTGGTCGTCCAGGACGACCCGGCCGCCGACCTGGAGCTGGCCGGCTGCCGGGTGCGCGAGCTGCCGCAGCGGGGCAACCGGTTCGCGATGGAGGAGCTCACCGTCGAGCTGCTGGCCACCCCGGGGCGGCCGGCGGCGCTGCGGCTGTCCCGCGACCCGGCCCGGCTGTCAGCCGCGGCCTTCCGCGCCCTGGCCGACCGGATCCCCGCCGCCCTGGCCGACCGGTGACCTCCCGCCGGCCGGCGCGGGCGGCGGGCGGCCCGCGGCTAGGCGCGCCGGAGGGCCTGGCGTTCCAGCCGGCGCAGCGTCTCCAGGTTGCGGATCTTGATCGACAGGTCCAGCACCGGGTTGTGCACCAGCGCCCCGAACCCGCGCACCGGGTGCTCCTCGATGCTGACCAGCGTGCCGTCCTGGACCGGCTCGGCCCGCAGCTCGATCCGGGCGCTGCCGGCCGGCCAGGCCTTCGCCTCCATCTCCAGCCGCCGGCCCGGCTCGTACGCCGTCGCCCGGGTCTCGTCGTCCTTGCGCAGCAGCCCGTACCCGATCGTGTAGTGCAGCGCCGTGCCCGGCTCCGGCCAGCCGGCCTCCACGACCCGGATCGCCCGCGTCCCGACCACCCAGTCCGCGTACGTCCGCCCGTCCCGCAGCACGTCGAACACCGCCTCCGGGGTCACCCCGCGCATCACCCGCCGTGTCACCGCCATGATCGTCAGTATCTCCCCGGTCGGGGCCGGCCAACCGCATCGCCCGGGCACGGGTACGCGGCCGCAGCCGGGCGCTAGTCGTCCTGGTCGGGGTGGGTGGCGGCGCGCAGCGCCCGGTCCAGGTCGACGGCCTCGCCGCGCCGGGTCCGTACCTCCACCACCCGCAGGCCGTCCGGGTCGGCGAGCGCCGCGGCCAGCTCGTCCGGGGTGCCGACCCGGCGGTGCGGGGTGCCGGTGGCGGCGCACAGCGCGGCCAGGTCGACGCCGTGCGGGGTGCCGAAGACCCGTTCGAACGCCGCCGCGTGCTCGCCGCCGCCCTGCTCCAGCAGCCCGAAGATCGCCCCGCCGTCGTTGTTGACGACCACGATCGTCAGGTCCGGGCGGGGTTCGCCGGGCCCGATGACCAGGCCGTTCGCGTCGTGCAGGAACGTGAGGTCGCCGAGCAGCGCGTACGCCGGGCGGCCGGCGGCGAGGGCGGCCCCGATCGCGGTGGACACGGTGCCGTCGATGCCGGCCGCACCGCGGTTGGCCAGCACCCGCACGCCGTACCGGGGCCCGGCCAGGAACAGGTCGCGGACCGGCTTGGAGGACCCGGCGACCACGATGGTCCCGGGCGGGGCGGCGTCCAGCACCGCGGCCGCGACGGCCGGCTCGGTGAGCCCGGTCGCGGCGGCCAGCACCTTGTCCACCGCGGCCTGGGCGGCGTCGGCGGCGGCCCGCCACCCGAGCAGCCACTCCAGGTCCGCGGGCGGGCCGGCGTCGGTCGGGGCGGCCGGGACGCCGGGC
>CADCTP010000217.1 GCA_902805565.1 uncultured Mycobacteriales bacterium
CGACCACCGGGCCGCTGTTCCCGGACTCCCTCGGCGGGTGGCGTGACCCGAGCAACACCCTGCGGGCGTTCCGCCGGGCGCGGGGCACAACCGGCTTCGACTGGGTCACCTCGCACGTGTTCCGCAAGACCGTCGCCACGATCCTGGACGAGTCCGGGCACACCGCGCGGGCCGTGGCTGACCAGCTCGGACACGCCAAGCCGTCGATGACGCAGGACGTCTACATGGGGCGGGGTGTCGCCAACCCTGCGGCTGCGGTCGCGCTCAACCGGGGTTCGTAGTCGTGAGAGTCAAAACGCCGGGTTTCCGCCGGGTGATCTTGGCCGGGAGAATGATGTAAGGCTCTGACCTGGGAAGATGCTCCCCCGAGTGGACTCGAACCACTAACCCTGCGATTAACAGTCGCATGCTCTGCCAATTGAGCTACGGGGGACCGGTCGCCGTGGCGACGGGTCATGACGATACCTGATGAGGAGTACGGCTGCCGACAGGCGGGTAGGACGTGTTCGACCGGCTGGCACAGACACGAACCGAAGGAGAGTGCAGACACATGTACGGGAAGCTTGCCGTAGCGGCGGGGTTCGGGGCCGGGTACGTGCTGGGCAGCAAGGCCGGCCGCCAGCGTTACGAGGAGATCGTGGCGCAGGCTCGCAAGGTGGCCGGCAACGAGACGGTCCAGAGCACCGCCGGCGTCCTGCAGGCCAAGGGCACGGAGCTGGTGGACAAGGCGAAGCAGTCGGACATCGCCAACAAGGTGAAGTCGACCGTGGGCAGCAAGGACAAGGGCGTGACCGACACCACCGTGGTCACGACCTACGAGACCACGACGCCGACCGCGACGACGGACCTGTTCGAGCCGTCCGGCTCGTCGGACCCGCTCACCGACCCGCTGACCGGCGACCCGCTGCGTCCGGCGAACGTGAACGGCACCAACAACATCTGACGTAGCCATGCGCGGAAGGGGGCGGACCGTCGAGGTCCGCCCCCTTCCGCGCGCTCAGCGCGAGGTGAACGCGGCGTCGAACGCGGCTGCGGGCGGCTGGATCGCGGCGAGGCGGCGGACGAACTCCAGCGCCTCGGGCGCGCCGAGGAGCCGGTCCATCCCGGCGTCCTCCCACTCGATGGAGATCGGCCCGTCGTAGCCGATCGTGTTCAGCATCCGGAAGCAGTCCTCCCACGGCACGTCGCCGTGCCCGGTGGATACGAAGTCCCAGCCGCGGCGCAGGTCGGCCCAGGGCAGGTGTGAGCCCAGCCGGCCGTTGCGGCCGTTGCCGACCCGGCGCTTCGCGTCCTTGCAGTCGACGTGGTAGATCCGGTCCTTGAAGTCCCAGAGGAAACCGACCGGGTCCAGGTCCTGCCAGACGAAGTGCGACGGGTCCCAGTTGAGGCCGAAGGCCTCCCGGTGGCCGATGGCCTCCATGGTCCGGACCGTCGTCCAGTAGTCGTACGCGATCTCGGACGGGTGGACCTCGTGCGCGAACCGGACGCCGACCTCGTCGAACACGTCGAGGATCGGGTTCCACCGGTCGGCGAAGTCCTGGTAGCCGGCGTCGATCATGGACTCCGGCACCGGCGGGAACATCGCGACGGTCTTCCAGATCGCCGACCCGGTGAAGCCGACCACGGTCTTCACCCCGAGCTTCGCCGCGGCCCGGGCGGTGTCGGCCATCTCGGCCGCCGCCCGCTGCCGGACGCCCTCGGGCGACCCGTCGCCCCAGATGCGGTCGAGCAGGATGCCGCGGTGCCGGTCGTCGATCGGGTCGTCGCAGACCGCCTGGCCGACCAGGTGGTTGGAGATCGCGAAGACCTTCAGGTCGTGCTTGGCCAGGATCGCCCGGCGGCCGTCGACGTACGAGTCGTCGGAGACGGCCTTGTCGACCTCGAAGTGGTCACCCCAGCAGGCGATCTCCAGCCCGTCGTAGCCCCACTCGGCGGCCAGCCGGCACACCTCCTCGAAGGGCAGATCGGCCCACTGGCCGGTGAAGAGCGTAACGGGACGGGGCATGGCAACCGTTTCCTCTCAGGAGAGTGCGTCGGCCGGCTCGACCTCGGCGAGGCGGAGCAGGAGATCCTTGACGGCGGTGGCCGGCAGCCGGTCCGGTACGGCGTCGCGGACCGAGCACAGCAGCACGGGTGAGTCGTCGGCGTCGGACTCCCCCGGCAGCCGGCCGTGCGAACCGCGGACGGGCGAGGGGTCGAGCGGGACCACCGACATGGAGTACCGCAGGCCGGCCTTCTTGCGCAGCAGGGTCGCCGCCGCCTTCGCCTTGGCCAGCTTGTCGGCCGGGTCGAAGAAGAGCTCGGCCGGGTCGTAGCCGGGCTTGCGGTGGATCTCGACGCCGCGGGCGAAGTCGGGGGCGCGGGCGTCGTCGAGCCAGTAGTAGTAGGTGAACCAGGCGTCCGGGTCGGCCACGCACACCAGCTCGCCGGCGCGCTCGTGGTCCACCCCGAGGCCGGCCTTGCCGCCGTCCGCGCCGAGCACCGAGGCGACCCCGGGCAGCCCGGCCAGCAGTGACCGGACCGCGGCCACGTCGGCGGGCTGCCGGACGTAGACGTGGGCGACCTGGTGGTCGGCGACGGCGAAGGCGCGGGACGTCCACGGGTCGAGGTACTCCATGCCGGCCTGGGTGTACACCTCCAGCAGCCCGGCCCGGCGCAGCGCCCGGTTGATGTCGACCGGCCGGGAGACCGGCGTGATCCCGTACTCGGACAGCGCCACCACCGCCGCGCCGGACGCGGTGCAGGCGTCCAGCAGCGGCCCCAGCACCTCGTCCAGCTCGGCCGCGGCGGCCGCCGCCTCCGGGCCGTCCGGGCCGAACCGCTGGTGGTCGTAGTCCAGGTGCGGCAGGTAGACGAGCATGAGGTTCGGCCGGTCGGTGTCGAGCACCTGGCGGGCGGCCCGGGCGATCCACCGGGAGGAGGTGATGTCGGCGGTCGGCCCCCAGTACGTGAACAGCGGGAAGTCGCCGAGCTCGCGGACCAGCCGGTCGTGCAGCTCCGGCGGCCGGGTGTACGCGTCCGGCGACTTGCGCCCGTCGGCGTGGTAGATCGGCCGCGGCGTCACCAGCGTCTCGGTGTCCGCGCCCATCGCGTACCACCAGCAGAGGTTGGCCACCGAGTAGTCCGGGGCCGACCGGCGGGCGGCGTCCCAGACCTTCTCCCCCCGCACCAGCGCGTTGTGCTGCCGCCAGAGGAACACCTCGCCGAGGTCCCGGAAGTACCACCCGTTGCCGACGATGCCGTGGTCGGTGGCGGTCAGCCCGGTGAGCATGGACGCCTGCACGGTGCAGGTGACGGCGGGGAAGGTGGGGTCCAGCCGGGCCCGGGACCCGGCATCCGCGAACGCCGACAGCCGCGGCATGTGCCGCAGCGCCCTGGGGGTCAGGCCGACCACGTCGAGCACCACAACGGTCCTCATGCGACAGTCCTCACGGCGTCCTCCTCGGAAAGTCCGAACTCCACGAGCCGGTCCCGGGTCCAGGCCAGCTCGGCCGCGATGCCGGCGACCAGCTCGGCCGGGGTGCCCGGCCGAGCGGTCGGGGGCAGCACCTGCCAGGTGTAGGTCTCCACCTCCAGGTGCGAGGTCACCGTGCGCGGCCCGCCGACCAGCACGTCCAGGGTGCGGACCAGCTCGGCGCTGGTGTTGCGCAGCGGCGGCTGCGGCGGCGCGTGCAGCGGGACGTGGAAGTGCACCCGCCAGGTCTCGCCGGCCGGCAGCCCGCCGGCCAGCGCCTCGTCCAGGTCGTCGGTGCCGGCGGTCCAGGTCCGGGTCTGGTGCAGGTAGCGCGGCTCGACGAAGCCGGCCAGGGCGGGGTCGCCGCCGGGGGCCTCCAGCGCGCAGGACACCTGCGCCTTCACCACCGACAGCTCGGCCGCCGCGAGCCGGTCGACCGCCGCCGCCGGCTCCTCGAACTGCACCGCCAGGTGGCAGGCGTCCAGGCAGATGCCGACCCGGTCGGTGCCGGGGATCATGTCCACCGCCTGCGCGGTCGTCTCCACCACGCAGCCGGGCTCCGGCTCCAGCCCGACCCGGATCTCCCGGCCGGTCTCCGCGGCGAGCGACTCCAGCCCGTCGTTCAGCGCGGCCAGGTGCTCGGCGGCCGCGACGTGCCGGCCCTCGCTCCACGGGTCCCGCCAGGCCAGCGGCAGCGTGGAGACCGACCCGTACGGCACGTCCGCCGGGAGAAGTCCGGTCAGGACGGTGGCACAGTCCAGCGTGTACGCCAGCCGGGCGGCGCGGGTCCAGTCCGGGTGGTAGACCCGGCCCTTGACCACCTCGGCGCCGAACCCCCGGTACGGGAAGGCGTTGAGGGTCACCACCTCCAGCCCGCGCCCGGCCAGCGCGGCGGCGAGCCGGCGGACCCCGGCCGGGTCGGCCAGCAGCTCGGTGACCGCGTCCCGGGACAGCCACAGCCCGACCCCGAGCCGGCCGACCCCGAGCGCGGACCGCACCGGCACGGCGTACGTGTCGAGGGTGGACAGCAGGCCGGACAGCGTGTCGACCGGGTGGACGTTGGTGCAGTACGCGAGGTGGACGGTGCTGCCGTCCCGGTGACCGAAGCGCATCACGCCTCCGGCCGGGCGCCGCGCAGGACCGAGTTGCCCGCGAACAGCGCCGTGTCGTCCCGCCCGGCGGTCACCTCGGGCAGCAGCCGGCCGCTCTGCCCGTAGAAGGCGACCGGGTTGTCCCAGAGCACGGTGGCCACGTCGGCGGGGCCGAACCCGGCCGCGAGCATGGCCTCGCCGGTGCGGGCGGTCTTCAGCGGATCGCTGCGCCCCCAGTCGGCCGCGGAGTTCACCAGCATCCGCTCGGTGCCGAGCTCGGTCAGCACGCCCACGGTGCGGCGCTCGTCCATCTTGGTGTCCGGGTAGACCGAGAACGCCATCCAGCAGCCGGAGTCGGCGACCATCGGGGCGGTCAGCTCGTTCAGGTGGTCGACCAGCACCCGGCCGGGGTCGATGCCGGACTCCTTGACCACGTCCAGGGTGCGGCGGGTCCCGGCCGGCTTGTCCCGGTGCGGGGTGTGCACCAGCACCGGCAGGTCGTGCTCGATGGCCAGCCGCAGCTGGACGGCGAGGACCTCGTCCTCCTCCGGCGTCATGCTGTCGTAGCCGACCTCGCCGACGGCGACCACGCCGTCCTTCTCCAGGTAGTGCGGCAGCTCGTCGAGCACGTCCCGCAGCCGGGGGTCGTTGGCCTCCTTGGGGTTCAGCGCGACCGCACAGTGGTGGGTGATGCCGAACTGCGCGGCCCGGAAGCGCTCCCAGCCGACCAGCGAGTCGAAGTAGTCCAGGAAGGACCCGACGCTGGTGCGCGGTTGGCCGAGCCAGAACGCCGGCTCGCACACCGCCCGTACGCCGGCGGCGGCCATCCGCTCGTAGTCGTCGGTGGTCCGGGACGTCATGTGGATGTGGGGGTCGAAGATCCGCACGTCAGCCCTCCCTGGGGGTCGGCACGACGGACGCCGCCCGGGCACCGAGGAAGCGGCGCGCGGCCGCCCGCCGGTGCGGGTCCGGGGAGTCCAGCTCGGCGGGGAGCCCGGCGCGCTCCAGCACGCCCGGGTACGGGTCCAGCAGCAGCCAGGCGTCGGCCGGCACGTCCCGGCCGGCCGCGACCCGCTCCCGAACCAGGTCGGCCGCCATCCGGGCGGCGTCGGCCGGGACCCGGGACAGCGCCGGGATCCCGGTCAGCGGCACGCCGACGAACAGGCACTTGAGCAGCGCCTGGGCCAGCTCGGCGTCGGTCAGCTCGGCGGCGGCGTACGAGCCGCCGGCGGCCGCGGCGACCAGCCGGACGTCGTTGGTCCGCAGCGCGTCCAGCAGCACCGCCCGGCCGGTGGCGGTGCCGGGCAGCACGTCCAGCGCCCGCAGGACGCCGCGGCGCTCGGCCGCGTCGCCGTGCGCGTAGAGGCCGTCCAGGTGGGCGCCGCCGGCGGCGGACAGCAGCTCGACCCGGCCGGCGTCGTCGACGGTCCAGGCGCGCACGTCGGCCGGGTCGGCGGCCGGGTCCAGCGGGTCGCGGCCGAGCCGGCGGCCGACCGCGGGGAAGTACC
>CADCTP010000218.1 GCA_902805565.1 uncultured Mycobacteriales bacterium
CCCGCCGGTGACGACGGCCGCACCGGCGCCGGGCCCGCCGGCCACGCTGACCATCGGCGGCGCGGCGGTGCTGCCGGCCGGGCCGATGGGCCCGATGACCGCGGCCGTGGGCCGGACCGCCGTCGCCCGGGACGCCCCGGTGCAGTCGGTGCCGGCCGACGAGGGCTTCTGGATCGGCGCCCGGCCGGGCCGGCGGGTGTGGGTGCAGCTGTCCGGCGCCGGTGAGTCCTCGGCCCGTATCCGGCCCGGGCAGCGGGTCAGCTTCACCGGCACGGTGGTGCGGGCGGCCGCCGGCAGCCCGGGCCGGTTGGGACTGTCCACGGCGGAGGGTGCGGCCGAGCTGCGCTCGGCCGGGGCGTACCTGGTGGTGGATCGGGGCAGGTTGGTGTTGCGGTGACCCGCCGGCGGGAAGACGCACTCGGGGACCGACACGAGGAGTGCGCATGACCGAGACGGAGACCGTCGAGCTGGAATCGGCCGAGGGCGGTACGGCCGCGGCGGCCGAGGCCCCGGACGAGGTCCAGGACCGGCCAGGGCCCGACGGCGACCGGACCGGCGCCACGCACCACCTGCCCCGCGCGGCGGACGTGGCCGACAGCCAGGCGGCCAACCCGCCGGACCTGGCCGCGCAGCTGGAGAAGCTGCGGGTGGACGTCGACTCCGACGGCGAGCCGGTGCTGGTCCAGGAGGACGGCACGATCGTCGACACCTGGCGGCAGGGCTACCCGTACCAGGAACGGATGCCGCGCAAGGAGTACGACCGGGAGAAGCGGCTGCTGCAGATCGAGCTGCTGAAGCTGCAGAACTGGGTGAAGGACACCGGCGAGAAGATCGTCATCCTGTTCGAGGGCCGGGACGCCGCCGGCAAGGGCGGCACCATCAAGCGGTTCACCGAGCACCTCAACCCGCGCGGGGCCAGCGTCGTCGCGCTGGAGAAGCCGAACGAGCGCGAGCGCACCCAGTGGTACTTCCAGCGCTACCTCGCCCACCTGCCGGCGGCCGGGGAGATCGTGATGTTCGACCGGTCCTGGTACAACCGGGCCGGCGTCGAGCGGGTGATGGGCTTCGCCACCCCGGCGGAGTACCTCGAGTTCATGCGGCAGGCCCCGGAGCTGGAGCGGATGCTGGTCCGGTCCGGCATCCGGCTGATCAAGCTGTGGTTCTCGGTGTCGCAGGCCGAGCAGCGGACCCGGTTCCTGATCCGGCAGATCGACCCGGTGCGGCACTGGAAGCTGTCCCCGACCGACCTCGCCTCGCTGGACCGGTGGGACGGCTACACCGAGGCCAAGGAGGCGATGTTCTTCTACACCGACACCGCGGACGCCCCGTGGACGGTGGTGAAGAGCAACGACAAGAAGCGGGCCCGGCTGGAGGCCATGCGGCACGTGCTCAGCAAGTTCGACTACGCCGGGAAGGACGCCGACCTCGTCGGCGTCCCCGACCGGCTCATCGTCGGGCCGGCCGCGGACGTCTTCGAGGAGGGCGAGCACCGCGACCAGCTGTTCCCCCGGCTGTGACCGGCATCCAGGTCTCGCACCCGGACGAGCCGCTGTTCGACGGCTCCGGGGTGACCAAGCGGGAGCTGGTCGACTACCTGGAGCGGATCGCGGACCGGCTGGTGCCGGAGCTGGCGGGCCGGCCGCTGTCGGTGGTCCGGGTCCGCGCCGGCCAGGAGCCGTTCATGCAGAAGAACCTGCCGGCGTACGCGCCGGACTGGATCGCCCGGGTCGGGGTGTGGGCGGAGCGGTCCCGGCGGGAGGTGACGTACGCGCTGTGCAACGACACCCGGACGCTGCTGTGGTTCGGCAACCAGCGGGCCGTGGAGTACCACCCGACGCTGACCCGGGTGCACGACCCGGACTCGCCGATCACGATGGTGCTGGACCTGGACCCGCCGGCGGGCGCCGGCTTCGGCGCCGTCGTCGCGGCGGCGTACCTGGTGCGGCGGGCGCTGGCGGCGGCCGGGATGGCCGGGGCGGTGAAGACCAGCGGGTCCAAGGGGCTGCACGTGATCATCCCGGTCGTCGCCGGGACGCCGCCGGACGAGGTGGCCGCGGCGACCCGGGCGCTGGCGGCCCGGGCCGAGCGGCTGGACCCGGAGCTGGCGACGACCGCGTTCCTGAAGGACGAGCGGCACGGGAAGGTGTTCCTGGACTCCACCCGGGCCGGCGGGGCGACGGTCGTCGCCGCGTACAGCCCGCGGGTGCGGCCGGGGGTGCCGGTGTCCTTCCCGGTGGCCTGGGAGGCATTGGACGGGACCGATCCCCGGGCGTTCACTGTCGGGACGGCGGTCGGGGCGGCGCGGTCGCGGCCCGGCTGGCCGGACCTGCTGCCGGGGCCGCAACGCCTCGACCCCGGGCTGGTCGAGGAGGGCCGGACGATCCCGATCGCCCGGGTGCAGGCGATGCACGAGGGGAAGCGCCGGGCGCGGGCCCGGCGCGCGGAGGAGTGAGATGAAGGTCTGGTTCATCACCGGCGCCTCCCGCGGCTTCGGCCGGGAGTGGGCGGTCGCCGCCCTGGACCGCGGCGACCGGGTCGCCGCGACGGCCCGGGACACCGCGACCCTGGCCGGCCTGGTCGACGAGTACGGCGACGCCGTCCTGCCCATCGGGCTGGACGTCACCGACCGGGCCGCGGACCTCGCGGCGGTGCGGCAGGCGGCCGAGCACTTCGGCCGGCTCGACGTCGTGGTCAACAACGCCGGGTACGGCCAGTTCGGCATGGTCGAGGAGATCACCGAGGAGGAGGCCCGGGCGCAGTTCGAGACGAACGTCTTCGGCGCGCTGTGGGTCACCCAGGCGGCCCTGCCGATCCTGCGGGAGCAGGGCGACGGGCACATCGTCCAGGTGTCCTCGATCGGCGGGATCTGCGCCTTCCCGAACATCGGCCTCTACAACGCCTCGAAGTGGGCGCTGGAGGCGTTCAGCCAGTCGCTGGCCCAGGAGGTCGCCGACTTCGGCATCGCGGTCACCCTGGTCGAGCCCGGGGCGTACGGCACCGACTGGGCCGGGTCGTCGGCGCGGCACGCCCGGCGGCTGCCGGCGTACGACGAGTTCCGGACGAAGGCGGCCGAGGCGCGGGCGGAGCGGATCGGCACGCCGGGCGACCCGGCAGCGACCCGGGCGGCGATCCTTCGGGTGGTGGACGCCGACGAGCCGCCGCTGCGGGTGTTCTTCGGCGCCGGGACGCTCCCACTGGCGACGGCGGACTACGAGTCCCGGCTGGCGACCTGGCGGGAGTGGGAGGCGGTCTCGATCGCCGCGCACGGCGGCTGACGGCGCGGGCACCACGGGTCAGGACCGGCGCTTGCCATGGCCGCCGCGCCGTCCCGACCCGGCCGCCGCGCGGTCGTAACCCGGGCGGGCAACTTATTGCTACCGGGCCCGCAATTCCCGACGAGGAGCCGCGGGCGGGACACCGTGCGAATCTTTCGCCGCCGTGCCCCGAACGACTCCGGGCGGACGTGCCCGCCGGGCGCCGGGGTGCTTTTCCGGACCGCGTGATCCCGGCCGGGACACCGGTCGGGCGCCGGCTCCGGCCGGCCGCCCGCGCTCCCGACCACTCTCCACATCGTGCAGGTCAGACGGGCGTCGGGCCCGCCCGCGGGGTGGTCGTCGGCACCGGCCGGCGGCCCTCCGGAAGCCCGGTCCGCGGCCTGGTCGGGGCTTTCCCGCGCAATTCGGTGCTCCGGCCGGCCGGTGATCGAGAAAGCCGGCGGAATGGTGTTCACGAGGTCATGACAGGCCATTGTCCGGGCCGGGACGGGCGCATTCCGCACCGTTGACCGGCTCGGGTCGCCCCGCTAGAAAGAAGCCCCGCCGGTGTGGGAGAGGGTCCGCGAGGAGGGGTCGCCGGGTCCCCTCGGCGCGCGCGGGCCCGGACATCCCCGGCGAACCGGACGGACAGGCACGGACAGGAGCAGCGGGAATATCCATCATCTTCTGGCCAGGATGGACCTGGACCCGCCGTCTCGGTGCCTTTATCTGCCAACATACCTGCAAACGCCGGATCACCGGCCCCCGCAGTGCGTCGCGGAGAGGGGACACACATGCCCAGCGCGCATGTTCGCGTGTGCATCGTCGGGGCGGGGCCGCGCGGGATGTCCGTGCTGGAGCGCGTCTGCGCCAACGCCCGCCGGCTGCCGGCGCACAGCCGGATCACGGTGCACGTGGTCGACCCGCACCCGCCCGGCCCGGGCCAGGTCTGGCGCACCGGCCAGTCCGACCTGCTGCTGATGAACACGGTCAGCTCCCAGGTCACCCTGTTCACCGACGACAGCGTGGACATGGACGGCGAGCTGGAGCCCGGCCCCTCGCTGTACGAGTGGGCCCGCTACCTCACCCTGATGCAGCCCGAGGACGGCGCGGACCCGCGGACGATGGCCGAGGCCCGGGCGCTCGGCCCGGACTCGTACCCCACCCGGGCCTTCTACGGCCAGTACCTGACCTGGGTGTTCGACCGGGTGGTCCGGACGGCGCCGCCCCAGGTGTCGGTGGTGGTGCACGGCTCGCGGGCGGTCGCCCTGGACGACGCCCCCGGCGAGCCGGGCCGGCAGCGGGTCCGGCTGGAGGACGGCACGCTGCTCGGCGACCTGGACTCGGTCGTGATCAGCATGGGGCACGTTCCGATCGAGGCCGGGCGGGAGGAGGCGGCGCTGGCCGCGTTCGCCGACCGGCACGGGCTGACGTACCTGCCGCCGGGCAACCCGGCCGACAGCGACCTCGCCGCGGTGCCGCCGGGCGCGGCGGTGGCGCTGCGCGGGCTCGGGCTCAACTTCTTCGACCACATGACGCTGCTCACCGTCGGCCGCGGCGGCACGTTCGAGCGGCGGGCCGGCCGGCTGGTCTACCGGCCGTCCGGGCGGGAGCCGCACCTGTTCGCCGGCTCCCGGCGCGGGGTGCCGTACCACGCCCGCGGCGAGAACGAGAAGGGCGCGCACGGCCGGCACGAGCCGGTGGTGCTCACCCCGGCCGTGGTGGCGGGGCTGCGGTCGCGGGCGAAGTTCGGCCCGGGCCTGGACTTCCGCCGCGACGTCTGGCCGCTGGTCGCCAAGGAGGTCGAGACGGTCTACTACGCGACCCTGCTGGAGGGTCGCAGCTGCCGGTGCGACGCGGGCCGGTTCCGCGCCGAGTACCTGCGGCACGCGTGGGGCAGCTCCGGCGAGCGGCAGGTCCTCGACGCGTACGGGCTGGCCGAGGACGGCTGGGACTGGCACCGGGTGGCGCACCCGCACGCCGGCCGGGTCTTCTCCTCGGCCGAGGACTTCCGGGCCTGGCTGCTGGGCTACCTGCGGCTGGACGTGGTGCAGGCCCGCGAGGGCAACGTCAGCAACCCGCTGAAGGCGGCCCTGGACGTGCTGCGCGACCTGCGCAACGAGATCCGGCTGGTGGTCGACCACGGCGGGCTGACCGGCCGGTCGCACGAGCGGGACCTGGACCGCTGGTACACGCCGCTGAACGCGTTCCTGTCGATCGGCCCGCCGACCCGGCGGATCGAGGAGATGGTCGCGCTGATCGAGGCCGGGGTGCTGGAGGTGACCGGGCCGCACACCGTGGTCCGGCCGGACCCGGCGACCGGCACGTTCCTGGTGTCCTCGGACGTGCCCGGGTCGGAGGTACGCGCGGTCGCGCTGATCGAGGCCCGGATGCCGGACATCGACATGCGCCGCACCACCGACCCGCTGCTGGCGTACCTGCGCCGCACCGGGCAGTGCGGCTGGCACACGATCGCCGACCCGGGCGGCATCCCGCACGAGAGCGGCGGCATCGCGGTGACCGAGCGGCCGTACCACCTGCTGGACGCGGACGGCGTGCCGCACCCGGGACGGTTCATGCTGGGGGTGCCGACCGAGTCGGTGCACTGGGTGACCGCCGCCGGGATCCGGCCGGCGGTCAACTCCGTCACCCTGGCCGACTCCGACGCGGTCGCGCTGACCGTGCTCGGGCTCGCCGCGGCCGACCGGGCGGGTGAGCCGGAACTGCGGATCGGAGCCTGATGGACCACGCTGCCGACGAGGACGTCGGCCTGTTCTCCCCGGTCCGGGCGGGCACCGAGGTCGAGCGGCTGACCTCGGACCGGGCGTTCCTGCGGGCGATGCTGGACGCCGAGGCGGCGCTGGCCCGGGCCCAGGCCCGGCTCGGGCTGGTCCCGGTGGGCGCGGCCGCGGCGATCACCGCGGTCTGCTCCGCCGGCTCGGTGGACCTGCGCCGGGTGGCGCTGGGCGCCCGGGACGGGGCCAACCCGGTGGTGCCGCTGGTGCCGGAGCTGGTCGCGGCCGTACGGGCGGTGGACCCGGCCGCGGCCGAGCACGTCCACAAGGGCTCCACCAGCCAGGACATCCTGGACACCGGGCTGATGCTGCTCTCGGCCCGGGCGCTGGCGGTGCTGCTGGCCGACCTGCGCCGGGCCGCGGCCGCGCTGGCCCGGCTGGCCGCCGAGCACCGGGACACCCCGGCGGTCGGCCGCACGCTGACCCAGCACGCGGTGCCCACGACGTTCGGGCTCAAGGCGGCCGGGTGGTACCGGTTGGTCTCCGTGGCCGCCGACCGGGTCGCCGCGCTGGCGGCGGCGCTGCCGGTGTCGCTGGGCGGGGCGGCCGGCACCCTGGCCGGGTACGTCGAGCACGCCGCCCTGCGGGACCCGGACCTGGACCGGGGCGCGTTCGCCGACGCGCTGGTCGCGGCGTACGCGGCCGAGACCGGGCTGGCCGAGCAGGACCTCCCGTGGCACACGCTGCGGACGCCGCTCGCCGACCTCGGGTCGACGCTGGCCGTGGTGACCGGGGCGCTGGGCAAGTTCGCCGTGGACGTGCAGAACCTGTCCCGCACCGAGCGGGCGGAGGCGGTGGAGCCGGCCGCCGCCGGCCGGGGCGCGTCCTCGGCCATGCCGCACAAGCGCAACCCGGTGCTGGCGACCGTGGTGCTGTCCGCGGCGCTGCAGGTCCCGGCCCTGGCCGCGGTGCTGGCCCAGTGCATGCTGGCCGAGGACGAGCGGCCGGCCGGGGCCTGGCACGCCGAGTGGATGCCGCTGCAGCAGTGCCTGCGGCTGGCCGGCGGGGCGGCGGCGACCGCGGCCGAGCTGGCCGAGGGGCTGGTGCCGGTCCCGGACCGGATGCGCGCGCACCTGGAGTCCTCCGGCAGCGCGGTGGTGTCCGAGCGGGTCGCCGCGGTGCTGTCCGCGGCGCTCGGCAAGCTGGAGGCCAAGGCCGCGCTCACCGCGGCGACGGCGGAGGCCGCGGCCTCGGGGCGGCCGCTGGCGGCGGTGCTGGCCGGGATGCCCGCGGTGGCCGCGCACCTGCCGGCGGCGCGGATCGAGGCGCTGCTGGACCCGCTGGACTACCTCGGCGTGGCCGGGCACCTGGTCGACCGGGCCCTGTCCCGCCGCTGAGCGACCGGCCCCGCCGGGGCGGTGCCGCGGGTCAGGGGGTGAGCTCGTCGACCAGGTCGGCGGCGGCGGCCGCGTGGGCCAGCGGGTGGCCCTGGCCGGCCCACAGGGCCATGCCCTCCGGGTCGCCGGCCGCGGCCGCGGCCCGGCGCAGCGGGCTGGTGCTGTGGTGGATCGCCGGGTAGCCGGCCGGCGCGCCGACGTGCTCCAGCAGGAACCGGTTGGTCAGCCCGCGGGCCCACCGACCGGAGAACGCCCGGGTCAGCGCGGTGGTCCGGGCCGGGTCGGTGAGCGCCGCCCGGTACGCCGCCGGCGTGCCGGCCTCGGTCGCCGGCAGGAACGCCGTCCCGCACTGCGCCGCGGTCGCCCCGGCCGCCAGCACGGCCCGCACCCCGGCCGCGGTCATGATCCCGCCCGCCGCCAGCAGCGGCAGGTCCACCGCCGCCCGGACCAGCGTCAGCAGCGGCAGCAACGCCAGGTCGGTCAGGCCCTCGCCGAACGACCCGCGGTGCCCGCCGGCCTCCACGCCCTGCACGCACAGCGCGTCCGCGCCGGCGTCGGCGGCGTGGACGGCCTCGGCCGGGTGGGTGACGGTGACCAGCACCAGCGTCCCGGCCCGGCGCAGCCGCGCGATGTCGGCCGCGGCCGGGCAGCCGAAGGTGAAGCTCGCCACCGGCACCGTCGCCGCCAGCTCCAGCTTCGCCGCCCAGCCGTCGTCGTCGGCCCTCGGCTCGCCGAGCGGCACGCCGTACCGGGCGGCCTCGCCGGCCAGCGACTCCCGGTACGCCCGGACCGCCGCCGGGTCCGGCGGCCGGCCGCCGGGCACGAACATGTTCAGCCCGAACGGCCGGTCCGTCGCCGCCCGCACCGCGGCGAGCTCGGCCGCCACCCGCTCGGCCGGCTTGTAGCCGGCGGCCAGGAAGCCCAGCCCGCCGGCCGCACTCACCGCCGCGGCCAGCCCGGGCGTGCTCGGGTCGCCCGCCATCGGCGCCTGCACGACCGGACGCGGCAGCTCACCGAGGACGCTCACGGCCGTACCGTACCGACCGGGGCACCCGTCCCCGGCCGGCCCGGGAGGCCGTCGGCCCGACGTGCCGCGCGGTACCGGCCCGGCGGACCGGGTGTGAGCCGGGTCCTTTCGCGTTGACCGGGGTCGCGACCGGCTTGTAATGTCGTATCCGTACGACCACGCGCCACGGCGCGGTCCAGGCCGAGAGGCGCTGCGACGGATCCCGATCCGCCACGCTCGGCCCGTGACTTCCAGCAAGGGCGCCTCCGTATCCGGAGGCGCCTTTTTCGTCGTTGGACGACAGAGGCCCTCCGTACGACCCCAGACCTGGGAAGGAACCATGGAAGCCAAGATCCAGACCCTCAACGGCATCGAGTTCGCCGTCCGCGACCTGTCGCTGGCCGAGGCCGGCCGCCACCAGATGCGCCTGGCGGAGCACGAGATGCCCGGGCTGATGGCGATCCGCGCCGAGTACGCCGACGCGCAGCCGCTGGCCGGCGCCCGCGTCGCCGGGTCGCTGCACATGACGATCCAGACCGCGGTGCTGATCGAGACGCTGGTCGCGCTGGGCGCGGAGGTCCGCTGGGTCTCCTGCAACATCTTCTCGACCCAGGACGAGGCGGCCGCCGCGGTCGTCGTCGGCCCGAACGGCACCCCCGAGCAGCCCAGTGGCACCCCCGTCTTCGCCTGGAAGGGCGAGACGCTGGAGGACTACTGGTGGTGCACGATGCAGCTGTTCGCCTTCGGCGACGGCCGGGGCCCGAACATGATCGTGGACGACGGCGGCGACGCCACCCTGCTCGTGCACAAGGGCGTCGAGTTCGAGGCGGCGGGCATGGTCGCGCCGCCGGCCGAGGACGACCACGAGGAGTACCGCCTCATCCTGAAGACGCTGTCGGACTCGATGGAGACCGACACCCAGCGCTTCACCCGGATCGCCGCGGACATCCGCGGGGTCACCGAGGAGACCACCAACGGCGTGGCCCGGCTCTACCGGCTCGCCCGCGAGGGCAAGCTGCTGTTCCCGGGGATCAACGTCAACGACTCGGTCACCAAGTCGAAGTTCGACAACAAGTACGGCATCCGGCACTCGCTGATCGACGGCATCAACCGCGGCACCGACGTGATGATCGCCGGCAAGCTCGCGGTCGTCTGCGGCTACGGCGACGTCGGCAAGGGCGCGGTCGAGTCGCTGCGCGGCCAGGGCGCCCGCATCGTGGTCACCGAGGTCGACCCGATCTGCGCGCTGCAGGCGGCGATGGAGGGCATCGACGTCGTCCTGCTCGAGGACGTCGTCGACAGGGCCGACATCTTCATCACCACCACCGGTGGCGACGACATCATCATGGCCGAGCACATGGCCCGGATGAAGAACAAGGCGATCGTCGGCAACGTCGGCCACTTCGACACCGAGATCGACATGGCCGGCCTGGCCCGGGTCCCGGGGATCACCAAGACCGAGATCAAGCCGCAGGTGCACGAGTGGACGTTCCCGGACGGGCACTCGATCATCGTGCTGTCCGAGGGCCGGCTGCTGAACCTGGGCAACGCCACCGGTCACCCGAGCTTCGTCATGTCGAACTCGTTCACCAACCAGACCATGGCGCAGATCGAGCTGTGGACGAAGCCGGACGAGTACGAGAACAAGGTCTACGTGCTGCCGAAGCACCTGGACGAGAAGGTCGCCCGCCTGCACCTGGAGGCGGTCGGCGCCAAGCTGACGGTGCTGACCAAGAAGCAGGCCGAGTACCTCGGCGTGCCGGTCGAGGGCCCGTACAAGACCGACCACTACCGGTACTGATCGACCGCTGACAGCGGGGGACGCCACCGGCGTCCCCCGCTGTCGCGTGTCACAGACCCTTGGTGCCGAACATCAGGGTCCGGCGGCCGACGTCGTAGTACACCGGGCCGCCCTGGGTGAACAGGTCCTGCAGGTTGTCCGCGTCGTCGGGGTCCAGCGTGAGGACCTCCTCCCAGGCGCCCTGGTCGAGCACCAACTGGAGGGTGTACGTCCCCGGCTGGCCGGGCTCGCCGGCGACCCAGCTGAACTGGTAGTGGTTGACCTGCCGTACCCGGATGCTGTCGTCGGTGAGCGGCTGCTGGACCTCGGGCATCGCGTTCCTCCTCTGGCGTGGGAGAGCCGGGCCTGCCCGGCGGCCCCGCCGCGAAACGCCTCAGCCGCGACGCCGCCGGGACCGCAGCACGGTCAGCGCCAGCGCGGCCAGGAACAGCGCGCCGATCAGCAGGCTCAGCGGCAGGGACGCCTCGTGGTCGTCCCGGGTGAGGACCAGCGCCAGCTGGACCATGGACAGGGCGATGGCGGCGAACCACAGCGTGGCGGGCAGCGCGTACGGCCGGGTCTGGGGGGAGGTCATGCCCGCTTCCTACCGTGATCCGGCTCGATTTACCCAATGCCCCCCGGTGCGCCCGGGCGCACCCCGGTCCCGTCCGGCCGCGCCGGGACCCGGCCCCCGTGCCGCCGGGCCCCGGTGGGTCAGGAGAAGCTGTCGTGCACGTGCCGCCGCAGCTCGGCCCGGGCGACCGCGACCGCCTCCACCGACCCGCCGAACGCGCCGGCGCGCAGCAGCGGCCAGCTCGTGCCCAGGGCCGCCACCTCGTCCGCGATCCGGTCGGCGACGACCGACCGGTGGTCGTGGACCAGCCAGGCGAACTCCCCGAGCGAGGTGCCGCGCCCGCCGCCGAGGTGCAGCTCCAGCAGGCTCCGCAGGTACTCGTACCGCTCGAACGCCCGGGCGTAGTCGTCCGCCCCGAGGATGCCCCGGAACGCCGGCCACAGCGTCTCGCGCAGCCGCACCGACAGCCCGTGGCAGCTGCCGGTCCACCCGGGCATCCGCCGGGCCAGCTCCGGGTCGACGATCCGGTCCGGCGCCAGCGCCTGCCAGACCGGCCTGGTGCCGGCCGCGGTCGGGACCTGCTGGGTCAGCAGCGAGTGCAGCACGCCCTCCCGGCTCCCGGCGACCGCACCCACGCCGACCGCGTACGCCAGCCGCAGCGCCGGGTACCAGGCGGCCCGCTCCCACACCTCGCCGGCCAGCCTGGCCTCGACCGGGACGGCCGTGCGGCACACCCGCTGGACCGGGCGGTTCCACAGCCCGGGCTGGTCGGGGTCCCCGACGTACCCGCACTGGGCGAGCATCTCCGCCAGCGGGGCGGTGATCTCCTCGTACGCGCCGAGCTGGTGGTGCAGCCGGCGCGGGACGTCGTCGGTCCCGGGCGCGCCGGCCTCCCGCAGCCGGGCCACCACCGAGTCGGTCCCGGTGGTGATCACCTCCGCCGCGTCGAGCCAGCCGCCCGGGTCGGCCAGCAGCGACCGCAGCGCGACCGGCGAGGACGCCTCGACCGGCCACGGACCCGGGGGGCGCCGCTCGGCCAGCGCCCGGACGATCCGGTCCAGCTGCGCGGACCAGTCCCGGTCGGGGTCCACGTCCACCCAGTGGTCGCCACCGACCCCGTGCGGGACGGGCGAGTCGTCCAGCCGGACGACGATGATCCTGATGCCGTCCCGGATCCGCCGCTCGAACAGCGCCTTGAACTCCTCGGCCATCCACCGGCTCCCCACCGCGTGCCGGGACAGCACCACGATCCCGGCGTCGGTGTGCGCGATGGCCTCGAAGATCTCCTGCAGCAGGCTGTCCCCGGGCAGCACCCGGCCGCGGTCCAGCCAGATCGGGATGCCGCGCTCCTGCAGCCGCCGGACGAACGCCCGGACGAACCGCTCCAGGTCCGGGGTGGCGTAGCTGACGAAGACCGACGACCGGGCGGGATCCGGCCGCGGCGCCGCGGTCACCGCGCGCTCCGCGGACCGGAGCCGATCGGCACGGCGGCCTCCCGCTCGCCCGGCCATCGCCAGCGGAACCCGTAGGCGCCCGGGCGCGGGTTGGTCCGGGACAGCCCGAACCAGCCCTCGTCGGCGGCGGTGACCGGCTCCTGCGAGTCCGGCTCCGGCACGCCGTCCCGGCCGGTACGCCAGGTGCCCTGCCAGGCCTCGTTCGGCCGGTGCGTGTCGGCGAACCGGATCCGCAGCTCCAGGTGGCGGCAGCCGGGGTTCTCCACCATCCGCATCCAGCCGGGCCACAGCTCGCCGTCGACCGTCGGGTGCGGCGGCTGCCACATCGCGAACTCCAGCCGGTGGCGGTCGCCCACGCCGAGCGTCCGGTCCAGCCGCAGCTGCACGGCGCGGACGGCGTACCCGGGGCCCTCGACCTGCTCGGTGCGCCCGACCGAGCAGCCCGCCACCGGCACCAGGTCGGCCGGGCCGCCGTCGGGAACCGTGAACACGGTCCAGACGCTGTCGACGCCGGGCGTCACCGCGCAGACCTGCTGGCGGTGCCGGCTGCGGTGCGGCCGCCGCTCGCCGTCGATCACGTAGTCGTCGGCGCCGGTGACCAGGACCGACCGGCACCGGTTGGTCGCCCCCCGGGACTCCAGCTCGGCCTTCAGGGCCAGCGGCCCGGCCGGGGGCCCGCCGTTGGCGCGCCCCCACCGCCAGGCCGCCCCGCGCTCGGTGCCGGCGACCTCGTACAGGGTGCGGACCAGCCGGCCGGCGTCGGCCCCGGCCCACCGTTCGACCGAGAGCACCCGGTGCAGGGTCTCCTCGGTCAGGTAGGGCACCGCGTCGCCGGAGCGCCACTGGCTCAGCGTCGGCGCGCTGACGAAGCAGCCGTCCCGCTCCGTCCCGGCGGACACGACCCGGGCCGCGACCGGGCTCTCCCGCAGGACCTGGTCGACGGCTGCGGCGAACGGCTGCTGCACGGGATCCGGCTCCCTCGTGTTCCGCTGTCGGCGGGCTGCTGATCGGTGGGCGCCGCAGCAGTAGCGTCTCGGCCGGCCGCGGCGCTTGCGGTCGGGGAGCGGTGTGCCGCAGTGCAGGCAGGCCTCGGTGGCCTCGACGGCGGTCATCGCGTCCCCGCCAACCCCCGGGCAAGTCCGAACGAGCCCGTCCCGCCGCTCCGGCGCCCGCCGCGAACCCGCTGGTGGGTTCCGGTGGCCGGCGCCGCCGACCGGTGTTTCCGTGTCGCGCGGGCGGGTGCTCGTCCGGGCCGCCGTACGTCATGGTGCAACACTGTTTTCCTCCCGACTTCCGCTGGAGCTGGGAGGACCGGGCGGGATCGCGCGCCGCCGGCGTGCGGCGCGGACCCGCCCGACCTCGGAGGAGCGGCCCGAGCTCGCGACGCCTGGTGACCGCTCCCCGGGTCGCGGCCGCCGTCCCCCGCCCTGCGGCGGGAGCCGGCGGCCGTCCCGGTGCGCGCCGGATCGCTCCGGCACGGTCCCGCGCCGCCCGCCCGGCGGCGGCCGTCGCGGTCGGGAACATGCTGCCCTACGGGCGAATGCGCATCACGTGCCCGGAACCGTGGTTAACACCGGCCGGCAGCCCCGCGCCGATGGATTCGGCCCTTTTGCGCGGAACCCGTCGGTAGCGCTTTCGACCCCGGGGGAACGTCTCAGCGGAGATGCACCATTACGGTGAGTCAAAGAATCATGCGCGAGGCGTAGCGAGATTCGTTCCGAACAAGCGACACTAGGGCTGTTACAGCTACAAGACTGATGCACATCGGGGGTCGTGGCAGGAGGGAGCCGGGGCGATGTGGTTCATCATCTGGGGTCGCTGGGGCAGTTGAGCACGCGGCGGCGGACGCCGTCGTAGCGAAGTCCGAACATCGGGATTGCACCAAAGGGGTGAGCCGCGTCCGGACGTGGTTCACCCTTTTCCGTCGCGGTGCGCGGACGGCGGTCCGGGCCGGTCGGTCAGGCCTCGCGGACCCGGCCGCCGTCCACCTCGAGGTGGCGGGTCGTGGTCACGTTCTCCAGCATGTGCCGGTCGTGGGTGACCAGCAGCAGGGTGCCGCGGTAGGTCTCCAGCGCCGACTCCAGCTGCTCGATCGCCGGCAGGTCGAGGTGGTTGGTCGGCTCGTCCAGCACCAGCAGGTTCACCCCGCGGGCCTGCAGGAGGGCCAGCGCGGCCCGGGTCCGCTCGCCGGGGGACAGGGTGCCGGCGGGGCGCAGCACGTGCCCGGCGCGCAGGCCGTACTTGGCCAGCAGGGTGCGGGCGTCGGCGGGCAGCAGGTCGGCGGCGGTGGAGAAGGCGTCGATCAGCGGCGCGCCACCCAGGAACAGCCCGCGGGCCTGGTCGATCTCGCCGACCACGACGCCGTGCCCGACGGTGGCGGTGCCCTCGTCCGGGGTGGCCCGGCCGAGCAGGAGCGACAGCAGGGTCGACTTGCCCGAGCCGTTCGCGCCGGTGACCGCCACCCGGTCCGCCCAGTCCAGCTGCAGGTCCACCGGCCCCAGGGTGAACGGCCCGCGCCGCACCACCGCGCCGCGCAGCGCGGCGACGACCGCGCCGGAGCGGGGCGCCGCGGCGACCTCCATCCGCAGCTCCCACTCCTTGCGCGGCTCCTCGACCACCTCCAGCCGCTCGATCATCCGGTCGGTCTGCTTGGCCTTCGCCGCCTGCTTCTCGCTGGAGCCGGTACGCAGCGAGCGCAGGATCTTGTCGTTGTCCGGGGCCTTGCGGCGGGCGGCCCGCAGGCCCTTGTCGCTCCAGTCCCGCTGCATCCGGGCCCGCGCCTCCAGGCCGGCCCTGGTGTCGGCGTAGTCCTCGTAGTCGGCCCGGGCGTGCCGGCGCAGCACCTCGCGCTCGGCCAGGTACGCCGACCAGCCGCCGCCGTACTGGCGGACCCGGTGCTGGTGCAGGTCCAGCTCCAGCACCCGGTCGACGGTCCGGTCCAGGAACCGGCGGTCGTGGCTGACCAGCACGGTCCCGGCCCGCATCCCGGTGACGAACTCCTCCAGCACGGCCAGCCCGGCCAGGTCCAGGTCGTTGGTCGGCTCGTCCAGCAGCACCAGGTCGTACCGGCTGAGCAGCAGCGACGCCATCCCGGCCCGGGCGGCCTGGCCGCCGGACAGCGCCGCCATCGGCCGGTCCAGCTCCACCGCCAGCCCCAGCTCGGCCGAGACCTGCTCGGCCCGCTCGTCGAGGTCGGCGGCGCCGAGGGCCAGCCAGCGGTCCAGCGCGGTCGCGTACGCGTCGTCCGCGCCGGCCGTGCCCGCCGCCAGCGCGCCGGTCGCCCCGTCCAGGGCGAGCTGGGCCGCGGCCACCCCGGTGCGGCGGGCCAGGAACCCGCGCACGGTCTCGCCCGGCGCCGGCAGCGGCTCCTGCGGCAGGTAGCCGACCGTGGCCGCCGGCGGGCTGACCTGCACGGTGCCGTCCTCCGGCGGCTCCAGCCCGGCCAGGATGCGCAGCAGGGTCGACTTGCCCGCCCCGTTCGGCCCGACCAGGCCGACCACGTCGCCCGGCGCGACCACCAGGTCCAGGCCGGAGAACAGGTGCTCGCCGCCGTGCCCGGCGGCCAGCTGCTTCACCGTCAGCGTGGCGCTCATCGCGGCCACCGTACGGGCAGCCCGGCGGCCGCTGTGACGAGGCCGGAGGGCTGCCGGCGGGACCGGCGGGGTAGGTCCCGGTGTCGGAGGACCCGCTCGACAGGAGGACGACGTGCTCATCTTCGGTGTCCGGTCGTACGCCACGCCGGTGGCGACGCTGTCCTACCTCTGCGACCGGTGTGGCCAGCATGCCGCCCACCAGCTGGTGAAGCAGGTCCGCAAGGTCACGCTGTTCTTCGTCCCGGTCCTGCCGGTGTCCACGAAGTACACCGACACCTGCACCTACTGCGGCCGCGAGATCAAGGTCGACCGCGACCGGGCCGAGGCGGCCGTCCGGACCTGAGATCGCCGGCCGGACACCCCCGGCGCCCGCGGCCGCCGGCCTCGGCCGACGCCGCGGCGGCGCCCGCTGCCCCGGACGGGGGATGCAATTCTGGGCTGATGGTTGATGTCGGTGCAGGGGTCGTCGGTGTCGGGGAGGGCAGCACGAACTCCGGAACCGACTCGTCGCTCGACTCTCTCCTCGACGCGCTGGCCCCCGGAGGCCCCGCGGCCGTCGTCGTACGGGGTGACTCGGCGACGGCCCGCAGCCGGCTGCTGGACCGGTTCGCAGTGGCCTCGGCGGGCCGCGGCGCACCGGTGCTGGCCGGCACGGCGGTGGACTCCGACCGGCACCGCGCCTTCGGGATCCTCGCCGATGCCGTGGAGCGCGCGGTCAGCCGGCAGGACCGCGGCGTCGCCGCCCGCAGCGGGCACGACGCGCTGTTGGTGCTGCGGGCGGTGCTGCGCTCGGTGCACCGCGGCCGGTGGGGGCCGGAGGCGTGCTCGATCACCGGGGTCGAGCGGCACCGGCTGCACCGGGCGCTCTGCACCGCGCTGGCCGCCGTGGCCGGCGAGCGGCGGCTGGTGCTCGTCCTGGACGACCTGCACCTGGCCGACGACGGCTCACTGGAGCTGCTCGCCCACCTGGCCGACCGGACCGACCCGCTGCTGGTGGTCTCGGCCGAGCCGGTCGCCCGGCTGCGCCCGCTGCTGGCCGGCGCGGTCACCTTGTCCCGGGTGCCGGCCCCGGCCGAGGACATCGTGGTGCCGGCGGTCGGGGCGGACCGGGTGGAGCTGCTGTGGGCCACCGCGGTGCTCGACGGCGGCGACCCGGAGCTGGTCGCGGCGGTCGCCGGCCGGGACCCCGACGCCCGGGACCTCGCCCGGGAGGTGGTCGGGGAGCTGTGCCGGGCCGGGCTGCTGGTGCCGCACGAGGTGACCGGCCGGCTGGTCTACCGGCACCGGGTGCTGCGGGAGGCCGTCTACCGGCAGGCCCCGCCGGGCTGGCGGCGGGCGGCGCACGGCCGGGCGGCGGTGCTGTCCCGGGACCGACCGGAGACGCCGCCGGCCGTCCGCGCGCACCACCACGAGCGGGCCGGCCCGGCCGCGGGTGTCGACGCGGTGCCGGACCTGGAGCGGGCCGCCGAGTTGGCCGC
>CADCTP010000219.1 GCA_902805565.1 uncultured Mycobacteriales bacterium
CTGCTGCGGGACGGGCAGAAGCTGCTGGCCCCGCTGGCGCTGGTGCTGGCGCTGGCCGCCGGCCTCGGCGCCGAGCGGGTGGTCGCCCGGCTGCGCCCGCGGTCCCGGCCGCTGGCGGCCGCGCTGCTGCTGGCCCTGCCGGTGGTCACCACCCCGGACCTGGCCTGGGGGGCCGGCCTGCACCCGGCCCGGTACCCGGCGGACTGGGCCGCGGTCCGCTTCGACGGCCCCGGCGACGTCGTCGTCCTGCCGTACGGCGCGTTCCGGGCCTTCGACTGGACCGGCGGCCGGCCGGTCCTGGACCCGGCGACCCGGGCGTTCGACCGGACGGTGGTCGCCGACGACACCCTGGTCGTCGGCGGCCGGGCGGTGGCCGGGGAGGACCGCCGGGCGGCCGAGGTCGGGGCCGCGCTGGCCGCCGGCGAGCCGCTGGGCCCGTACGGGATCGGCTGGGTGCTCGTCGAGCGCGGCACCCCGGGGGAGGTGACCCTGCCGCCGGGCGTCCGGCCGGTGTACGACGGCCCCGACCTGGCCCTCTACCGCGTCCCGGACGTCCGGGACGTCGAGCTGCCCCGGCCGCCGGCCGCCCCGGTGCTGCTGGCCGACCTGGCCGCGCTGGCCCTGGTCCTCGGCGCGTCGATCATGTGGACGAGACGGACCATCCGGACCCGGGCTAGCATTACCGGCTGGTAGGGTCGCCACCCGCACCCATGCGGGTGACACCGGACACAGTGGGGAGGGGTCGATGCGGACTCTGGTCGGAATGGCTCTTGCGTTCGTCCTGGGACTTGCGGTCGCCGGGGGTGCCGCCGCCGGCGTGATCCAGCTGGCCAAGCAGACCCCCGCCAACACCGCGCCGGTCGACCGGCCGCTGGTGGAGTACGGCAACCGCTGAGCGGTCCCGCACCGCGGCGGCCAGCACCGCCCGGAACTCCCGGGCGGTGTCGGCCCAGGTGAAGCCGGCCGCCCGGGCGGCCGCCGCGGTGCCCATCGCGGCCCGGGCGGCGGGGTCGTCCAGCAGTGCCGCGGTCGCCGCGGTCAGCCCGTCCAGGTCGGACACCAGCAGGCCGGTGCGCCCGTGCAGCACCGAGTCGGCGGTCCCGCCGGCGGTGCCGTAGGCCACCGTCGGCACCCCGTGCTGGGCGGCCTCCAGGATCGCCAGGCCCCAGCCCTCCTTGACCGACGGGCACAGGTGCACCCAGCCCTCGGCCAGCAGCCGGTGCTTGGTCGCCTCGTCCACGTGCCCGACCAGCCGCAGCGCGTCGGCGACCCCGAGCTCGGCCGCGGCCGCCCGCACCTGCGGCGCCCACCAGCCGTCGCCGATCACCGTCAGGGTCAGCCCGGGCCGGGCCGCCCGCAGCCGGGCCAGCACGGTCAGCGCGTGCTCGACCTGCTTGTGCGGGACCAGCCGGCTCAGCAGCACCAGCGACGGGTGGGCCGAGCGGGGCCCGGTCGCGGCCACCGCGTCCAGCCCGTTGTGCACCACCGTGATCCGGTCCAGCGGGACGCCCAGGGTGCCCAGCTCGCGCCGGGTGCTGGGGGAGACCGCGACGTACCGGCAGCCGCGGTAGAGCCGGGGCGCGATCCGGGACTCCACGGCCCAGCCGACCCGGGCCACCACCGGGCCGGTCGCCACCGGCCACTGCTCGCGGTGCACGTGGTGCACCAGCACCACCACCGGGGCCCGGGTGCCCAGCCGGCTGCCGAACGGCATCCCGTTCTGGCAGTCCACCACCACGTCCGGGCGGCCGAGCCGGCCGGTGGCCAGGTCGGCCAGCGCGGTCGGGAAGACGGTGTCCGGCGTGCCGCCGCGGACGTACCGGACGCCGTCGACGACCTCGCGGGCCGGCGCGCCGGCGTACCCGGCGGTGCGGACGGTGACCTGGTCGCCGCCGGCGACGAGCCCGGTGGCGACCCGGTGCAGGTAGCGCTCCGAGCCCCCGCCGAGCGGGTTGCCCAGGTCCCGCCAGGACAGCAGAAGCACCCGCACCGACAGCCCCCTCTACTGGCGAGTAGGCCGGAACGGTAGCGCAGCGGCGGGCCCGGGGTTACCGGTACGTATCCTGTCGCCGTGCACGAGGGGGACGGGGAGCCGGCACCGGGGACGCTGCGGCGGTCGGTGGCGTTGTTCGGCGCGTTCCGGGTCGAGCAGACCGACCCGGACCGCTTCTACGGGCTGCTGGCCCGGGACTCGGCCCGGCAGGTCGGGCAGTACGTGTCGCTGGCCGGCGCCACGGTGCTCGACGTCGGCGGCGGGCCCGGCTACTTCGCCGACGCCTTCACCGCCGCCGGGGCGACGTACCTGGCGGTCGACGCCGACGCCGGCGAGCTGTCGGCCCGGGGCGCCCCGGGACCGCGCACGGTGCTCGGCTCGGGCACCGCGCTGCCGGTCCGGGACGCCGGCGTGGACGTCTGCTACTCCAGCAACGTGCTGGAGCACGTCCGCGAGCCGGAGCGGATGGCCGCGGAGATGCTGCGGGTGACCCGGCCCGGCGGCACCGTGCTGCTGTCGTACACGACCTGGCTGTCGCCGTGGGGCGGGCACGAGACCGCGCCCTGGCACTACCTGGGCGGCGACTACGCGGCCCGCCGGTACGAGGCGCGGCACGGCCGCCGGCCGAAGAACCGGTACGGCGAGAGCCTGTTCGCGCTGTCCGCGGGCCGGATGCTGCGCTGGGCCCGGACCCGGCCGGACGCGGAGCTGGTCGCGGCGCTGCCGCGCTACCACCCGAGCTGGGCGCACTGGGTGGTGCGGGTGCCGGCCGTCCGCGAGGTCGCCCTGTGGAACCTGCTGCTCGTCCTGCGCCGCCGATGAGCGCGTCGGTCGCGCCCCCGGGCCGGGCCGGGAGCGGGATGACCCGGGCGGTCTGGCGGCTGCGGCTGGCGGCGGTCTGCCTGGGCCTGACCCTGCTCGCGCTGTCCCAGAACGCCGGCGCGGTCGTCGCGGACACCAAGCTCGACCTCGTCGTCGACCCCGGCCGGCTGCTCGGCCGCGGCCTGCACCTGTGGGACCCGCTGGGCGCCTTCGGCCAGCTGCAGAACCAGGCGTACGGCTACCTCTTCCCGATGGGGCCGTTCTTCCTGCTCGGCGACGGGCTGGCGCTGCCGGACTGGGTGGTGCAGCGGCTCTGGTACGCCACGCTGCTGATCGCCGCGTTCCTCGGCGTGGTCCGGCTGGCCGGCCGGCTGCGGCTGGGCCCGCCGTGGGCCCGGGTGGTGGCCGGGCTGGCGTACGCGCTGGCGCCCCGGGTGCTGTCGGAGCTGGGCTCGATCAGCTCTGAACTGATGCCGGTGGCCGCGGCGCCCTGGGTGCTGCTGCCGCTGGTGGGCGCCGTGCACCCGCGCCGGGCCGCGGCCCGCTCCGGGGTGGCGCTGCTGTTCGCCGGCGGGGTGAACGCCGCGGCCACGCTGGCGATCCTCCCGCTGCCGGTGTGGTGGCTGCTGACCCGCGAGCCCGGGCCGGCCCGCCGCCGGCTCGCCGCCTGGTGGGCGGTCGCGGTGGCCGCCGCCTGCGCGTGGTGGGCGCTGCCGCTGCTGGTGCTGGGCCGCTACAGCCCGCCGTTCCTGGACTGGATCGAGGCCGCCTCCACCACGACGTCGGTGGGCACCCTGTTCGACGGGCTGCGCGGCACGAACCACTGGGTCGCGTTCCTGGTCGGGCCGGCCGGTCCGGAGTGGCCGGCCGGGCACCTGCTGGCCACCAACCGGGTCGGCGTGCTGGCCACCGGCGGGGTCGCCCTGCTGGCCCTGCTCGGGCTGGCCCGGCCCGCCCTGCCGCACCGCCGGGTCCTGGCCGGCGCGGCGCTGATCGGGGTCGCGCTGGTCACCCTGGGGCACGCCGGCCCGCTGGCCGGGGCCGGCGCGGGCACGGTCCGGGACCTGCTGGACGGGCCGCTGGCGCCGTTCCGCAACGTGCACAAGTTCGACCCGGTGCTGCGGCTGCCGCTGGCCCTCGGGCTGGCCTGGTTCCTGGCCACGGTCCGGGCCCCGCGCTCCATCCCGTACGGGCGGCTGCTGGTGCCCGGGCTGGCGGTGGCGCTGCTGGCCGTCACCGCCGGGCCGGCGCTGGCCGGCCGGCTGACCCCGGGCCGCACGGTGGACGTCGCGGCGTACTGGGCGCAGACCGCCCGCTGGCTGGCCGAGCAGCCCGGCGACGGCCGCGCGCTGCTCGTCCCCGGCGCCAACACCGGCGCGTACGTGTGGGGCCGGACCGGCGACGACGCGCTGCAGCCGCTGGCGCAGACGCCGTGGGCGGTCCGCGACTCGGTGCCGCTCGGCTCGGCCGGCTCCACCCGGCTGCTGGACGCGATCGGGGCCCGGCTGGACGCCGGCCGGGGCGGTCCCGGGCTGGCCCCGGTGCTGGTGCGCTCGGGCGTCGGGCACGTGGTGGTCCGCAACGACCTGGACCAGCTGCGGGCCCGGTCCAGCTCGCCGGACCTGGTGCACGAGGCGCTGCGGGCCTCGCCCGGGCTGCGCCGGGTGGCGACCTTCGGCCCGCTGCTGCCCCAGCTGTCGGGCACCGCCTACCCGGCGGTGGAGGTGTTCGCCACCGGCGGGACCGCGGCGGTGACCCGGCTGCCCGCCGTGGGCGCGCTGCGCACCACCGGCGGCCCGGAGGACGTGCTGGCGCTGGCCGACCGGGGCCTGCTCGGCGACCGGGCGCTGCTGCTGCCCGGCGACGACGCCGGGCTGGCCGACGCCGTGGACACGCCGGTGCTCAGCGACTCCTACCGGCGGCGGGAGGTCCGGTTCGGCTCGGTGCGGGACGTGGCCGGGCCGGCGCTGACCGCGACCGAGCCGTACCGCACCGACCGGCCGGTGCACGACTACGTGCCGACCGGGGCCGGGCCGCCCGCGGTCGAGCAGTTCCGCGGCGACCTGGTCGGGGTCAGCGCGTCCTCGGCGGGCTCGGAGGCCGACGCGCTGCTGGCCCGGGGGAACTGGCACCAGCCGTGGGCGGCGGTGGACGGCGACCCGGAGACCAGCTGGGTGTCCGGCTCGTACACCGGGGCGGTCGGGCAGTGGCTGGAGCTGCGGTTCGCGCGCTCGGTCCCGCCCGGGCGGGTGGAGCTGGCGTTCACCGCGGAGGAGTTCGTCGGGCCGCTGCCCACCCGGATCACGGTGACCACCGACGTCGGCTCGGTCAGCTCGGACGTCAGCCCGGACCCGAACCCGCAGTTCATCCGGGTGCCGGAGGGGCCGACCACCCGGCTGCGGGTCACCGTGGACGCGGTCCGGGGCGGCGGGACCGGCCTGGCCGCCGGGATCGCGGCGGTGTCCGTGCCGCTGCTGTTCCCGCAGCGGACGCTGACGCTGCCCCCGGCGACCGGCAGCGACACCCCGGTGGTGCTGCTCGGCGCCGCCCCGGGCGGCCACCCGCAGTGCGTACGGACCCCGGACGGGGTGGCCTGCACGCCCTCGGCCGGCCGGCCGGGGGAGGAGGACGCCGCGCTGGACCGCACGTTCGGCACCGGCGGGACCGACGACCTCAGGCTCGGCGTGACGGTGCGGTCCCGGCCCGGCCGGGACCTCGACCTCCTGCTCACCCCGGCCCCCGGCAAGCTGCGGGCCGCCGCGTCCAGCAGCCTCGGCGACGACCCGCGGGTGCGGGCGAACGCCGCGGTCGACGGCGACCCCGGCACCGGGTGGGTGTCCGACCCCGGCGACGAGGACCCGGTGCTGCGGCTGGCCTGGTCCCAGCGCCGGCCGCTGCAGGGCGTGCAGCTCAGCCCGCTGGTGTCCACCGCGTCGGTGCTGCCGGCGGCGGTCGAGGTCGAGGCGGGCGGCCGGCGGACCCGGGCGGCCGTCGGCGCCGACGGCACCGTGCTCATCCCGCCGGTGTCGACCGAGCGGCTGTCGGTGCGCGCCCTGCCCGCGGCCGGCGGGGAGACCCCGGCCGGGCCGATCGGCATCGCCGAGGTGCGGCTGCTCACCGCCGCCGACGTCGTCGGCGCCGACGTCGCCCCGGGCGACGTGCTGGCGCTGCCCTGCGGGGCCGGCCCGGTGCTGGAGCTGGACGGCCGGCAGGTGCCGCTCACCGTCCG
>CADCTP010000220.1 GCA_902805565.1 uncultured Mycobacteriales bacterium
CCGCGCGGGCGCCGCCGGAGTGGTGGTCACAAGGATGACCGTACCGGCGCTCGTGGACCACTTCGTGGACCAAGATCATTTAGGAGCCGTCAGCCGCAGCGGAGTAGATCTTGTTCCGGACAGCACACAGGGCCCTGACCTGGGGTCGGGCCCTGTGGACTGTCTCAACCAGAAACGCGCGCTCGGCAGGACTCGAACCTGCAACCTCTTGATCCGTAGTCAAGTGCTCTATCCGTTGAGCTACGAGCGCACGGCACGGTCTCCCGCGCCGACCGGGACAGGATACCCGCCCCGCGCCCCGGGTGTGAAACCGGTATGGCGGCCCGGTCCGGATCAGCGACGGTGCCGACCGGACCGGGCGGGGCGGTCAGGGGGTCCAGGCCGGGGCGACGGCCCAGGTGGTGTCGGGGGCGTAGTTGGCCGGGTTGTCGGTGGGGTTGCCGCCGCCGTTGGCGGCGATCCAGACCTCGGCCGCGTAGTGCCGGATCGCGTGCGACGGCAGGTTGTACGAGCGGAGCGCCACGCCACCGGAAGCCGGCTGGGCGCAGAAGGTGGCGTCCTGCTGGAAGAGAGCGGTGCCGTCGGCGGCGTCGCGGCGGATGCGGAAGTTGGCGTGCCGCAGGTAGGACCCGGGAAAGTTGCGGGACTCGAACGAGTAGCAGGAGGAGTCGGCCAGGCCGGGCCGGACGACGAAGGTCGCGTCCGCCTTGTCGGTCGCCGAGGACCCGGCGGTGATCACGGAGGTGACCCCCAGGGACGCCTGGTGCCGCAGGTAGCGGTCGGTGAAGCCGGGCGTGGTGACCCGCAGCGAGCGCGCCGCGAGCGGCAGGTCGGCGCCGCTGCGCCACCAGGGGGCGCTGACGTTCCAGGTCGCGTCGGCGGCGAAGTTGGCCGGGTTGTCGGAGGGCAGCGGGCCGCCGCTGCGGGACAGCCAGACCTCGCTGTTGTGGTGCCGCAGGTACGACCCGGGCACGTTCGCCGACTCCAGCGAGGTCGCCGCGCCGGACAGGCCGGGGCGGGCGCACCAGGTGGCGTCGCCGTCGAACAGCGCGCTGCCGTCCCGGGCGGCGAGCCGGACCCGGGACAGGGCGTGCCGCAGGTACGAGCCGCCGGCGTTGCGCGACTCGAAGGAGTAGCAGGAGGCGTTGGACAGCCCGGGCCGGACCCAGAAGGTCGCGTCGAGCTTGTCGAGGTCCGAGCTGACCACGGAGGTGACCGCGAGCGACCCGGCGTGCCGCAGTGACCGGTCGGTGAAGCCGGGGGTGGTGACCCGCAGCGAGGCCAGCTGGCCGGTCGGCAGTGCGGTGCCGGCGGCCGCGGCGAGCACCGAGGCGTTGGCCGCGCGGACCCGGGCCGCGTCCACCTTCAGCACCTGCCGGTCGTACGTGAACAGGCCGTTGACCTCGTTCTCCACGTCGGTCGGCTGGGTGTAGATGGAGCCGGACAGGCCGTTCGACGCGATCAGCGGACCGACCGCGGTGGTGACCTGGGCGTACCGCTCGGTGAGGGCGGCCGGGGACGACGTCATCTCGTACGCGAAGCCGTTGCCGGGGCTCCACTCGTGCCCGGCGGCCCGCAGCCCGAGCCCGCCGAACTCGCCGAGCATGGCGACCCGGGTCGCGGACGGCCGCTGCGGGTTGCCCGGACCGACGTAGATGTGGTCGTCGATGACGTCGCCGTTGCCACCGTCGAAGCCGCAGCAGTTGGAGCCGGAGTTGTTGTTCACCAGCCGGGTCGGGTCCCAGCTCTTGACCAGGTCCGCGATCCGCGCCGGGTCGTACTCGCCCCAGCCCTCGTTGAACGGGACCCACTGCACGATCGAGGTGATCCCGCGCAGCTGGTCGACCATGCGGCGCAGCTCGGACTCGAAGTTGGCCCGGTCGGACGCGGACGGGGTGACGCCGGTACGCATGGACGGCATGTCCTGCCACACCATCAGGCCGAGCCGGTCCGCCCAGTAGAACCAGCGGGCCGGCTCCACCTTGATGTGCTTGCGCACCGTGTTGAAGCCGAGCGCCTTCTGCTGCTCCAGGTCGAAGCGCAGCGCCGCGTCGGTCGGCGCGGTGTGGATGCCGTCCGGCCAGTAGCCCTGGTCCAGGGTGCCGAGGTTGAAGACGAACTTGCCGTTCAGCACCGGGCGGAGGACGCCGCCGACGACGGCCTTGCCGACCGAGCGCATCCCGAAGTAGCCGGTGACCACGTCGCCACCGCTGTGCGTGACCCGGAGGTCGTACAGGTACGGGTCGGTGGGCGACCACAGGCGGGCGGACGGCACCGGGATCCGCAGGTGCGCGCCGACCGCGCCGGAGGCGGTGCCGACGACCGTGCCGCCGCTGAGCACCTGGGCGGTCACCGTGCCGCCGCCCACGCCCTGGGCGACCAGGTCGAGCACGCCCGCCGGGACGTCCGGCGTGGTGTCCAGCCGGGTGACCCGGGCGGCCTGGGTGGGCTCCAGCCAGACGGTCTGCCAGATGCCGCTGGCGGCGGTGTAGAAGATGCCGCTGCCGACCTTGCGCTGCTTGCCGATCGGGTAGCCGGCGCTGTCCACCGGGGCGTACACGCCGACGATGACCTCGTTGGTGCCGGAGCGCAGGGCGCCGGTGACGTCGAAGGAGAACGGGTCGTACCCGCCGCTGTGGGTGCCGACCTGCTGCCCGTTGACCCACACCGTGGCCTGCCACATCACCGCGCCGAAGTTGAGCTGCACCCGGCGGCCGGACCAGGTGGTCGGCACCGTGAAGGTCCGCCGGTACCACATCCGGTCCTCGTGCCGCTGGATCCCGGACAGCGCCGACTCGACCGGGTACGGCACCAGGACCGACTCGGCCAGGTTCTGCCCGGTCGGTGGGCTGGCCAGCGAGTTCGTCCCGGCGAACTGCCACTCCCCGTTGAGGTTCTGCCAGTCCGGCCGGACCAGCTGCGGCCTCGGGTACTCCGGCAGCGCGTTGGTCGGCGAGACCTGGGCAGTCCACGGCGTCGTCAGCGGCGGTGTCTTCGGCACCCAGGCCGCGGCGGCCGGCGCCGCGCCGGACACCAGCCCCAGCGCGGTCAGCGCGAGCAGGAGCAGGAGGGACAGCGCGGAGCGCAGGCGGGCCATGGGCACCTCGGGAGAGGTCGGGAGCTCCGACGACCCGCCGATGGCCCCCGGGAGGCCGCGTCGCACGCGCTCAGACTGTGTACGAAATGTTGCTTCCGATGTCCGGGGCTGTCAATGCACCGACCGGGTCGGTCGTCACAGCCGCTGCTCCCGGCTCAGGTACGCCTGGATCACCACGACCACGACCAGGAAGGCCCCGCTGACCACCGACTGGTACGACGACCCCAGCGTCCCGATCTGGTTGATCACGTTCTGGATGACCCGCAGCAGCAGCACCCCGCACAGCGTGCCGCCGATCGTGCCGGCGCCGCCGGTGAGCAGCGTGCCCCCGATGACCACGGCGGCGATGGCGTCCAGCTCCAGCCCGACGCCGACGATCGTGACCCCGGACCCCGAGTACGCCGCGGCCAGCGCACCGGCCAGCCCGGCCAGCAGCCCGCTCGCCAGGTAGAGCAGGGTGGTGCGCCGGGCCACCGGCAGCCCCATCAGCAGCGCCGCGTCCCGGCTGGCGCCGATCGCCAGGACCGACTGCCCGGTCCGGGTCCGGTTGAGCACGACCGCACCCAGGGCGAACAGCACCACCACGATCCACACCGGCCAGCCCAGGCCGAGGACCGAGCCCTGCGCCAGCCGCACCAGCAGCGAGTCCGCCGGCATCACCCGGGTGATCGAGCCCTCGTCGGTGATCACCAGCAGCAGGCCGCGGGCGCCGAGCAGGGTGGCCAGCGTGACGATGAACGGCGCCAGCCGCCCGTACCCGACGAGCACGCCGTTGAGCAGGCCGATCGCCCCGCAGACGGCCAGCGGCAGCAGCACCGCGGCCAGGCTCCCCCAGCGCATCCCGTACGCGGCCAGCACGCCGCCGAGCGCGAACACCGAGCCGACCGACAGGTCGATCCCGCCGCTGATGATCACGAAGGTCATGCCGAGCGCGACGATCGCCAGGAACGAGCTCTGGATGGCGATGTTCCGCGCGTTCCCGGTGGTGGCGAACGAGTCGAAGGCCAGCGAGGCGACCAGCACCACCAGCGCCAGCACCAGGTACGCCCCGGAGCGCTGGACGATGCCGGCCGCCCGCTCCCGGCGGGTGACCGCGGTGACCGCGGTGACCGCGCCGGCCGCGGCCGGCCCGGTGGGCGAGGCTGGCGAGGGAGGCCCGGCGGGCGAGGCGGACCCGGCGGGCCCGGTCGGGGACACCGGCGTCATGACGCCCCCGCCCGCCGCTCGCGCTGCGCGTAGACCGCCAGCACGATGATCGCCGCCTGCACGATCTGCGCGATCGAGTCGGGCAGGTCGTTCTTGATCAGCGTCGCCCGGATCAGCTGGATGAGCAGCGCGCCCATCACCGTGCCGAGGATCCGCACCCGCCCGCCGGTGAGCGCGGTGCCGCCGACC
This sequence comes from uncultured Mycobacteriales bacterium, assembly GCA_902805565.1. Taxonomy (GTDB): domain Bacteria; phylum Actinomycetota; class Actinomycetes; order Mycobacteriales; family CADCTP01; genus CADCTP01. The sequence goes on from CADCTP010000220.1 coordinate 4,493, forward strand.
ACGACCGCGGTGATCGCGCTCAGCTCGTAGAGGTTGCCGATCGAGGACGGGTCGCTGGCGGTGAGCCGGGCGGTGGCCACGATCCCGGCGACCGCGGCCAGCACCCCGCTCAGGACGTACGTCACGATCAGCACCCGGCGTACCGGCAGCCCGGCGAGCGCGCTGGCCGACCGGTTGTCGCCGATCGCCACCAGCTGCCGCCCGTACGTGGTGCGCCGGACCAGCAGGCCGACGGCCACCGCGAGCAGCGCGGCCAGCCACACCACCAGCGGGATGCCGAGCGCCTTGGCCGAGCCGAATTCCAGCAGGGTGTCGTTGCGGATGTCCTTGATCTGCCCGTCGACCAGCACGATCGCCAGCCCGCGGCCGCCGACCAGCAGGGCCAGCGTCGCCACGATCGGCTGGATCCGGACCACCCCGACCAGCACCCCGTTGAGCAGCCCGCACGCGGCGCCGGCGGCCAGCGCCACCACGACGCCCGCCACGATCCCGTAGCCGAGGTAGAGCGGGAGCAGGGCGGCGGCGATCGCCATCACCGAGCCGACGGACAGGTCGACGCCCTCGGTGCCGATCACCATCGCCATCCCGAGCGCGACGATGATCACCGGCGCGACCTGCACGAGCTGGGTGGTGAGGTTGGAGACGGTGGCGAAGTTGGCCGTGAAGAGCAGGTTGTAGAGCAGCAGCACGGCGACCGCGAGGTGCACGCCGTTGTCCCGCAGCCAGCGCCGGGTCGCGGCCCGGTCCACCGACCGGCGCGGCACGGTCTCAGTCACCGTCGGCCGCCAGCGCGGAGATCAGCGCGTCCTCGGTCACCTCGGCGCCGTGCAGCGTGGCGACCACCCGGCCGTCCCGCAGCACGACCACGCTGTCCGAGCCCTCCACGACCTCCTCGAACTCGGAGGAGATCAGGACCACCCCCAGCCCTTCCGCGGCCAGCTCGTCGATGAGTCCCTGCACCTCGGCCTTGGCGCCGATGTCGATCCCCCGGGTCGGCTCGTCCAGCAGCAGCAGCTTGGGGTTGCGGGCCAGCAGCCGGGCCAGCAGCACCTTCTGCTGGTTGCCGCCGGACAGCTCGCCGACCTTCTGGTCCGGGCCGGACGCCTTGATCCGGAGCCGGGTGACGAACCGGTCGACGATCGCGTCCTGCCGGGCCCGCGAGACGATCCCGGCCCGGGACAGGGTGGGCAGCGCGGCCAGCGCGATGTTCTCCCGTACGGACAGGCCCGGCACGATCCCGTCCGCCTTGCGGTCCTCGGGCAGCATCACCACCCCGGCCGCCATCGCGGCGGGCACCGACCCGGTGCGGACCGGGCGGCCGGCCACGGTCACCGTGCCGGCGTCCACGGCCATCGCGCCGGCGATCGCCCGGGCGGTCTCGCTGCGGCCGGCGCCGAGCAGCCCGCCCAGGCCGACGATCTCGCCGGGCCGGACGGTCAGCGAGACGCCGTCCAGCACGTGCCGGCGGGCCAGCCCGGTCGCCTCCAGCACCGGCGCCCCGGACGCGACCGACGAGGCCCCGTCGAACCGGGTGCTGCCCTCCCGGCGCACCTCGTCGAGGTCCCGGCCGAGCATCGCCGCGACCAGCCGCAGCCGGGGCAGCTCGGCCAGCGGTCCGGTGTGGACGACCCGCCCGTCGCGGAGCACGGTGACCCGGTCGCAGATCCGGTAGAGCTCGTCCAGGCGGTGGCTGACGTACAGCACCGCGATGCCCTGCGACCGCAGCCGGCCGACCACGTCGAACAGGGTGGCGACCTCGCGCGGCTCCAGCGACGAGGTCGGCTCGTCCATCACCACCACCCGGGCCTCGGCCGCGACCGCCCGGGCCACCGCGACCATCTGCTGGGTGCCCAGGCCGAGGGTCCGCAGCGGGCGCCGTACGTCCGCGTGCACGCCCAGCGAGCCGAGCAGCTCGGCCGCCCGGGCGTCCATGGCCCGGGTGTCGATCAGCCCGAGCCGGGTGCGCGGCTCCCGGCCGAGGAAGAGGTTGCGGGCGACGGACAGCAGCGGGACGAGGTTGACCTCCTGGTAGATCGTGCTGATCCCGGCCGCCTGCGCGTCCAGCGGCCGGCCGAACCGGACCGGCTCCCCGCCGAGCAGCAGGGTGCCGTCGTCCGGCTGGTAGACCCCGGTGAGGACCTTGATCAGGGTCGACTTGCCGGCGCCGTTCTCCCCGACCAGGGCGTGCACCTCGCCGGGCCGCAGCGCGAGGTCCACGCCGGACAGTGCGACCACCCCGGGGAACCGCTTGCCGGTCCCCCGGGCCTCGAGGACGGCCTCCATCAGTACGCCGAGCCGACCTCGGCCGCCGCGTTGTCCTTGGTGTAGAGCTTGTCGGAGATGATCACGTCGGCCGGGATCGAGGTGCCGGCGTAGAAGTCGGTGAGGGTCTTGAACGACAGCGGGCCGAACCGGGGGTTGGACTCGACCACCGCGTAGATCTCGCCGTCGACCACCTTCTGCACCGCGTTGCGGGTGCCGTCGATGGAGACGACCTGGACGTCCTCCCCCGGCTTCTTGCCGGCGCTCTTCAGCGCGACCAGCGCGCCCAGCGCCATCTCGTCGTTCTCCGCGTACACGCCGGTGATGTCCGGCTGGGCGGCGATGATCTGCTCCATCACCGACTGGCCCTTGTCCCGGGCGAAGTCGCCGGTCTGCTGGGCGACGATCTCGATGTCCGGCGAGTTGGCCTCGATCTCGTCGACGAAGCCCTTCGTCCGGTCGGTGGTGACGTTGTTGCCGGAGGAGCCGAGCAGGATCGCCACCTTGCCCTTGCCGTCCAGCGCCTTCGCCATCTGCTGCGCGGCCTGCTTGCCCTGCTCGACGAAGTTCGAGCCGAGGAAGGCGAGGTAGGTGTCGCAGGCCTTGGCGTTGATCTTCCGGTCGATGGTGAGCACCGGGATCTTCTTCGCCTTGGCCGCGTTGAGCGCCGGCTCCAGGCCGTCGGAGTTCAGCGGCGCCACCACCAGCGCCTGCGCGCCCTGGTTGATCATGTCCTGGATGTCGCTGATCTGCTTCGACAGCTGCGAGTTGGCGTTGGTGACCAGCAGCTTCTTCACGCCCAGCTTGGCCGCCTCGTCCCGCATGGACTGCGTCTCGGCGATCCGGAACGGGTTGGCCTCCTTCTCCGACTGGGAGAAGCCGATCACCGCGGTCTTCAGGTCGAGCTTCGGCGCCCCGTACGCCTCCAGCGTGCAGCCCGGGCCGGCGGCGCCGCCGCTGGGCGTGGCCACCACCTGCTCCCCGCCACCGGAGCCGGCGCCGGTCCCGCCGCCGGTGTCGGAGTCCTCGGACCTCGCGCACGCGGTGAGCACCAGCGGGAGGCAGACGAGGGCCGCGGTCAGGAACCGGGCGCGGGGAAGGCTCATACGTCAACTCCTTGGAACCGGCGGACCGACGAGACGATCCGGCGCAGAAGTACACGAGCGACGTGGCGAAGGCGTGATCCACCTCGCCCGGTCCGATTCAGTCACAGACGAAACAGAGCTGTCAACAACAGGCCCGGACCGGTCCGGTCAGGTCCGGACCGGCCCCGGCCGGGGCCCGCACCCCGGCCGGGTCGCACGGTTCAGGCGCCGCCCTCCTTCAGGGTCACCGTCTCCGGCTCGTACGACTTCCCGGTCACGTCGACCCCGGCCGCCGTCAGCTTGTCCAGCGCCCGCTGGATGTAGTCGTTGGTGTAGGCCAGCCCCTCCGGAGCCTGGGTCAGCACCGTCGCACCCTCGGCGTTGCGGGTCTTGCGGGCGATCTCCACGGTCCGGTTCCACGCGGTCTCGTCGATCAGGCCGATCTTCGAGGCGGACGGCCAGATGAGCTGGTTGACCGAGTTCATCTGCCAGAGCTGGTGGCTGGCGCCGAGCTTGGAGCCCTTGGCCACGACGATGTCCCGGCAGGCCGCCGCGTTGTCCCGGCAGTAGATCCAGCCCTTCATCGCCGCGGTCAGGAACTTCACCGTCGTCTCCTGGTACGCGGGGTCGCTCTCCAGCCGCTCGGTGTTCGCCCACACCGCGTCCTGGAGCATCGAGGTGCCGACCTCGTTCCAGTTCAGGACGTTGAAGTCGGACGGCTGGTAGAGCTGCCCGGTGGCCGGGTTCTTCGCCTCCAGCACCTGGGCGAACTCGTTGTAGTCCATCGCCTGGGCCGCGTCGATGTCCCCCTTGAGCAGCGCCTGCATGTCGAACTGCTGCTGGACCAGGGTGACGTCCTTCGCCGGGTCCAGGCCGGCCTCGGTCATCGCGGCGAACAGCTCGTACTCGTTGCCGAAGCCCCAGTTGCCGACCTTCTTGCCGCGCAGGTCCGCCGGCGAGGTGATGTTCTTGTCCTTGAAGGACACCTGCAGGGTGCCGGAGCGCTGGAAGACCTGGGCGACGTCGGTGATCCCGGCGCCCTGCTCCCGGGAGGCCAGCGCCTTCGGCACCCAGGCCACCGCGAAGTCCGCCTGGCCCTGCGCCAGCACCGTCTGCGGGACGATGTCCACGCCGCCCTCGAGGATCTCCACGTCCAGGCCCTCGTCGGCGAAGTAGCCCTGGTCCAGGGCCGCGAAGTAGCCGGCGAACTGGGCCTGGGTGACCCACTGCAGCTGGAGTTTCACCTTCGTCGAGGCGTCGCCGGCCGTGCCGGTCTCCCCGGAGTCGGAGTCGCCGCCGCAGGCGGTCGCGAGCAGGGCCAGCACCGCGCCGACCGACAGGGCTCGCAGGGTGGTACGCGTTCGGCTTCGTCGTCGCATGTGTGCTCCTCGGGGGGTGGGAGGGCGGCCCCGACGCTGCGGTGCGGGGTCAGCGGGACGTGCGCCAGGGAGTGGCCAGCCTCTCCAGCGCGGTCGCGGCCAGGTAGAAGACCAGGCCGAGCGCGCACGCGGCGGCGACGTAGGCCCACGCGCGCGGATAGGCGGTGTTGGAGGCGGCGGAGGTGATCCGGGTGCCGAGGCCGTTCTGCAGGCCGCCGAAGTACTCGGCGACGACGGCGGCGATCACCGCCAGCGACGCCGCCAGCCGCAGCCCGGTGAACACGAACGGCAGCGCGCCGGGCACCCGGACCTTCCGGGCGAAGGTCCAGCCGCCGGCCGCGTACGAGTCGAGCAGCTCGCGGTGGATCGGCTCGACCTGGCGCAGCCCGCGCAGCGCGTTGACGAACAGCGGGAAGAACACCACCAGCGTGACCACCAGCCGGCGCGGCACGGCGCTGGTGGTGGAGAACATCGTGTTGAAGATCGGCGCCAGCGCGATGATCGGCATCGCGTTGACCGCCGCCGCCAGCGGCACCAGCAGCGAGTCCACGACCCGGAACCGGCTGGCCACCAGGGCGGCCAGGATGCCGGCGACCGCGCCGACCACCAGGCCGACCAGCGCGTTCGTGCCGGTCCGGGCGGACGTGGTGAGGATGTCGTCGATGTTGCGGGTGAGCTGCGCCCAGATCGCCGACGGCTTCGGCAGCAGGTACGGCTTGATGTCGTTGGCGACGACCAGCAGCTCCCAGCCGAGCAGGAACAGCACCCCGGCCAGGACGGGGAGGCCGATCCGCGCGGCGCGGGTGTTCACCGCTCCTCCGCCCGCACGACCGTACGGCCCCGCAGCGCCTCCCGGACCTCGGTCACCCGGGCGAAGAACTCCGGCGCCTCCCGGGTGTCGTCGGTCCGCTCGCCCAGCCCGACGTCCACCACCGCGGCGATCCGGCCGGGCCGGGCCGACATCACCACGACCCGGTCGGACAGGTAGACCGCCTCGGGGATGGAGTGGGTGACGAACGCGACGGTGGTGCCGGACTCGCGGGCGATCCGGGTCAGCTCGGCCTGCAGCCGCTCCCGGGTCATCTCGTCCAGCGCGCCGAACGGCTCGTCCATCAGCAGCAGCTTCGGGTCGGTGGCCAGCGCCCGGGCGATCGCCACCCGCTGCTGCATGCCGCCGGACAGCTCGGCCGGCCGGGACCCGGCGAACTCGGCCAGCCCGACCAGCTCCAGCAGCTCCAGCGCCCGGTCCCGGCGCCGGCGGCGGTCCCAGCCGCGCAGCTCCAGCGGCAGCTCGACGTTGCGGGCGACCGTACGCCAGTCCATCAGCCCGGACTGCTGGAAGGCGATGCCGTAGTCCTGGTCCAGCCGGGCCTGCCGGGCGGTCTTGCCGTTGACCGTGACCGTGCCCGCGGTCGGGTCGGTGAGGTCGGCGACCACCCGCAGCAGCGTGCTCTTGCCGCAGCCGGACGGCCCGATGAACGTGACGAACTCCCCGGCCGCGACGGTGAGGTCGATGCCGGTGAGCGCGACGACGTCGGTCCGCCCGCGGAACGTCTTGCCGATCCCGGCCAGCTCGATCATGCCTGCCCCCCGGCCGGCCGGTAGCGGGCCAGCGCACCGTCCAGCAGGGACACCAGCCCGGCGACGACCAGGCCGAGCAGCGCGGCGCCGGTGAACGCGGTCCACACCTTGGCCGGGTCGCTGGTGGCCTCGCGCGAGTACTCGATGACCAGCCGGCCGATGCCGCCGCGGATGCCGGTGGAGATCTCCGCGACGATCGCGCCGACCACCGCCGACGCGGCGGCCAGCCGCAGCGCCGGGACCAGGTACGGCACGCTGGCCGGCAGCTTCAGCCGCAGCAGCGACTGCCGCCAGGACGCGTTGAAGCTGCGCATCAGCTCCACCGAGTGCGCCGCCGGCGAGCGCAGCCCGCGCAGCGTCCCCACCGCGACCGGGAAGAACGCCAGGTAGCCGGCGATCACCGCCACCGACATCCAGGGCCGCCAGGTGACGTCGCCGATCTGCAGCCGGCCGCCCCAGCCGACCACCAGCGGCGCCAGGGCGACCAGCGGCACGGTCTGGGACAGCACCACGTACGGCAGCAGCCCGCGCTCGGCGACGGTGAACCTGTCCATCAGCACGCCCAGCCCGATGCCGACCAGCACGCCCAGCAGCAGCCCGGCCATCGCCACCCGGAAGGTGAACCAGACGGCCTCCAGCACGGCGACCAGCACGCTGGAGCTGTCGCCGGCCGCGGACTCCGGCCGACCGAAGCGCTCGAGCACCTGCCAGACGTGCGGCATCGACGCGTCGTCCGAGCGGGGCAGCAGCCGGGCGCCGAGCACCGACCCCCCGTCCGCCGGCCCCACCAGCTTGTACGCCTCCCACAGCGCGCACACCACGAGCAGCGAGGCGACCAGCCAGCCGGCCCGGGCCAGGGTGGCCCGGGCCCGGGGGGCGGCGGGCCGGTCGCCCACCAGGACCGCGGCCGGCCCCGGCTCCGCGGCGACCCCGGTCACGACCTGGCCGGCAGCTGCTCGGTCACCGCGGGGATCACGTGCTCGCCGTACGCGGCCAGGGTCTCCTCCTTGCCGTCGTGCTGCAGGTAGACGGCGAACTGGTCGACCCCCAGGGCGGCCAGCTCGGTCAGCCGCCGGACGTGCTCGGAGACCGGGCCCAGGATGCAGAACCGGTCGACGATCGCGTCCGGGACGAACGCGGTGTGCGTGTTCCCGGCCCGGCCGTGCTCGTTGTAGTCGTAACCCTGCCGGTCGGCGATGTAGTCGGTGAGCGCCTTCGGCACCCCGCCGGCCCCGTCCCCGGTCCCGTACCGCGCGACGATGTCGGCGACGTGGTTGCCGACCATCCCGCCGAACCAGCGGCACTGCTCGCGCTGGTGGGCCAGGTCGTCGCCGACGTACGCGGGCGCGGCCACGCAGATGGTGACCGACGCCGGGTCCCGGCCGGCCGCCTCGGCCGCCTCCCGGACGGTCTTGATCGTCCAGGCGGTGATGTCCGGGTCGGCCAGCTGCAGGATGAACCCGTCGCCGACCTCCCCGGTGAGCTGCAGCGCCTTCGGCCCGTACGCGGCGATCCAGACCTCCAGCTCGCTGCGCCCGGCCCAGGGCAGCCGCAGCGTGGTGCCGTTGTGCTCGACCGCCCGGCCGTTGGCCAGCTCCCGGATGACGTGCACCGACTCCCGCAGGGTGGCCAGCGTGGTCGGCCGGCCGTTGGTGACCCGGACCGCCGAGTCGCCCCGGCCGATCCCGCACACCGTCCGGTTGCCGAACATCTCGTTCAGCGTCGCGAAGGTGGACGCGGTCACCGTCCAGTCCCGGGTCGCCGGGTTGGTGACCATCGGGCCGACGGTCACCGTCCGGGTGGCGGCCAGGATCTGGCTGTGGATCACGTACGGCTCCTGCCAGAGCAGGTGCGAGTCGAACGTCCAGACCGCGCGGAAGCCGCGCAGCTCGGCCTGCCGGGCCAGGTCGATCACCCGCGCGGCCGGCGGGGTCGCCTGCAGAACCACACCGAAGTCCACAGCGGATCCCCTTTATCGCAGCAGGTCGGACGGTCCGCGCCGGACGTACCGGCCGTGGCCGGCGCGGCCGGAGAACGTCCCGTCCGACACGACGACGGAGCCGCGGGACAGCACGGTGTCGACGTGGCCGTCGATCCGGAAGCCCTCCCAGGCCGAGTAGTCCATGTTCATGTGCTGGCTCGCCAGGCCCAGGTCGCTGGTGCCGTTCGGGTCGTACAGGACGATGTCGGCGTCCGAGCCGGGCGCGATGACCCCCTTGCGGGGGTACATCCCGAACAGCCGGGCCGGCGTGGTCGAGCAGGTCTCCACCCAGCGGGCCAGCGACAGCTTGCCGTCCACCACGCCCTGGTAGATGAGGTTCATCCGGTGCTCGACGGTGCCGATGCCGTTCGGGATCTTGGTGAAGTTCCCGATCCCCAGCTCCTTCTGGTCCTTCATGCAGAACGGGCAGTGGTCGGTGGAGACGACCGCGAGGTCGTCGGTGCGCAGGCCCTTCCACAGGTCGGGCAGGTGGTTCTCGTGCTTGCTGCGCAGCGGCGGCGACGCGACCCACTTGGCGCCCTCGAAGCCGGGGGCGCCGAGCTGGTCCTCCAGGGTGAGGTAGAGGTACTGCGGGCAGGTCTCGGCGAAGACGTTGCGGCCGGCGTCCCGGGCCTCGGCCACCTTCGCCAGCGCCTCGGACGCCGACAGGTGCACGAAGTAGAGCGGCGCCCCGGCCACCCCGGCCAGCACGATCGCCCGGTTGGTCGCCTCGCCCTCCAGCACCGACGGCCGGGTCAGCCCGTGGAAGATCGGATCGGTCTGGCCCCGGGACAGCGCCTGGGCGGCGAGCACGTCGATCGCGATGCCGTTCTCCGCGTGCATCATGATCATCGCGCCGTTGTCCGACGCCTTCTGCATCGCCCGCAGGATCTGCCCGTCGTCGGAGTAGAAGACGCCCGGGTACGCCATGAACATCTTGAAGCTGGTGATCCCCTCCGAGTCCACCAGCTGGTCCATGGCCTTGAGCGCGTCGTCGTCCACACCCCCGAGGATCATGTGGAAGCCGTAGTCGACGGCACAGTTGCCCTCCGCCTTGGCGTGCCAGGCGGCGAGCGACTCCTGCACCACCTCGCCGGTGCGCTGCACGGCGAAGTCGACGATCGTGGTGACCCCGCCCCAGGCCGCGGCGATGGTGCCGGACTCGAAGGTGTCCGACGCGGCGGTCCCGCCGAACGGCAGCTGCATGTGCGTGTGCACGTCGATCCCGCCCGGGATGACGTACTTCCCGGTGGCGTCCAGCGTCCCGACGTCCGCCGGCCCGGTGCCCGGCGCGTACAGGGCGGCGATCGTCTCCCCGTCCACCAGCACGTCCATCGGGATGGGACCGGTCGCGTTGACGACGGTCCCCCCGGTGATCAGCAGCCGGCTCACGGCTGGACCAGGTCCCCGTACGCGTCGGGGCGGCGGTCGCGGTAGAACTGCCAGCGGTTGCGGACCTCGCGCAGCAGGTCCATGTCCAGGTCGCGCACCACCACCTCGGTCTCCCCGTCGGAGGCGAAGCCGTCCACCGGCTCGCCCATCGGGTTGGCGAAGTACGACGTGCCGTAGAAGTCGTCGTCGCCGAGGTCCTCGATGCCGACCCGGTTGATGGTGCCGACGTAGTACTCGTTGGCGACCGCGGCGGCGGTCTGCTCCAGCTTCCACAGGTAGTTCGACAGGCCCCGGCTGGTCGCCGACGGGTTGAAGACGATCTCCGCGCCGTTGAGGCCCAGCGCCCGCCAGCCCTCCGGGAAGTGCCGGTCGTAGCAGATGTAGACGCCGACCCGGCCGACCGCGGTGTCGAACACCGGGTAGCCGAGGTTGCCGGGCCGGAAGTAGAACTTCTCCCAGAACCCGTTGACGTGCGGGATGTGGGTCTTGCGGTACTTGCCGAGGTACGTCCCGTCCGCGTCGACCACCGCGGCGGTGTTGTAGAGCACCCCCGGCTGCTCCTCCTCGTACACCGGCAGCACCATCACCATGCCGAGCTCGGCGGCCAGCGCCTGGAAGCGCTCCACGGTCGGCCCGGGGACGGACTCGGCGTACTCGTAGAACTTCGCGTCCTGCACCTGGCAGAAGTACGGCCCGTAGAACAGCTCCTGGAAGCAGACCACCTTGGCGCCCTGCGCGGCGGCCTCCCGCGCGTACTCCTCGTGCGCCTTGGTCATGCTCTCCTTGTCGCCGGTCCAGGCGGCCTGGACCAGTGCGGCACGCACCGTCGTGGGCATGGCATCTCCCCTCCCCGGTGGACCCCGACCGGGGTCACCGACGCTTCGGACCGTAGGTCCGGCGTGCCGGCAAGGACAATAGGAGGACGCGGTTACCGCGCCGTTTCGTCGCGGCCGGCGCCCGGGCGGGGGGCGGGCCGGCTGCCGTCCAGCAGCCGGCAGAGGTCGCAGTCCAGCGCCCGGGCCAGGTGCACCAGCCGCCAGGCGTCCAGCCGCTGGGTGCCGCGCTCGATCGCGCTGACGAAGTTCCGGCTGACCCCGGCCCGGCGGGCCAGCTCCTCCTGACGGAGGTTGCGCAGGCTGCGCTCGGCGCGGATGCGGCCGCCGATCTCCCGGCGGAACGCCGCCTCCCCGAACGGCTCGGCCCCTCCGGACGGCTCCGCTCCACCGGACGGCTCCGGTCCCCCTGACGGTTCGGCTCGTCCGGACGGCTCCGCTCCACCGGACGGCTCCGGGCCGGTCCGGACGGCGGCGGGCTGTGCGGTCATGGCGTTCCTCCGGGCGGTCCGGCACCCGACCGGATGCGGACCCCCCGATCCGTGGTGACCGCCCGCATCCGGCCGTGGCAGGACCATCCTTCCGCCCGCGACCGCGCGATCACAGCGCGAGTTCGTGGACGAGTGGACAGGACGTGGACATCCGCCTGCCCGGCCCACCGCCGGGTTTCCCGTTTCCTCTTCCGGGAGGCGACGGGAAACCCCTGCCCCGTTTCCCGCGACCGTACGACAGTGAATTCGTGAGGACGACAGGACGCGAGAGGACATCCCGATGAAGGTTTTCTTCAGTTTCGGATTCACGGTGCGACTCGCGGTTCTCTGCCTGCTCGTCGGAACGGGTGTCGGTCTTTATCTCGGTGCTTCCGCGGTCGGTCCCGACCGCCCCGTCGAGGCGGCCGCGGTGTCGGTGTGGGCGCCCGCGACCGCGCGGGACGCCTGCCCAGGAGGGGAGGTGAGGACATGGAACCGCACAAGTACGTCAGCGTTCTGCAGTGGGTGCTGACCCTGCTGGGTTAGCCCGAACGGAGCCCGCGGGTGGCAGCCCGCGCTCTCCCGCCCGCCCGACGCGGTCGTCGCCGACGTCAGGATAACCACGCGGGGCGGTCCGCGGACCCGGTCGAACCGGAATTCCGGTCGACCGGGATCCGCATGTCCACGTCCTGTCCTTCCGCGACCTGATCGGATATTTAATTGTCCTGTGCCGACGCCGTCCGGGTGCGTATCAAGAAGGGATGCACCACGCGGAGGCCCGATGACCGGCGGCGGCCCGTTCGGGGTCGAGCTGCGCCGGGCCCGGCTGCGGGCCGGCGTCTCGCTGCGCGAGCTGGGAGCCCGGGTGCACTACAGCAAGGGCCACCTGAGCAAGATCGAGAACGGCGCCGCCCGGGCGACCCGCGACCTGGCGATGCGCTGCGACGCCGCCCTGGGCGCCGAGGGCCGGCTGGCGGCCCTGGCACCGGACCGGGCCGCCACCCCGCCGGCGGACCGACCCGACCCCAGCCATCCCGACCCGAGCCGTCCCGACCCGAGCCGTCCCGACCCCGACCCGCTCCGGGGCGGGTCCACGGCGCTCACGTCGGTCGGGGACGACCCGGACACCCTCGACACGCTCGAGGCGATCTTCGTGCACTCGCGCCGGCTCGGCCGCGGCGCCAGTCCCCGGCTGGTGCTGCCGGCGCTGGTCGGCCAGACCCGGATGGTCCGCGCGCTGGCCGGCGCGGCCCGGCCGGCGGTCCGGGACCGGGTGCTGGTCCTGGCCGCGCGGCACGCCGAGTACGCCAGCTGGATGGCCCAGGAGGCGGGCGACGACGCCGGCGCCCGCCGCTGGACGGACGCCGCGGTCCGGCTGGCCGGGGCGGCCGGGGACGCCGACATGGTCCGGTACGGCCTGGTCCGGCAGGCCGAGCTGGACCTCTACCGGCACGACCTGCCCGCGGCGCTGGAGCTGCTGGCCGCCGCGCAGGCCGGGCCGGCGACCGCCCGGGTCACCGGCCTGGCCGTGCAGTGGCAGGGCCAGGCGTACGCGCTCGCCGGCGACGTCCCGCGCTGGCGGGCGGCGATGGAGCGCTCGGCCGAGCTGCTGGCCGTGCCGGACGAGACCGGCACCGCGCTCGGCTCGTCCTCGGTGCCCAACGGCCACGCGCTGGTCACCGGCTGGTGCCTGGTGGAGCTGGGCCGGCCGGCGGACGCGGCGGAGCTGCTGGACCGGGAGCTGCCCCGGGTGCCGGCGCAGGCCCGGCGGGCCGCCGCCCGGT
>CADCTP010000221.1 GCA_902805565.1 uncultured Mycobacteriales bacterium
ACGTCGATCCCGGCGTCGCCGACCACGACGATCCGCGGCCGGCCGCCCGACCCGCCCGAGCCGCCCGACCCGCCCGAGCCGCCCGGTCGGGCCGGTCCGGGCCGGCTCACCCGGCGAGGGCGACGGCGACCGCGGCGGCCAGCGTCGCGTTCGCCACCACGAGCTCCTCGTTGGTGTCCAGGGAGACCCCGGCGCTCGCGGTGTGGAAGTGCTCCAGCAGCACCGGGGTCACGTCCTTGCCGGTGACCGCGCGGTCGGCCAGCAGCGCGAGCCCGTCGGCCAGCAGCCGGTCGTGCAGCTCCCGGGGCATCTCCGCCCCGACCGGCACCGGGTTGGCCAGCAGCAGCCCGCCGGTGCCCCCGGCCAGGTGGGCCCGGGTGACCGCGGCCGCCTGCTCGGCGGTGTCCACCCGCCACGGCGCCGGGTACGGCGACTCGCGCAGGTAGAACGCCGGGAACGCGTCGGTGCCGAAGCCGAGCACCGGCACCGACCGGGTCTCCAGCGCCTCCAGGGTGGCGCCGATGTCGAGGACCGACTTCACCCCGGAGCACACCACCAGCACCGGGGTGCCGGCCAGCACGTCCAGGTCGGCCGACACGTCGAAGGAGCTGGCCGCCCCGCGGTGCACCCCGCCGAGCCCGCCGGTGGCGAAGACCCGGATGCCGGCCCGGGCGGCCAGCGCGGCGGTCGCCGCCACCGTGGTCGCCCCGTCCCGGCCGAGCGCCGCGGCGGGGGCCAGGTCCCGCCGGGACAGCTTGACCAGGCCCGCGTCCGGGTCGCACACCCGGTCGAGCTCGGCGCCGGTCAGCCCGACGACCGGCTCGCCGCGCAGCACCGCGATCGTCGCCGGCACCGCGCCGGCCGCCCGGACCACGTCCTCCAGCCGGGCGGCCACCGTCCGGTTGCGGCCCGGCGGCAGCCCGTGGGCCAGGATCGTGCTCTCCAGCGCGACGACGGCCCGGCCGGCGTCCAGGGCGCTGCTGACCTCAGCGGAAAGCCTCACCGGGCCAGTCTGCCCGGCCGCTCCCGGCCCGGGGCACCGCGGCCGGTCGGGGGCCGGGTGCGGTGACCAGGCCGGCCGGACGTGCCGCTGGGCCGGCTCCCGCACCGTCCGGCGTGAGAGGGTCTGCGAGGTGACCGCCACCGGGGACCTCGCGGCCCTGCCCGTCCCCCGCCTGCGCGGATCGGCGCTGGTCGCGAGCCCGCCGGCGGACGGCGTCGGGGCCTGGGCCGGGGCGCCGAGCGCGGTGCTGGCCGACGGGACGTTCCACCTGGCGTACCGGCTGCGCCGGCCGGTGGGCGAGGGCCGCGGCATCCGCAACGTCATCGCCACCTCGACCGACGGCGTCCACTTCACCGAGGTCGCCGGGCTGGAGCGGGACCGGTTCGGGGCGGAGTCGCTGGAGCGCCCGGCGCTGGTCCGCACCGCCGCCGGCACCTGGCGGCTGTACGTCAGCTGCGCCACCCCGGGCAGCAAGCACTGGCGGGTCGACCTGGTCGAGTCCGACACCGTCGCGGGCCTGGCCACCGCACCGGCGCGGACGGTGCTGCCCGGCAGCGACGCGGCCGGCGTGAAGGACCCGGTCCTGCTGGCGGCGGGCGGGCGGTGGCACCTGTGGGCCTCGGTGCACCCGCTGGAGCGCTGGGACGACGCGGACCGGATGACCACCGACTACGCGACCAGCCCGGACGGGGTGGCCTGGACCTGGCACGGCACCGTGCTGGCCGGCCGGGCCGGGGCCTGGGACGCCCGCGGCGTGCGGGTCAGCGCCGTGCTGCCCGACGGCGACCGGCTGCTGGCCGCGTACGACGGCCGGGCCACCGCCGCGCAGAACTGGGAGGAGCTGACCGGCGTCGCCACCGGCACCCGGCGGCCCGACGGCCGGTTCGGCCCGCTGACCCCGACCGGCACCGGCCCTGTCCGCTCCCCGTACGGCGGGGGCGGGGTGCGCTACCTGTCGGTGGTGCCGCTGCCGGACGGCACCACCCGCATCTACTACGAGGTCACCCGCCCGGACGGCGCCCACGAGCTCCGCACCGAACTGCACGGGGCGAGCCGTCAGCCCGGGACCCGCGGCAGGAGTGCCTAGTTCTTCGGCAGGTTGAGCTTGGACAGGTCCGGCATCTGCATGCCGGGCGGCAGTTGGTTGAGCGCGCCCGGCGGCAGCGCCGGCATCCCGCCGCGCACCTTCGGCGGCGTCGGTCCCCGGCCGCTCTTGCCCTTCTTGCCCTTCTTGCCGCGGGTCTTGGAGACGTTCCGCCGCATGCCCGGCAGCCCCATCCCACCGGCCATCTGCTGCATCATCTTGCGGGCCTCGAAGAACCGGTCGACCAGCCCGTTGACGTCGCTGACCCGGACCCCGGAGCCCTTGGCGATGCGGGCCCGGCGGGAGCCGTTGATGATCTTCGGGTCGTGCCGCTCGGCCGGCGTCATCGACCGGATGATGGCCGCGGTCCGGTCCAGGTCCCGGTCGTCGATGTCGGCGATCTGGTCCTTCATCTGACCCATCCCCGGCATCATGCCGAGCAGGTTGGAGATCGGGCCCATCTTGCGGATCGCCATCATCTGCTCGAGGAAGTCCTCGAGGGTGAAGTCGGTGCCGGAGGCGAGCTTGCCGGCCATCCGCTCGGCCTCGTCCTCGTCGAAGGCCGTCTGGGCCTGCTCGATGAGGGTGAGGATGTCGCCCATGCCGAGGATGCGCGAGGCCATCCGCTCGGGGTGGAAGACGTCGAAGTCCGACAGCTTCTCGCCGGTGGAGGCGAACATGATCGGCTGGCCGGTCACGTACCGCACCGAGAGGGCGGCGCCGCCGCGGGCGTCGCCGTCGAGCTTGGTCAGCACGACGCCGGTGAACCCGACCCCGTCCCGGAACGCCTGCGCGGTCGTCACCGCGTCCTGGCCGATCATCGCGTCGACGACGAACAGCGTCTCGTCCGGGTCGACCGCGTCCCGGATCGCCGCGGCCTGGGCCATCATGTCGGCGTCGATGCCGAGCCGGCCGGCGGTGTCGACCACCACGATGTCGTGCTGGGTCCGCTCGGCCTCGGCCATCGCCCGGCGGGCCACGTCGACCGGGTCGCCGACGCCGTTGCCGGGCTCCGGCGCGTACACGTCCACGCCGGCCTGGCGGCCGACCACCTGCAGCTGGGTGACCGCGTTCGGCCGCTGGAGGTCGGCGGCGACCAGCAGCGGGGTGTGCCCCTGGCCGCGCAGCCACTGGCCGAGCTTGCCGGCCAGCGTCGTCTTGCCCGAGCCCTGCAGGCCGGCGAGCATGATCACCGTCGGCGGCTGCTTGGCGAACCGCAGCCGCCGGGTCTCGCCGCCGAGGACGGAGACGAGCTCCTCGTTGACGATGGCGATGACCTGCTGGGCCGGGTTCAGCGCGCGGGAGACCTCCTCGCCGCGGGCCCGTTCCTTGACCGCCCCGACGAACGCCTTGACCACCGGCAGCGCGACGTCCGCCTCCAGCAGCGCGATGCGGATCTCGCGCGCCGTGGCGTCGATGTCGGCCTCGGAGAGTCGTCCCTTGCCCCGCAGCGTGGTGAAGACCGCGGCGAGCCGGTCGGACAGGGTGTCGAACACGCCGTTCAGCCTAGTACCCGCCGGGTGTACGGGTTGGTGAAGCGGCCCTCGGGGTCCAGCCGGCGGCGCAGCGCGACCGCGTCGGCGAAGCGCGGGTAGCGCGGGGCGAGGTCGGCGGCGGCCAGCCGGTGCAGCTTGCCCCAGTGCGGCCGGGCCGCGGTGCCGGCCACGGCGTGCACCACGTCGGCGAACGCGGCGAGGTAGTCCTCGTGCGGCTCGGCGACGTACCGGTGCGCGGCGACGTAGGCGACGTCCCGGCCGTACGCGGTGGACAGCCAGCGGTCGTCGGCCGCGGCCACCCGCACCTCGACCGGGAAGGACACCCGCCAGCCGCGGCGGCGGATCGTCGCGTCCAGCTCGGTGAGGATGGCCGGGACGGCCGTCCTCGGCACCGCCCACTCGCTCTCGTGGAAGCGGACCCGGCGCGGGTGCGCGAAGACCCGGTGCGCCAGGTCGGTGTACGTCCGGGTGCCCAGCAGCCGGGTGGCCAGCCGGTTCGTCGGCGGCACCAGCGCCGGGACCCGCCGGCCCAGCCGGCACTGCGCCCCGAACAGCGCGTTGGCGACCAGCTCGTCCTCGACCAGCGCCCGCCACCGCGGCAGCGGGGCCAGCTCGGCCAGCGGCACCCGGGTGTTGGCCTTGAGCTGGGCGTCCCGGGTGTGCGGCCACCAGTAGAACTCGACGTGGTCGGTCTCGTCCGGCAGCGTCGGCCAGCGCTCCAGCAGGTCCTCGAGCCGCTCGGCGGACTCCACCGCCCGCAGCGCGTACGCCGGGACGCAGCGCAGGGTGACCGCGGTGACGATCCCGAAGGCGCCGAGCCCGACGGTCGCCGCCGGCACCAGGTCCGGGTCGCTGCGCACCGAGCCGTCGGCCAGCACCAGCTCCAGGCCGGTGACCTGGGTGGCGAGGCCGCCGTACCGCGCGCCCGTGCCGTGGGTGCCGGTGGCCACCGCCCCCGCCACGGTCTGCACGTCGACGTCGCCGAGGTTCTCCAGCGCCAGCCCGTGCTCGGCCAGCCGGCGGGACAGCTCGCGCAGCCGGGTGCCGGCCCGGACGGTCACCCGGTTCCCGGCGATGCCCAGCACGCCGGTCAGCCGGGTCGGGTGCAGCAGCACCCCGTCGGTCACGGCCGCCGCGGTGAACGAGTGCCCGGAGCCGGCCATCCGGACCGGCAGGCCGTCCCGCCCGGCGTCCCGGACCGCGGCCGCGACCTCCTCGGCGTCCCGCGGCGCGAGCTCCCGCACCGGGTGCGCCACCTGGTCGCGGGTCCAGTTCCGCCATGCCACCGGCGGACCGTACTACGCCCTTGACAAGATTATTTGTCAAGAGCATGGTGGACCCGTGCTCGACGTGGAGGTCATCGACGACCCGGCGGCCGCGATGGTGGCGCTGGACCCGGTCCGCGGCCGGCTGCTGGCCGCGCTGGCCGAGCCTGCGTCCGCGGCCGAGCTGGCCGGCAAGGTCGGCCTGACCAGGCAGAAGGTCAACTACCACCTCCGCACGCTGGAAGCCCACGGGCTGGTCACGCCGGCCGGCGAACGGCGCTGGGGCGGGCTGACCGAGCGGCGCCTGGTCGCCACCGCGGCGTCGTACGTGGTCTCCCCCGCCGCGCTCGGCGCGGTGGCCAGCGACCCGGCCCGGTCCGCCGACCGGCTGTCCGCGCGCCACCTGGTGGCCCTGGCCGCCCGGGTGGTGCGGGAGGTCGGCGAGCTGGCCCGGCGGGCCGAGCGGCAGGACCGGCGGCTGGCGACCCTCGGCCTGGACGCCGAGGTCGCGTTCCGGGACGCGGGGTCCCGGGCCGCCTTCGCCGAGGAGCTGGCGGCGGCGGTCACCGCGCTGGTCGCCCGGCACCACACCGATGGCGGCCGGCCGCACCGGCTGGTCGTCGCCGTCCACCCCATCCCGGACCCGGAGGAGCAGGCATGAGCACGGAGCGGAACACCGGGCGCACGATCGACCTGTCGGTCGAGGTCGTCGGCACGCCCGAGGAGGTCTGGGCGGCCATCGCCACCGGCCCCGGGGTCAGTGCCTGGCTGCACCACACCGAGATCGAGGAGCACCCGGGCGGGCGGTACGCGTACGACATGGGCCAGGGTGCCGGGGTCAACGACACCGGGCGGGTGGCCGCGTACGAACCGCCGGCCAGGCTGCGCACCGAGGGGGTGGTCTGGACCCCGGCCGGCGGGGGGCCGCCGGCCGAGCTGGCCACCGAGTGGACCGTCACGACCCGATCCGGCGGGACCTGCGTGGTCCGGATGGTGATGAGCGGCTTCGGCGCCGGCGCGGGCTGGGACGAGGAGCTGGCCGGGATGACGACCGGGATGGCCGCGGCGCTCGAGTCGCTGCGCCGGCACCTGGCCGCCCGGGTCCCGGCCGCCAGCGGCTGAGCCGGCCGACCCCGCCCCGACCCGACCCGGCCCGGCCCGGCCGACCCCGGCCCGAC
>CADCTP010000222.1 GCA_902805565.1 uncultured Mycobacteriales bacterium
GCCCTGTGCAACCGGTCCAGGATGCTGCTGCTCAGCGACCAGAGCGGGCCGGCGGTGCTGGACGCGGTGCGCGGCTGGCGGCCGACCTGCGTGGTCGGCTTCGCCGCGACCTGGCCGGAGCTGATCGCCCAGGACCCGGACGTGGGCGACCTGTCGTCGGTGCTGCTGTGGTGGAACACCGGCGACTGCGCGCACGAGGCGCACGTCCGGCCGCTGCTCGCGCACGGCACCCGGACCGTCTTCACCGGCGGCGGCCGCCGTACGGTCCCGGGCTCGGCGTTCGTGGACGGCCTCGGCTCCAGCGAGATGGGGCACGCGATGTTCTTCCTCACCCACACCCCGGACACCGACCGGTACGGCCGGTGCATCGGCCGGCCGCACTCCTTCGCCGACGTGGCGGTCCTGGACGGGGCCGGGCGGCCGGTGCCGGCCGGGCAGGTCGGGCAGCTCGGGGTCCGCTCGCCGATGCTGTCCCCCGGCTACTGGAACGACTCGGCCGGTACGTACCGCAGCCGGCGCGGCGGCTACTTCCTCACCGGCGACCTGGTCCGCGCCGACGAGGACGGCTACTACTACCACCTGGACCGGGCCACCGACGCGGTCGACCTGCCCGGCGGCGGCACCGTCTTCACCGCGCTGGCCGAGGAGCAGGTCCTGGCCGCGCTGCCGGAGGTGCGCGACTGCACGGTGGTCGCCGCCCGCACCGGCACCGGGGTGGTCACCACGGTGCTGCTGGAGCTGCGCCCGGACGCCGACCCGGGACCGGACCGGACCGCCGCGGTCGCCGCCGCCCTGCCCCCCGAGGCCGCGGCCACCCTGCGCGAGGTCCGGGTGGTCGGGCCCGCCGACCTGCCCCGGGGTCCCACCGGCAAGATCCGCAAGGTCGCGCTCCGGCAGGCGCTGGCGGCCGCCGACCGGGACGGCGTGCCGGCATGACCCGGCGGGCGGTGATCACCGGCATCGGCACCGTGACCGGCCTCGGCCGCGGCGCGACCACGGTCCACGACGCGCAGTGCGCCGGGCGGTCCGCGGTGGTCCGGCCGCCGGCCGACCACCCCGTGCACGGCGTGGTCGAGTTCGCCGCGCCGGCCGCGCCGATGCGGGCCCGGGACGTCATGCGGCCACCGATCGAGCCGTGCCTGGACCGGTTCCTGCTGCTCGCGCTGGCCGCCGCGGCGGACGCGATGCGCGACGCCGGGCTCGAGGCCGGCGTGGACGCCGACCCGGAGCGGATCGGCTGCGTGGTCAGCACCGGCGGCGGCGGGCTGGAGACGTACGAGGAGCACGCCGTCCGCCGGCGGGAGCGCGGCCGGTCCGCGATCAGCCCGTTCCTCGCCCCGGGCATCCTCACCAACATGGCGGCCGCCCGCATCGCCCTGAAGTACGGCCTGCGCGGCCCGAGCACCTCGATCACCACCGCCTGCGCGGCCGGCGCGCAGTCCGTCGCCGAGGGCCTGCGGCTGCTCCGGGAGGGCGCCGCCGACGTCGTCGTCTGCGGCGGCGTGGACACCCCGCTGCACCCGACGGTGGCCGCGACGTTCTTCAACGCCAAGGTGACCGCGCACGGGTTCGACGACCCGGCCGCGGCCAGCCGGCCCTTCGACCGCGACCGCAACGGCTTCGTGCTGGCCGAGGGGGCGGCGGTCCTGGTGCTGGAGCGGCCGGAGCACGCGGACGCGCGCGGCGCCGCCGGCTGGGCCGACGTCGTCGGCTGGGCGTCCAGCACCGACGCCTTCCACGTCACCGCACCCCGCCCGGACGGCTCCGGGGCGGCCGCCTGCCTGCGCCGGGCGCTGGCCGACGCCGGCATCGCCCCCGGCGACGTCGGCCACCTCAACGCGCACGGCACCGGCACCAAGGTCGGCGACCTGGCCGAGGCGCGGGCGGTCCGGGCGGTGTTCGGCGGCGCCGGTCCGGCGGTCAGCGCGACCAAGTCGGTGCTCGGCCACACCCTCGGCGCCGGCGGGGCGATCGAGGCGGCGGTCACCGCCGTCACGCTGGCCCGCGGGCTGTTGCCGCCGACCCGCAACCTCACCTCGGTGGACCCGGAGTGCGAGCTGGACCACGTGGTCGGGGCGCCGCGGCCGGCGGCACCGGACTTCGCGGTGTCCACGTCGTTCGCCTTCGGCGGGCACAACCTCGGTCTGGTGCTGGCGCCGGCGAGCACCCGCCGGCGGCGGTGACCCGGCCGGTCAGCCGGCCGACGCGCTCACGGTCACCCAGCGGTCCAGCACGTCCGCCGCGGCGCCGCTGTCGATCGCCGCGGCCGCCCGGGCCATGCCGGCGCCGACCGCGTCGGCCAGCGGGCCACCGAGCCCGTCGTACGCGGCCAGCGCGGCCCCCGCGTTGAGCAGCACCGCGTCCCGCACCGGCCCGCGGTCGCCGGCCAGCAGCGCCCGGGCGACCTTGGCGTTGTACGTCGCGTCGCCGCCGCGCAGCGCCTCCCGGTCGACCACCGGCACGCCGAGCGCGCCCGGGTCGAACCGCTCCTCGGTGACCGCGCCGCCGCGCACCACCCAGACCCGGGAGGTCGTGGTGGTGGTCAGCTCGTCCAGGCCGTCGTCGCCGCGGAACACCAGCGCGGTGTCGCCGCGGTCGGCCAGCACCGCCGCCATCACCGGCGCCATCCGCTCGTCCGCGCAGCCGACCGCGAGCGCGGTCGGCCGGGCGGGGTTGGTCAGCGGCCCGAGGAAGTTGAACGGGGTGGGCACACCCATCTCCCGCCGCGGCACGCCGGCGTGCCGCATCCCCGGGTGGTAGACCGGGGCGAAGCAGAAGCCGATGCCGGCCTCCTCGACGCAGCGCGCCACGGCCGGGCCGGGCAGGCTCAGGGTCACCCCCAGCGCCTCGACCAGGTCGGCCGACCCGCAGGCCGAGGAGGCCGCCCGGTTGCCGTGCTTGACCACCCGGGCGCCGGCCCCGGCCGCGACCAGCGCGGACATGGTGGAGATGTTGACGGTGTTGGCCCGGTCACCGCCGGTGCCGACCACGTCCAGGGCCGGGCCGGGCAGCTGGACCGGGGTGGCGGCGGCGAGCATCGCGGTGACCAGGCCGCCGAGCTCGGCCGGGGTCTCCCCCTTGGCCCGCAGCAGCACCGCGAACGCGGCCAGCTGCACCGGGGTCGCCTCCCCGGCCATGATCTCGCCCATCGCCCAGGACGTGTCCGCGGTGGCCAGGGACTCGCCCCGGATGAGCCGGCCGAGCACATCGGGCCAGGTCGGCACGGGTGTCCTCCTCGCGGTCGGGGCTAGCGCACGACCGGCACGCCGCGGGCGCGGTCGCGCAGCAGCTGCGCGACGGTCTCCGCGGCGGTGACCGGGTCGAGCGGCGCGGCGACCAGGGTCGCGTCGGCCAGCGACCAGGTCGCCAGCCACCGGTCGTCCCGGCGGGCCAGCAGGACGCACAGCGCCGGGCAGTCGTCGATCTCGAACTTCAGCTGCCGGCTGATGCCCATGCCGCCGGTCGGCTGCGCCTCGCCATCCAGGATCGCGACGTCGACGCCGCCGGCGTCGATCCGGGCGACCACCTCGGCGCCGGTGGCGCACTCGACCCACTCGACCCGGCCGAGGTCCGCGGCGGGCCGCCGGCCGACCGCCGAGCGCACCTGTGCGCGCACCTTCGGGTCGTGGCTGAAGACGATCACCGTGGAGGGCGCTGCCGGAGCGGTCATGCGGCTGATACTAGAGCGTGCCCGGCGGCGCTCACGGGGAGGTCAGCGGCCCGGTGGGCCGGCCGGGGCGGTCCTCAGCGACGCTGCCAGGACTCCGGCCGGCGGGACGCGCTCGTCGAGTGGACGAAGCAGTTGGGACCCGGGTTGTACGCCGACAGCAGTTCGCCGCAGATTCCGCACGCGCGCTTGGCCGTGGAGACCTTGCGGACCGCTCGCTGCGAGCTGCTGCCGGGACGGGATCCTGCGACCACGTCTGAGCCTCCTGACGTGCCGTACGCCGCCAGGGGGTGGCGACGGATCGACCACCGAACAGTAAGCATGGTCACGGGGCGTGGTCAACGATGCATCGTTGGGTCCGGGCGGCACACCGCGCGACACGCCGCCCGCGACCGGCCGAACCACCCGTTCGGCCTAGCGGGCGTCCCGGCCCGTAGCATCGTCGGCGACCCCGTCCCCGCGCCGGACCGCCCAGCTCGGCGCGGGAGTCCCGACACGCCGAGGCCGGGTCGCGGTCGGTGACCGCCGGCCCCGGCCGTCCCGATCATCACCGACGGTGATCGCCGGCAGCCGCCGAGACCACCCCCCGTTCCGCCGGGACAGGCCGGAGACCTGCGCTAACGCGCCCGCACCCCGCCGGGTGCGGTTCCCGTGCGCGTGGAATGATGAAGCCGTGACGACGGCGACCTACGAGGGCTCGCGGGCCCACTCGCTCTCCCGGCCCAACATGGTGAGCGTCGGGACAATCGTGTGGCTGTCCAGCGAGTTGATGTTCTTCGCCGGACTGTTCGCGATGTATTTCACGGTGCGCGCGGCCCACCCGGGCGAGTGGCCGATGGAGCCCACCGAGCTCAACGTCCCCTATGCCCTGATCGTGACGCTGATCCTGGTGTCCTCCTCGGTGACCTGCCAGTTCGGCGTGTTCGCCGCCGAGCGCGGCGACGTCTACGGGCTGCGCCGCTGGTTCCTGCTCACGTTCCTGCTGGGCCTCGTCTTCGTGCTCGGCCAGGCGTACGAGTACTACGAGCTGGTCCACGAGGGCACCACGATCTCCGCGACCGGCTACGGGTCGGTGTTCTACCTGACCACCGGTTTCCACGGCCTGCACGTGGTCGGCGGGCTCATCGCGTTCCTGTTCGTGCTGGCCCGTTCGACGATGGGCCGCTTCACCTCGGCCCAGGCCACCAGCGCGATCGTCGTGTCCTACTACTGGCACTTCGTCGACGTCGTGTGGATCGGGCTCTTCGCCACGATCTACCTGATCCAGTGACCGACCCCGTCCGGCCGCTCGCCGACGACAACGACGAAGGTGGAACCTCGATGACCGACCGCCCCTCGACGACGAAGGGCAGGAGGCCCCGGACACGGCTGCGCCGCCGGGTCTCGGGCGCCATCGCGCTGGCCCTCGCTCTCGGCACGGTGGGCGTGGCGTACGCGACCGTGGCCGCCGCTGCCACCCCGAAGGCACAGGTCGCGTCCAACGCGCCCTCCGAGGACCCGGTGGAGATCCGCAAGGGCCGGCAGCTGTTCGAGCAGGGCTGCATCACCTGCCACGGCCGCAACCTGCAGGGTGTGCAGGACCGCGGGCCGTCGCTGATCGGCGTCGGCGAGGCCGCGGTGTACTTCCAGGTGGCCACCGGCCGGATGCCGGTCGCCCGCCAGGAGGCCCAGGTCGAGCGCAAGGAGCCGTACTACGACGAGGCCGAGACGCTGCAGATCGCGGCGTACGTGCAGTCCGTCGGCGGCGGCGCGGAGATCCCGACCGGCAACCTGCGCGGCAGCGACGAGAACCTGGCCGAGGGCGGCGAGCTGTTCCGGCTCAACTGCGCCTCCTGCCACAACTTCGCCGGCCGCGGCGGCGCCCTCTCGGCGGGCAAGTACGCCCCGCCGATGGACCAGGCGAACGACCTCACGATCTGGACCGCGATGCTCACCGGCCCGCAGAACATGCCGGTCTTCGGGGACAACCAGCTCACCGAGGAGCAGAAGCAGGCGATCACCAACTACGTGCAGACCCTGAAGGAGCAAGGCGACCCGGGCGGCGCCCCGATCGGCCGGATGGGCCCGGTCCCGGAGGGCCTGGTCGCCTGGGTCGTCGGCATCGGAGCGATCATGCTGATGATCCTCTGGATCGGAGCGAAGTCGTGAGCGACGTGGACGGCCGCCATCTGCACGCCGGGACGCCGGTCCCGGACGTCGACCTCGAGACCTACCGCACGCTGAGCCTGGAGGACCAGGCCCACGAGGCCTCCAAGATCGACGGGGTCACGATCACCCACCGCCGGGACCGGTTCCCGGTCCCCGGCACCAAGGCCGAGAAGCGGGCCGAGCGGGTCGTCGCGCTGTGCTTCGTCGCCGCCTTCGTCGGCGCGCTCGCCTTCACCGTCTGCTACGTCGTCCTCCCCTGGCGGTACGACATCAGCAGCGACTCGTACGCGTGGTTCACGCCGGTGCTCGGCCTGACCATGGCGATCTCGCTGTTCGGCTTCGGGCTCGGCGCGATCCTGTGGGCCAAGCTCCTCATCACCGAGGAGGAGTCGGTCCAGGAGCGGCACGGCGGCTACTCCGAGCAGGAGGACCGGGAGACCACCGCGGCGATCGTGTCCGACGGCTGGGACATGACCGGCATCGCCCGCCGCCCGCTGCTGCAGCGTGTGCTGGGGCTGTCCGTGCTGGCCCTGGGCGCGCTCGCGATCGTCCCGCTCGGTGGCCTGATCAAGAAGCCGAAGGGCGAGCTGTTCCGGACCGGGTGGGCCGAGGGCACCCGGCTGATGACCGGCGACCGCCGGCTGGTCCGGCCGGGCGACATCGAGGCCGGCGGCATCGAGACTGTGTTCCCCGCCACGGAGGAGGGGCTGTCCATGCAGGTGCGGGCCGACTCCGTCGTGCTGCTGATCCGCCTCCGTCCGGGCCAGACCGTGACCCCCCGGCCGGACCAGGAGGACTACGGCTGGCAGGACTACGTGGCCTTTTCCAAGATCTGCACCCACGCCGGCTGCCCGGCGTCGCTCTACGAGCAGCAGACCGGCCGGCTCCTGTGCCCCTGCCACCAGTCGCAGTTCGACCTCCTGCAGGACGCGAAGCCGGTCTTCGGTCCCGCGGCCCGGCCGCTGCCAAAACTCGCGATCACGGTCGATGACGAGGGATACTTCGTGGCGAGACGTGATTTCAATGAAGCAATTGGACCGAGCTTCTGGGAGCGGCCATGAGCCAGACCACCTCGGAACGGCGACCCACGCCGACCCGGCGCAACACCGGTCCGGTGGGCAAGGCCGCCGACTGGGCGGACGAGCGCTACACCGGGTCCGGGCTGACCCGGCGGGCCCTGAACAAGGTCTTCCCGGACAACTGGTCCTTCATGATGGGCGAGATCGCGCTCTACTCGTTCGTCATCCTGCTGCTCACCGGCGTCTACCTGTCGTTCTTCTACGACCCGTCGATGACCGAGGTCCGCTACAACGGCTCCTACGAGCTGCTGCGCGGCGTGGAGATGTCCCGGGCGTACGACTCCACCCTGGACATCTCCTTCGACGTCCGCGGCGGCCTGCTGATGCGGCAGATCCACCACTGGGCGGCGCTGCTGTTCGTCGCGGCCATGACCGTGCACATGCTGCGGGTCTTCTTCACCGGCGCGTTCCGCAAGCCGCGTGAGCTGACCTGGCTGCTGGGCGTCACGCTGCTGACCCTGGGCATCGTCGAGGGCTTCGCCGGCTACTCGCTGCCGGACGACCTGCTGTCCGGCACCGGCCTGCGGATCGCCCACGCGATCATGCTGTCGATCCCGGTCGTCGGCACCTGGGTGGCGTACGCGATCTTCGGAGCCGAGTTCCCGGGCACCGACATCATCCCCCGGCTGTACATCGCGCACGTGCTGCTCATCCCGGGCCTGATTCTGGCGATCATCACCGTGCACGTCGGCCTGGTCGTCAAGCAGAAGCACACCCAGTTCCCCGGCCCGGGCCGGCAGGAGAACAACGTCGTCGGCGAGCGGATGTACCCGTCCTACGGCGCCAAGGGCGGCGGCTTCTTCTTCCTGGTCTTCGGCGTGATGGCGGCGCTGGGCGGCCTGGTGCAGATCAACCCGATCTGGCTGTACGGGCCGTACAACCCCGCGCACGTCAGCGCGGGCTCCCAGCCCGACTGGTACATCGGCTTCCTGGACGGGTCGACCCGCCTGTTCCCCGCCTGGGAGATCCGGCTGTGGGACTACACGATCTCGCCGCTCGTCTGGCCCTGCGTGGTGCTGCCCGGGATCATGTTCACGCTCCTGGCGCTCTACCCGTTCATCGAGGCCAGGCTGACCAAGGACCGCGCGCTGCACAACCTGCTGCAGCGGCCGCGCGACGTGCCGGTCCGCACCTCGCTCGGCGCGATGGCGCTGACCTTCTACACCGTGCTGCTGATCTCGGGTGGCAACGACATCATCGCCGCCAAGTTCGACATCAGCCTGAACGCGATGACCTGGGCCGGCCGCATCGGCCTGATCGCGCTCCCGCCGATCGCCTACGTGCTGACCTACACGATCTGCCTGGGCCTGCAGCGGCACGACCGTCAGATCCTGGAGCACGGTGTGGAGACCGGCATCATCAAGCGGCTGCCGTCCGGTGAGTTCATCGAGGTGCACCAGCCGCTCGGCCCGGTCGACGACCACGGCCACAGCGCGCTGGAGTACGCCGGTGCCGCGGTGCCGAAGCGGATGAACCGCCTCACCCACCCCGGCCGCAAGGCCAAGGGCTTCCTCTGGAAGGTCCAGGACCCGGACGAGGTGCAGGACCGCTCCGGCACCGAGGCCGCTCTGGAGGCCGGCCTCGAGACCAACGAGCGGCGCGAGCTGGCGGGCCGCCCGAAGGACCCGGAGCTGTAGCTCTCCGTACGACGCGTCGAGGCCCCGCCGGCACCGCCGGCGGGGCCTCGTGCCGTCCGGGGCACCCACTCCCCCGGCCCGGGCGCCCGCACGGACGCCGTCGTTATGTCACCGGCCACGGGGGCCGGGGTCCCGGCGGTACCTCTGTGATCAGCCGGTCCAGGGCCGCCCGGGTCCGAATGGGCAGCTCCGGCGACGGTCCGAGGGCCTCCCCGTCCACTGATCGCAGGGACATGCCGGCCAGGGTCCGGCGCGCGTTCCCCGGGTAGCTCAGGCGGCCGGGTGGCTCAGGCGGCCGGGTGGCTCAGGCGGCCGGGTGGCTCAGGTCCAGGTGAGGTCGAGCGGGGAGCCCGCGTAGCCGGCCCAGCGCTCCGCGTCGGCCGCCGCGGCCGAGCGGGTCGCCGGCGCCAGCCGGCCGAACGGCGTGATCGCGATCCGCAGCCGGCCACCGGCCAGCTCCTGGGCCCAGGTCCCGACGATGCGGCCGCCGTGCAGCAGCACCGGGGAGATCCAGCCGCTGGCCCGGGACACCGCCGCCTTGTGGGCGGCCGCCGGGACCAGGTGCTCCAACTGCCGCAGCACGCCGACCACGTACGGGTCGAAGCCGGGCAGCAGCCGGACGGCGCCGTCCGGCTCCGCGGCCCGCACCGCCGCGGCACCGGCGGCCGTCATCCAGCCGCGGTGCCCCTCGACGTCCAGCTCGACCAGCTCCCCGGCCAGTGCGGCCAGGGCGGCGCGCACCACCGGCCGGTCCAGGGCGGACCAGCGGACCAGCTCGTCGGTGTCGGCCGGCCCGTACGTGTCGAGATAGGCCCTGAGGACGTCCTGGACGGCCTGGGCCGGGTCGGGGGTCTCCCAGTCCCCCAGCCAGGCCCGCGGGTCCACGAAGGTCACGCTGCGGCCGTCCGGCGGGCCGAACGCCAGCTGCCCGCGGGCCGCCAGCGGCTTCAGCGCCGCGCCCCAGCCGGACAGCAACTGGGCCTCCAGCGCCGGCCGGCCGGCGCGGGCAGCCACGGCGGCGGCGAGCGCCTCCCGGGTCACCGGCTCCCCGGTGAGCACCTCCGGCACGATGGCCTCGATCGCCGCCATGTCCTCCGGGGTGACCTGGTGGTAGTCGTACCAGGACTTGGGGCGGGGGAAGCGCCGGGTGCCCAGGGCCGCGGTCCACCGGGGCAGGTCGGCGGCGGGCAGCAGGTGCAGGGTGCCGCGCACGGCCCAGGTCTTCACCAGCGTCCGGTCGACCGCCAGCGCCCGCCGCACGTCGGCCGGCCCCACGGCGCCACCGGTACGCAGCCACACGGCGGCCTCGGCCGAGGAGGCGAGCTGGGCGTGGACACCGGACAGCCGGCGTATCAGCGGGACGAGCCCGTCGGTCGCCGGCGTGTCGAGGTGGTGCGCGCGGACCCGGTGCGCGAGCACCCGGTCCCACGTCGCGGGGACCGGCGGGGCGGTCGCCTTCGTCCGCGGCGGCACCGGGAAGCCTGCCGGCCTGGGCTCAGAAGGTCGGGGAGGTGTGCCCGCGGGTGTAGTACTCGAAGAGCAGGCCGCCGACGGTCATGAGCACGCCCACGATGCCCAGCCCGACCAGCCACCACTCGGTGAACGCCAGGCCGAAGCCGGTGATCATGGCGCAGAGCGCGATGCCGAAGGGCCAGTAGCTACCCGGGCTGAAGAAGCCGAGCTCCCCGGCGCCTTCGGCGATGTCGGCGTCGAGCCGGTCCTCCGGACGCAGGTCGATCCGGCGGGCGACGAAGGAGAAGTAGCTGGCGACGATCAGCCCCAGCCCGAACGTCAGCACCAGGGCGGCGAAGCCGGCGACCTCGATGCGGCCGCTGTCCAGCCAGGTCCAGAGGCCGTAGGCGACGGCGAAGAGCGCGAACAGGCCGGTCAGGATCCAGAACAGCCGTGCTTCGATGCGCATCCGACTCTCCTAGTCCTGGGCCTCGGCGGGGCGCTCGGACGGTGCCCGGCGCTCCCGCTCGGTGTCGAACGGGTGGGTGGTGGTGGCCTGCGGGGCCTGCCCGATCGCGGTCAGCGCCTTGGCCTGCCGGTCGCTGTCCTCGTTGCCGAAGGACGCCAGCGCGTTGAGGTAGCGCTGGTAGTCCGACGGCGACACGACGCGCATCTCGAAGTTCATCTGGGAGTGGTACGTCCCGCAGAACTCGGCGCAGCGGCCGCGGTAGGACCCGAGGACCTCGGGCTTGAGCTGGAACTGGTTGTTCTGGTTCTTCGTGGGGGCCGGGAAGACGTCCCGCTTGAACAGCGTGTCCGGCACCCAGAAGGCGTGGATGACGTCGTTCGAGCTGACCTGGAACCGCACGTTCTGCCCCTGCGGCACGACCACGATCGGGATCTCGGTGGTGCTGCCGACGGTGTAGACGGCCTCGTCGGTGCGCGGGTCCTGCCGGTCCGGGTAGCTGAACTGCCAGTTCCACTTGAAGGCGGTGACGGACACGGTGGTGTCCGGCGGCGGCTTCAGGTCGGTGACGATGTTCTGCGTGACGGCCGTGTAGTAGAAGAGCACGACCACGATCAGGAACGGCGCGACCGTGTAGATCGCCTCGATCGGCAGGTTGTACTTCGTCTGCCGGGGCAGCTCCGAGTTGCGCCGCCGGTAGACGATGCAGGCCCAGAAGATCAGCGCCCAGACCAGGGCACCGACGACCAGGGCGGCGACGGCGGACCAGGTCCACAGCTCGCGGACCGACCGGGACTGCTCGGTGATGCCCGCGGGCCAGCCGAAGCCGAATGCCTTGTTCCAGTCCTCGGTGGAACACGCGCCGAGGGTGAGCATGAGAAAAACGGACCCCGCGGCCAGCCGCGTGACCCGCCCGGAACGACCGCGTCCCACGTGACCCGCCCTCCGCACCTACCTGCGTCAACAACGTCCGCCCGGGCTTTCCCCGGGCATTCGGAGACTACTCGCCGCCGGCCCTCCCAGCTCGCCGGGGGGTGCGGGTCTCCGGGGGTACCGTCGCCGCCATGGCGGCGTACCTGGACGCGGCGTCGGCGGTGCCGCTGCACCCGGTGGCCCGGGAGGCACTGGTCGCGGCGCTGGCCGACGGCTGGGCGGACCCGGCGAAGCAGCACGGCGCCGGCCGGCGGTCCCGGCTGCTGCTCGACGGCGCGCGGGAGGTGGTGGCCGAGGCGCTCGGCGCCCGCGCCGACGAGGTGACCTTCTGCGCGTCCGGCACCCAGGCCGCGCAGCTGGCGGTGCTCGGCGGGCTCGCCGCCCGGCGCCGGGTCTCCCGCCGGTTCGTGCACTCGGCGGTGGAGCACTCCTGCGTGCTGCACGCCGCCGAGCGGCACGTGGCCGACGGCGGCGAGGCGGTGCCGGTGCCGGTGGACCGGCTGGGCCGGGTCGACCCGGCCGCCTTCGCCGCGGCCGCCCGGGGCGCCGCGCTGGCCAGCCTGATGACGGCCAACCACGAGGTCGGCACGCTGCAGCCGGTGGCGGAGGTGGCGGCGGCGCTGGACGTGCCGCTGCACACCGACGCGGCGCAGTCGGTCGGCCGGCTGCCGGTCCCGGCCGGCTGGTCGCTGCTGTCGGCCAGCGCCCACAAGTGGGGCGGCCCGCCCGGCGTCGGCGTGCTGGTGGTCCGGACCGGGACCCGGTGGCGCTCCCCGCTGCCGGTCGACGAGCGGGAGCGCGGCCGGGTGCCCGGCTTCGAGAACGTCCCGGCGATCGTGGCCGCGGCCGCGTCGCTGCGGGCGGTGCTGGCGGAGGCCGCGGCCGAGGCGGACCGGCAGCGGGCGCTGGTCGACCGGATCCGGGCCACCGTCGCGGCGACCGTCCCGGACGTCGAGGTGGTCGGCGACCCGGACGCCCGACTCCCCCACCTGGTCACCTTCTCCTGCCTGTACGTCGACGGCGAGGCGCTGCTGACCGAGCTGGACCGGCGCGGGTTCGCCGTCTCCAGCGGCTCGTCCTGCACGTCCGCCACGCTCACCCCGTCGCACGTGCTGGAGGCGATGGGCGTGCTGTCGCACGGCAACGTGCGGGTCTCACTGCATCGCGACAGCACCGCGGCGGACGTGGACCGCTTCCTCGCCGTGCTGCCGCCGCTGGTGGCCGGACTGCGGGAGCGGGCCGGGGTGACCGGGCTGTGACACTCCGATGATCGTCCTGGACCAGCGCGGCCGGCGCTGCCCGCTGCCGGTGATCGAGCTGGCCCGGCGGATCGGCGACGTGCCGGTCGGCGGGCTGGTCGCGGTGGCCGCCGACGACCCGGCCGCCCGGCTGGACATCCCGGCCTGGTGCCGGATGCGGGGCCACGCGTACGAGGGCGAGACCGCCGCCGCGGACGGCGTCCCGGTCTATTCAGTACGCCGCGGCGGCTGACCGGCACACCCGGTCGGGTGGACCGGGGTGCCGTGACCGACCTGGCTCGCCCGGCCGGCGAGGTGCCAGTGCGACGGTCCCGTGCCGGTGCCGGACGCCCCGGCCGGCGCGCCCCGGTCTGTGACCGGGGCGAGGGGCGCCTGGAATACTGAGCCGCTGATCCCGACGATCGGAGAGCCACACCGTGTGCGGCCTGCTCGGCTTCCTCAGCAACGACGGCACGGCCAAGGAGGTCCGTGACGACCTCGCCGCCGCGCTCGACCTCGCCCGGCACCGCGGCCCGGACGAGGGCGGCACCCAGGGCGACGAGGACACCGTCCTCGGCTTCCGCAGGCTGTCGATCATCGACCTGGACAACAGCCACCAGCCGCTGCCGTACGACGACGAGCGCTACTGGCTGCTGTTCAACGGCGAGATCTACAACTACCTGGAGCTGCGGGAGCGGCTGGTCCGGGAGCACGGGGCGACGTTCGCCACCGACGGGGACAGCGAGGTGATCCTCGCGGCGTACAAGCACCTCGGTGAGGACTGCGTGCGCCACCTGCGCGGGATGTTCGCGTTCCTGATCTGGGACACCCACGAGCGGGTGCTGTTCGGGGCGCGGGACTGGTTCGGCATCAAGCCGCTGTTCACGATGACCGACTCGCGGGGCACGTTCTTCGGCTCGGAGAAGAAGTCGCTGCTGGCGCTGGCCCAGGGTGCCGGTGGCAACGGCGCCGAGGTCGACACCCGGTCGCTGCAGCACTACCTGACCCTGCAGTACGTCCCCGAGCCGGCGACGATGCACGCCGGCATCTGCCGGATCGAGTCCGGCACCGCGTTCCGGCAGCGCCCGGGCGGGCCGCTGGAGACCTGGCGCTACTTCACCCCGACCTTCCCGGTCCGGCAGGTCGACGACGAGCAGCGGCTGTACGACGGGATCCGCGACGTGCTGGCGGACTCGGTCGCCAAGCACATGCGGGCGGACGTCACGGTCGGCTCGTTCCTGTCCGGCGGCATCGACTCCACCGCGATCGCCGCACTGGCCAAGCGGCACAACCCGGACCTGATCACGTTCACCACCGGCTTCGAGCGGGAGGGCTTCTCCGAGGTCGACGTGGCCGCCGAGTCGGCCGCCGCGATCGGCGTCCGGCACGTGGTCAAGACCGTCTCCGCGCAGGAGATGATGGACACCCTGCCGCTGATCGTCTGGTATCTCGACGACCCGGTGGCCGACCCGGCGCTGGTCCCGCTCTACTTCGTCGCCCGCGAGGCCCGCAAGCACGTGAAGGTCGTGCTGTCCGGCGAGGGCGCGGACGAGCTGTTCGGCGGCTACAACATCTACCGGGAGCCGGCGTCGCTGAAGGCGCTGACCTCGCTGCCCGGCGGCCTGCGCACGGCGCTCGGCCGGCTGGGCCGGCGGCTGCCGGACGGGATGCGGGGCAAGGACCTGCTGCGCCGCGGCTCGATCCCGCTCGAGGAGCGGTACTACGGCAACGCCCGGATCTTCCGCGACGACGAGCTGGGCTTCCTGCGCACCCGGGACCCGCGGGTGTCGTTCCGGGACGTCACCGACCCGCTGTACGCCGCGGTCGGCCCGGCCGACGACGTGACCCGCATGCAGTACGTCGACCTGTTCACCTGGCTGCGCGGCGACATCCTGGTCAAGGCGGACAAGATGACGATGGCCAACTCGCTGGAGCTGCGGGTGCCGTTCCTGGACCCGGAGGTCTTCCGGGTCGCCTCGACGCTGCCGGTGGCCCAGCGGGTCACCAAGGAGCAGACCAAGGTCGCGCTGCGGCGGGCGCTGGCCGACGTCGTGCCGGCGCACGTGCTCCAGCGGCGCAAGCTCGGCTTCCCGGTGCCGATCCGGCACTGGCTCAAGGACGAGCTGTACGACTGGGCCCGCGGCATCATCGACGCCAGCGGCACCGAGCACCTCATCGACCGGGCCGCGGCCCGCACCATGCTGGAGCAGCACCGCACCGGGCCGCACGACTACAGCCGCAAGCTCTGGACGCTGCTGGTCTTCATGCTGTGGCACGGCATCTTCGTGGAGCAGCGCATCGTCCCGGAGGTCCCGGCGACGGTCTACCCGGTCTCGCTGTAGCGGGGCGCCGGCGTGGCCGACGGTGGGTGGGCGGCCCTGGCGGCCGCCCACCCGACGCGGGTCAGCCCGGCAGGTGCGCCCGGACCTCGTCGGCCGCCGCGGCGCCGTAGACCTCGCCGAGGCGGGCGGTGAACCCGGCCGGCACGACCGCGTACTCCTGCGGGCCGTCGGCCTCCAGCACGAGGGTGGCCAGGGTGGCGCCGACCTGCGCGGCCCGCTCCGGGGACAGCCCCCAGGCGGTGGCGCCGAGGAAGCCGGAGCGGAAGCCGTCACCGACGCCGGTCGGGTCGACGATCTCCCGGGCCGGCACCACCGGGACCTCGAGCGTCGCCCCGTCCTGGGACTCGATGCGCACCCCGTCCGCGCCGTACGTGGTGATCCGGGTCCGGACCCGCTTGAGCACCTCGGCGTCGCTCCAGCCGGTCTTCTGCTCCAGCAGGGCCCGCTCGTACTCGTTGGTGAACAGGTAGGTCGCGCCGTCGACCAGCTGCTTGATGTCCTCGCCGCCCATCAGCGCCATCTGCTGCGACGGGTCGGCGGCGAACGGGTAGCCCCGCTGCCGGCACTCCTCGGTGTGCCGCAGCATCGCCTGCGGGTCGTCCGGCGCGATGCACACCACGTCGAACCCGCCGACCCGGGCGTGCACCGGGGCCAGCTCGATCAGCCGGGCCTCGGACATCGCGCCCGGGTAGAAGGACGCGATCTGGCACTGCTCGTCGTCGGTGGTGCAGACGAACCGGGCGGTGTGGGCCGTCTCGCTGACGTGCACCGACTCGCAGTCGACGCCGTGGCGCTCCAGCCAGGCCCGGTACTCGGCGAAGTCGGGGCCCGCGGCGCCGACCAGGACCGGGCGCTGGCCGAGCTGGCCCAGCCCGTAGGCGATGTTGGCACCGATCCCGCCGCGCCGGATGACGAGGTCGTCCACCAGGAAGGACAGCGACACCTTGTGCAGGTGCTCCGGCAGCAGCTGCTCGGAGAACTTGCCGGCGAAGTGCATGAGGTGGTCGGTCGCGATCGAACCGGTCACGGCGATGGGCACGGGGGTCGTCCTCGCTCGGGTCGTCTGAGGGGGCGGTTCCGGCCGCACGGGCGCGACCTTCGACAGCCTACCGGCCGGTCGGCCGCCGGGCCGCGCTCCGTCCGGGCGAACCTGCGCGGCACCCCGGGGTCGGGCCCGCGCCCGGGCCGGTCGCAGCGGCGACCCACCCCGCGCCGGTACGGACGCCCGCGACGCCCGACCGGCTCCCCCAACCCCGGGTCCGCCACAACCCGCCGCCCGGGGCCGCACGCGCGCTGACCGGACGCCGCGAGCCGCGCCCCGGAATCCGGGACGCGGCTCGCGGGACGTGCGGGGTCTAGCTGAACGAGTCGCCGCAGGCGCAGGAGCTGCCCGCGTTCGGGTTGTCGATGGTGAAGCCCTGGCGCTCGATGGTGTCGACGAAGTCGATCGTCGCGCCGGACAGGTAGGGGACGCTCATCCGGTCGACCACGACCTCGACGCCACCGAAAGCGGTGACCTCGTCGCCGTCGATCGAGCGCTCGTCGAAGAACAGCGAGTAACGCAGGCCGGAGCAGCCACCCGGCTGCACCGCGATCCGCAGCCGCAGGTCGTCCCGGCCCTCCTGGTCCAGCAGCGCCTTGACCTTGGTGGCCGCACCGTCGGTGAGGAGCACGGACTTCTGGGCCTCGGTCGTCGTGTCGGTCGTCTCCAAGGACACGGTCTCTCCACTCACTCGGGTCGCCTTCGGCGGGACCAACGTCCGCCCGCCCTCCGGTCTTCCCCCATCGTACGACCGACTTCGCTCGGCTCCCCGGCCCGGCCGCCGTGTCCGGCCCCTCAGTGGCTCCACCGGCCGGCGACCCGGGCCGCCAGGTCGGCGAGGTGCTCGGCCGGGCGGGCCATCGCGGCGGCGACCGAACCGGCCTGCTCGGCCACCGAGTACGCCGCCTCGACCCCGGCCGCGGCGGCCTCCTGCCGGCCCACCGACACCTGCCCGGCCAGCACCAGGCAGGGCACCGCCGCCTCCTGGGCGGCCGCGGCCACCCCGCCGGCGACCTTCCCGCGCAGCGACTGGAAGTCGAAGGAGCCCTCCCCGGTCAGCACCAGGTCGGCGTGGGCGAGCCGGCCGGCCAGGTCCACCGCGTCGGCCACCAGCCCGACCCCGGACCGGCGCCGCCCGCCCAGGGCCAGCACCGCCGCGCCCAGCCCGCCGGCCGAGCCGGCACCGGGC